>JBITAG010000039.1:0-7401 GCA_044439985.1 Phycisphaerales bacterium JB059 | reverse complement strand
ATGAAGAGCGTCTCGGCGAAGAGCGCGTGCCACGCCAGCTCCGTCACGACGCGAACGCCGAGGCGGTGGGCCGTGTCCGCGCCCGCGAACCCGTCGAAGACGAAGACCTCGTCCAGCCCGTTCATGTACTCGGTCGCCATGCGCAGCGCGGTGTCGAACTGGTCGGGGGTGATCGGCTGGTTGACCTTGCCCCACCAGATGTTGTCATGGATGCCCGGCGTGTCCTCGAGCCACTTGTCGGTGGGGGAGCGACCCGTCCGCTCGCCGGTCATCACGACCAGCGCTCCGTTGTCCGCGAATCGTCCCTCTCCCCGCGCCAGGGCCCGCTCGATCAGCTCGGCGGTGGACAGGTTCGTCATGGCCCGGGAGGGCGAGAGGTCCAGCGAGTTCGCGCTTACGGTCGGCATGTCTGGGTTCTCCTGTCGGGACGAAAAAACCCGCGTCCGCGGGATGGTCCCCCGGATCACCACCCCGTGGGGGCGGCTCTCCGACAACTCATTGTCCGCGGACGACGTTGACTGCCGCTCGCCCGCCCCCGTACCGTAGCTTCGCAAGCGTCGCCCGGCCCACCCCCGGACGACAAAACGGTGGCCATAGCTCAGTTGGTTAGAGCACCTGGTTGTGGTCCAGGAGGTCGCGGGTTCGAATCCCGTTGGCCACCCTTCGACGCCCGGCCCCCCGTGGGGCCGGGCGTTCGCGTTGGGTCACCCCACCAGCCGATCCAGCGTCCGACGGACCTGCCCCACGTACCCGCCCCCGAACAGACGCGCGTGGACCAGCAGGGGAAAGAGCTGGTAGACCTCCCGGCGGACCCCCCAGAAGCCCTCCCAGGCCGCCTCCGACCCCCCGCGGACCTCCGCGTACCGCTCCCAGAACGCCCGCGAGAACCCGCCGAACAGGTCCATCATCGCCAGGTCCACCTCCCCGACCCCGAAGTACGACCCCGGGTCGATCACCCCCGCCAGCGACCCGCCCCGCCAGAGGACGTTCCCCGACCAGAGGTCCCCGTGCACCAGCGTCGGCGTGTGCTCCTCCCCCAGCAGATCCCCCAGACGCTCGCAGAGCCGGTCCACCCGGCTGCGGTCCGACGCCCCCAGGCGCCCCGCCTCGTGCGCCCCCCGGGCCATCGCCCGGAGGCGGTGTTCCCCGAAGAACTCCGTCCAGGAGTCCCCCCACGGGTTGGGCAGCGGGAGAGGGCCGATGAGCGTCTCTTGCTCAAGCCCGAAGGCGGGGCCCCGCACGCCGTGGAGCCTCCCCAGCGCTTCGCCCAGTTCCATCATGCCCGCGTCCGAGCGCCCGCCGTCGTTCTCGATGTGCGACATGATGAGCAGGTCGGCGTCATCGTGGAGCACCCGGGGCACCAGGGTGGGCAGGTGCTCCCCGAGCAGGCGGAGCATGAAGGCCTCGACGTCGAGCCGGACGCCCGCCCCCTGACCCCACTTGACGACCACCGGGTCACCCCCGCGCAGGTCCACGCGGGCGACCTGGGCCACGCACCCGCCCGTGAGGGGGGAGATCGAGGCCACGTCATGCGCCAGGGCGCGCTCCACTCGGTCGCGCAGGTTCACCGGGGCATCCTCGGGACGCTCGGGCGCCGACGCAAGCCGGTCAGGCGGCCTCGGCCTCGGGGGCGTCGTCCGGGCTCGCGTCGGGCTTCTCGCCCGTGGGGGCGACCGCCCGGGCTCGCCGGCAGGTCTTCACGAGCGTCTGGAGGTCCTTGAGCACGTACGAGATCCCCACGCCCGTCCCCAGCTGCTCCATCACCCGCGTGGCGATCTCCCCGATCGGATCGAACCCAAGGGGGGGGGCGGAGGAGGCGAGTTTCATGCAGATCCGCCGGCAGGCCTCCGTGTTGTCCTCACGGATCGACTTCTCGATCTCCTGGATCTGCGGCCCGAGGTTCTCGACGAACCCCGCGACGAGCGCACGCGAGGTGCTGTCCGGGCTGAGCGTGGAGATCAGGGGGCCCGCGTCGGCGCCCCCGATCATGAACTCCGCGATCGCCCGGAGGAGCTTCTCGCTCGTGAGGGGCTTGGAGACCATCGCGTCGGCGCCCTCGGAGCGCAGGGCGTCCTTCGCGTGCTGGCTCGTGTCCCCGGTGACGATCAGGATCGGCGCCCGGACACCGTCGTCGCGAAGGCGTTTGATCAGGGAGGCGCCGCTCGTCTCCCCGAGGTGCAGGTCGAGCAGCACGAGGTCGCAACCCCGCTTGGCCGCATCGAGCCCCTCCTCCGGGTCGGTGAAGGAACGCACCGACATGAACGTCGGCTCCAGGAGTTTCTCGACGAGCTTGAGGTCCAGCTCGCAGTCATCGATGTAGACCAGCGTGCCCTGGAGCTTGTCGGGGGCGACGCGTTCGAGGCAGAAGGCCTCGCTGAGCAGGTCGAGGCGCATGAACTCCCGCGTGTCGATCGGCTGGGTGAACTTGATCCCGACCTCGTGGACCGTCCCCCCGATGTGCTCGCAGCGCGTGACGGCTCCGGGGACGTCCACCGGCCCCATCGTCATGTGCTCGAGCACGACCACGCAGGCCGACCCCGGGTGCACGAACGCGCTGTGGAGCACCGCGATCCCGCTGTTGGACAGGTTCCGCGTCGCCACCGGGAGGCGGACGACCGTCCCCCCCGGGTGGTGCAGCTCGAGCGTGACCGATTGCTGGCGGTACCCCCAGCGCACGTACTCGCGGTCCACCGTGTGCTTGGCGTTGCGGGCGTCGAGGGCGTCGAGCAGTCGGTTGAGGTCATACCGCCCCGCCCGGATGGTGTTCATCGCCTTGTCGTCGCCCTGGTTTTTGTCGAGCATTGCCGGCGTCTCCCGGTCCCGCCCGTCGGCGGTTCCTGCCGGAGAATCGGCGTTCTCGGCCCGCCTCCCGCCGCCAAGTTGCGCCCCGCGTCGGAGCCGCCCGCCCGCGGGCCGCACAGGCGTCACACGCCCCCCAGCCCGCGTCCCCGAAGCGTGGGGGGGTCAGACGTCCAGGTTCTTGACCTCGAGGGCGTGGTCCTCGATGAACTTGCGCCGGGGCTCGACCTGCTCGCCCATCAGCACGCTGAAGAGCGCGTCGGCCTCCCCGGCCTGCTCCCAGTTCACCCGGTAGAGGGTCCGGACCTCGGGGTCCATCGTGGTCTCCCAGAGCTGCTCGGCGTCCATCTCGCCCAGCCCCTTGAACCGCTTGACCTCCATCCCGCGACGCCCGATCTCGTGCAGCGTCGTCAGGATGGCGGGCAGGTTGGCCGCCTCGACCACCCGGACGTCCTCGCCCGCCTCCTCGCCCTCGTCGGACTTCTTGGCGGACTTCTTCTCCGTCTCCCAGGCGTACTTGGCGGGCATCACCTCGCCCGTGATCGACTCCTCGCGGACCAGCGCGTAGTCCTCGATCTCGAGCCCGATCTCGCGCAGGTCGCTGAAGATCTGCTCCAGCTCCCGGTTCTCGTGCAGCTCGCGGATCGTCGCGCTCTGCACGGGCTCGTCCCCGTCCTCAACGCTCTTGCGGGCGGCGTACGGGTCGTCGTCCTCCTTGGCGCCCGCCTCTTCGATCGCCGCGTCGTCCAGACGCCACCCCCGCGACTGCACCAGCTCCATCGCCTCCCGCTCGGACCAGGCGTAGACGTTGGAGGCTCCGGCGCTGATCTTGTGGGTCGGCAGGCGCCCCTGCCCGTCCGGATCGTCGCTACGCGCCGAGAGCAGGTCGGCGAACCGCACGCCCCGGCGCTCCGCGATCTCGACGAGGTCCTCGAGCCGTTCGAGCAGACGGACCCCCTTCTTCAGGTCCGCCCCCTCGATCCGACGGACCACGCGCGTCTCGGGGATCCCCGAGGCGTCCTCCACGATCTCCCGGACGACCAGCGACGAACTCTCGAGCCCAAGCTCCGTGAGCACGCCGGCCATCTCCTTCTCGTTGACCACGTACCGGCTGGTCTTGCCCCGCATGATCTGGTAGAGCGGGGGCTGGGCGATGTAGATGTTCCCGCGGCGCACCAGCTCGGGCATCTGGCGGAAGAAGAAGGTCAGCAGGAGCGTCCGGATGTGGCTCCCGTCCACGTCCGCGTCGGTCATGATGATGATCTTGCCGTAGCGGAGCTTGGTGTGGTCGAAATCGCCCCCGATGCCGCAGCGCAGCGCCGCGATGAGCGTCCGGATCTCCTCGAACCCGAGCACCTTGTCGATGCGGGCGCGTTCGACGTTGAGCAGCTTGCCGCGCAGGGGCAGGATGGCCTGGTTGTCGACGTTGCGCCCCTGCGTCGCGCTCCCGCCCGCCGAGTCACCCTCGACGAGGAACAGCTCGGCCCGGTCCACGTCCTTGGTCTTGCAGTCGCGCAGCTTGTGGGGCATCGAGCCCGAGTCGAGCGCGGTCTTGCGCCGCGTCAGCTCGCGGGCCTTCCGGGCCGCCTCCCGCGCCTGGGCGGCGACGATGCCCTTCTGGCAGAGCTTCTTCGCCTCCGAGGGGTGTTCCTCGAGCCAGTCGGCGAGCGCCTCGCCCACCGCGGCGCTGACGAACCCCTCGATCTCCGGGTTGAGCAGCTTCTCCTTCGGCTGGTTGTTGAAGGCCGGGTCGGGCAGCTTGACGGAGACGATCGCGATCAGGCCCTCGCGCAGGTCGTCGCCCGTGGGGGTCGGGTCCTTGTCCTTGATGATCCCGGCGCGCTTCGCGTAGGTGTTGAGCGTGCGCGTCAGCGCCACCTTGAACCCCTGCCCGTGCGTCCCGCCGTCCACGTTGTTGATGTTGTTCGCGAACGTCAGGAGCGTCTCGTTGTACCCGTCGTGGTACTGCAGCGCCACCTCCGCGACCAGCGATTCCTCCTCGTCTTCCTTGCGCAGGTAGACGGGCGTCGAGACGGGCGTCTTGCCCGTCATGAGGTGTCCGACGTACGCCAGCAGCCCGTTGTCGGCGTGGAACGTCTCGTTCTTCGGCTTCCCGTCCGCCCCGACGCGCTCATCCGTCAGGCGGATGGTCACCCCCGGGTTCAGGTAGGCCAGCTCGCGCAGTCGCGTCGCCAGCGTCTGGTAGCTGAACGTCGTGTCCTCGAAGATCTCCGGGTCCGGTCGGAAGGTCACCCGCGTGCCCGTCTTCCGGCTCGACCCCTCCGGGATCGCGCCGATCACGTGCACCGGCTCGGTCACCACGCCCCGCTCGAACGAGATCCCGTGCACCTGTCCGTCGCGGTACACCTCCGCCTCGAGGTACTCGCTCAGCGCGTTGACGCACGACACGCCCACCCCGTGCAGGCCGCCCGAGACCTTGTACGCGCTGCCCTCCTGCCCGAACTTGCCCCCCGCGTGCAGCTTGGTCATCACGACCTCGATCGCGGACTGGCCGTCCAGCGCCGGGTCGTCGTTCTTCATCGGCTCCACCGGGATGCCGCGCCCGTCGTCGGTCACCGTCACCGACCCGTCGGCCCCGATCGAGACGGTCACCGTCGTCGCGTACCCCGCCATCGCCTCGTCGATCGAGTTGTCCACGACCTCGTAGACCAGGTGGTGCAGCGCGTTGAGCCCCGTGCCCCCGATGTACATCCCCGGACGCTTGCGCACGGCCTCCAGCCCCTCGAGGACCTTGATCTGGTCCGACGAGTACGCGTTGTTCACCTTCCCGATCGAGCTCTTCCCGTTGTTCTCGCTCATGCGCTGCGGTGTCCCGTCTTGCAAAGATCAGACCGTCGCCCGGGTCGCCCGTGGACGTCCGCCGGCAACGCCCGATCACGGGCGAACTCGGGCCCGATCGGGGCCTCTCGGCGACCCGAAATGATAGGTCGCCCACCCCCTGAAAGCCCCCTTTCAGGCGCCCCGAAACACGCCCCCAAGAGCCCCCGGCGTGCCGAAAACCGCTCAGTTTCGGGCCGATGACCGGGGCGCCGAAACCGACCCCCGAGTTCCCGAGCAAGGTGTCGATCGACCAGCGCGCCGGCTCGGGCTTCGCCCCGGTCCGGCTCCTCCGTCCGGGCATCGGCGTGCCCCCCCCGGGATCGACCAGGCGGGGCGGCCCCGGGGAAGGCCTCAGTAGGAGCTGTACTCGATCCCGTTCGAATCGAACTCCCCGGAGGCGTGCGCCTTCATCGTGAAGTTCCACTCGCTGTAGAGCCAGCCCACCCCGGTGTCGTCGGTCCAGTGGATGCGCCGATTCCCGGTGCGAATCCCGACCGGCAGGGGGGGGACGCTGTGCAGGTACGGCCCGAAGCGGTACTGCGCCGACTTCGTCCCGTCCGGGCTCACGTTCCCGTCGATGTCGGTGTACCCGAGCAGTTGCTCGGTGACCTGCGCATCCTTGGGTTTCAGGCCGTTGTGTTCGACGCGGTAGAGTTCGATGGCGCCGCGCAGCGTCATCAGATCCGCCTTGAGGGCCGCGAGCGACGCTTCCTCCGTGCCCCGGCTGAACCGGGGGATGGCGATCGCCCCGATAATCCCGATGATCACGACGACGATTACCAGCTCGATCAGGGAGAACCCGCCCCGCGAGAGGGCGATTCCGGCTTCAGCCGCTTCCCGTGGGTTGGCGCCGTGCGACGACATGGCGCCGCCCATCGACGATCCGTGATCGCCGCATCATCGCGATCGCGCCCATCGGGGAGAGTTCCCTAGGGACGGATCTCGACGATGCTGGCGCCTTCCTGGAGCAGCTCGTACACCAGCGCGATGTCCTCGTCGTGCATCCGCACGCACCCCATCGACTGCTGGCTCCCGATCGAGTCCGGGTCCACCGTGCCGTGCAGCCCGTACCCGACGTAGACGGCGTCGTCGCCCAGCCCGTCGAGCCCGACCCAGTACTCCCCGATGGGGTTGTCCGGGTCGTCGCGACCGTACCGGTCGCTCGGGTCACGCGGGTTGACCCACGCGGGGTTCTCGAGCTTGGAGTCCTCGCGCACCACGAACCGTCCGACGGGCGTCGAGTCGTCCAGCCCCAGCCCCACCGGGCGGGAGGTGATGTACGTCCAGCGCTCCGGCTCGTCGGGCGGGCCGTGGTAGAGGTCGATCCGGTACTCGCTCTTGGTGACGATCGCGTGGAAGGGCCCGCGCACGAGCTTGAGGCGCTGCCCCACCCGGATGCGCTCCGGGCGGGCGATCCCGTTGATCCGCTGGATGAGCTTCCAGTGCGTGCCCAGCTCACGGGTGCGGGCGATCTTGCCCAGCGAGTCGCCCGCCGACACGCGGTACTCCTCAACCATCGTGTCCCCCGGGATGATCCGCGGGCTGAAGACGATCGTCTCGTTCAGGTCCTTGAGCGCCGCGCGCAGACGCTGCTGCTCGTCTCGCCCCAGCCCCCGCGTCCGCAGGGCGTCGGAGAGCGTCGCCCGGGCGGCCACCAGCTGGTTCGAGGCGATCAGATCCGCCGATGCGTCCAGCGCGTTCTCCACCAGCGAGCGCGTGGAGGACGTGGACGACGCTTCCCGCGCCGGCGCCCGCTCCGCC
>JBITAG010000038.1:0-7832 GCA_044439985.1 Phycisphaerales bacterium JB059 | reverse complement strand
GAAGCCCTGCTCGATGGCGCGCCGGAGGGAGGGGGCCTTCTGGTGGGGGGGGACGCCCGCCAGGGGGAGCGGGCTGCCGCGCGTGGAGAGGCGCAGGCCCAGCGCGGGGGCGAGCTTCTCGGCGTCTTCGCCGAACATCTCGTAGAAGTCGCCCATGCGGAAGAAGAGGACGCAGTCGGGGTGCTGGTCCTTGAAGCGCCGGTACTGGCGCATGGCCGGGGTGTCCCAGGGGTCCTTGGGCATGGGGGATGAGGATAGGGGGTGAGGGGGTCGCGCGGGAATACGGGCGGCGCGTTCCCGGTTCGCCCCCCGGAGGCGTCGCGGGTCGGCGCCACGCAAGGAGCAACGCCATGCGAACACGTCAAGACCAAGTGGGCGGGGAACGTTTGGTTCGGACCGGACAGGCGGTCTTCATCGGGATCGGCGGGTACCTGCTCGCGCTCCCCCTGAGCGTGGTGGGCGCCCTGATCCTCTGCCCGATTCCCTAAGCGGGATTGAACTCCTCTCGGGAGCACTCCCACCCGGCGGCGCGGTTGTTCCGTGCCGTCCAAGAAGGGGCGGTCCATCAGGGCCGCCCTTTCTCGGTTCGTTCCCGCCCGGCGCCTCCCGCGCCGGACTATCCTCGCGGATCATGAAGGCAATGGTGCTGGCGATCGCGGCGGGGTTGTGCTGGGGCGTGGGTGAGGTGTGCGCCAAGAGCGTGCTGCACTCGGGCCGGTTCGGCCCGTTCTCCGCGATCGCGATCCGCTCGACGGTCGCCCTGCCCCTGATCTGGATCGCGTACCTCGTCGTCGCGAAGGGACTCCGGGCGCCGGCGGAGCAGGCGCCCTGGGGCGAGGCGGACGCCAGGAGCTGGAGTCTGCTGCTGGTCGGGTCGGGCGTGGTCGCGGGGGCGGCGGCGATGATCTGCTTCTACGCGGCGTTGAGCGTGGGGGAGATCAGCCGGGTGAAGCCGATCGCCTTCGCGCTGGCGCCCGCGACGGCGGTGGTGCTCGGGTGGCTCGTGCTCGGGGAGTCGATGACGGGGCGCAAGGCGCTGGCCGTGGGGCTGATCCTCGCGGGCGTCGTCCTGCTCACCCTGGGCGGGGGCGCGACGGCGACGGGAGACGCGGCATGAGCGAGATCGTGGCCCGCGAGTTCGATGACGCGGCGATGGCCCTCCGGGCGTTCAACGCCGACGCGTCCAACGCCGAGCGCGTCGAGCAGCTGGCCGACGCGTGCGCCGCGTCGATCCGAAGCGGGGGCAAAGTTCTGGCGATCGGGAACGGGGGCTCGTGCGCCGATGCGATGCACTTCTGCGAGGAACTCACCGGGCGCTACCGGGAGGACCGGCCCTCGCTCCCCGCGATCGCGTGCATCGATCCGGGGCACCTGACGTGTACCGCGAACGACTACGGGTTCGAGCAGGTGTTCAGCCGCTGGGTCGAGGGGCTCGGGCGCGAGGGGGACGTGCTGGTGGCGATGTCCACGAGCGGGAACTCGGCGAACATCGTGCGCGCCGTGGAGGCGGCCCGTTCCGGGGGCCTCTCCGTCGCGCTCCTGCTGGGCAAGGACGGGGGGCGCCTGCGGGGCCTTGGCGATTTCGAGTGGATCGCCCCGGGTGAAACCAGCGACCGGATCCAGGAGATCCACATGCTCGTGCTGCACGCGTTGGTGGGCGCGATCGAGCGGCACGCGCCCTGGGACCGGTAACGGGCGCCGGTGGGGGGGGATTCACTCGATCCGAGTGGTTCCGGCGCGGGTGATTCGATCGTCGTGGCGCACCGACCGACCGTGGGGGGAGCCCCTCTGAGGAAGGTCCACCGATGCATCCCCCGCTCTCGCCCGACGAACCCTTTCGCCTTGAGGCCCTCCGGGAGCTGCAACTGGTGGACACGCCGCTGGAGGCTTCCTTCGAGCGGATCACGCGGATGGCCCAGCGGATGCTCGGGATGCCGATCGCGGCGCTCTCGCTGGTCGAAGCGGACCGCCAGTGGTTCAAGTCGATCCAGGGGCTCGACTGCGAGCAGACGGACCGGGACGCGGCGTTCTGCGCCTACACGATCCTGGGAAACGAGCCGGTGGTGGTGCAGGACGCGAGGCAGGACCCACGCTTCGAGCGCAACCCCCTGGTCACGGGTGAGCCCTTCATCGTCTCCTATGCGGGCGCCCCGGTCCGGGCGCCCGGCGGGATGCGCATCGGATCGCTCTGCGTCATCGGGCGGCGCCCGCGGGAGTTCACGCCGGAGGACATCGAGGTGCTCGAGGATCTGGCGGCGGTCGCGGAGGCGGAGTTCGAGAGCGTGCTGCGCCGAGTAAGGACGGGGGACGCTCCGGCGCCGAGCCCGGAGGAACGCCGCAAGCTGGTCGACTCGACGACGCGTTTGTGGAACCGCGAGGGCGTGATGGGGCAGGCGGAGGCGTCGCTGCGTCGGGTGGCCGGTTCGCTCCACGGCGCCGCGATCGGGATCCTCCAGATTGACAACCTCGAGCAGATCCACGCCGAGCGTGGGAGCGAGGGGCGCGACGAGGCGCTGCGGGTCGGCGCCAAGCGAGTGCTCGCCAGCGCCGGGGAGTCGAGCGTGGTCGGGCGACTGCGCAACGGCAGGTTCATGGTGCTCCTCAACGACGTCTCCAGCCTCGTCGAGGCGGGCGTGAGGATGGCGAGGATCGGCGCCAGCGTCCGGCGGCTGCGGGCGGACTCGCAGGAGCGGCACGTGCGGCTCGCCGCGACGACCGGCTTCTGCTACATCGAGCCCGGGCGTTCGATCGATGTCCACCGAGCTCTGCGCATCGCCGGGCGCGGGATCGACCCCCCGCACCGGCGCGTCGCCTGAGGCGTTCTACCGCCCGCCGTAGAAGTACCAGCCGATCCCGATGGTGAAAACGAGGCAGCCCCAGAGGGCGTGCTCGATGGTGACGGCGAGCAGGCTGCGGCTGCGCTCGTACGTCCAGGCGAAGAGCAGGCCGCCGAGCAGCGTCATCGCGGGCGCCAGCCAGTTCAGGAAGACGACGTGCATGAACCCGAAGACGAGGGCGCTCATCAGGATGCGCGTCAGCGTGCCCGGGAGGATGACCTCGTAGCGGTGGTGGAAGAAGGCCCGGTAGACGACCTCCTGCGGCCAGACGCTCAGCAGGGGGTACAGGATCATGATCGCGACCCAGAGGCCCGGTCGTTGGCGCGGCAGGCGGAGCCACGACGCGTTGGCGTCGAGCGTCGGGAGGATCAGCCCGTACTCCGCGGCCTCGGCGATGATCGAGGATCCGGGCTGCAGGAGCCAGACGAGCCCGCTGACGATCGCGGCGCCCGGCACGAAGATCGCCAGGATCCGTGGCAGGTCACGCGCCCCCGCGCGGAAGTTCCAGAGCTGGCGGTTGGGGAAGCGCCGGTCCACGATCAGCCAGACGAGGCAGAGCAGGGTGAAGACGAGCAGCGTGGGGATCATCAGGCGCCCGCCGGCGATCGCCTGGGCGAGGCGCCCGGTGATACCAACTTTCGCCAGCGCGTCCGCGGCGACGCCCGGGTTGAGGCGCGTCCACCAGAAGGCGGCGGGGATAAGCAGGAAGAGGATGGCCAGCTCGAGCCAGCGCGCAAGGATAACGCCCCGCGTGGGGCGGGGCGTTGCGGGGTCGGTTGGGGGCGCGTCGGGGGTCACGACGGGTGCTTCGAGCGTCGGGCGCGGCTGGGTTCAGCCGCCCCGTCGCTGACGCTCCGGTTTAGTTGGGCCTCGCCGTGCTCTTGACGTGCAGTTCGGTGAGCTGCTCGTCGTCGACGACGTTGGGCGCCTCGCACATGAGGTCCTGGCCGGTCATGGTCTTGGGGAAGGCGATGACGTCGCGGATCGAGTCCGTGCCGGTCAGGTGCATGACGAGGCGGTCGAGGCCGAAGGCGATGCCGCCGTGGGGCGGGGCGCCGTAGGAGAGCGCGTCGAGCAGGAAGCTGAACTTGAGCTTGGCCTCCTCGTCGGAGATGCCCAGGAGCTGGAAGACCTTCTTCTGGACGTCCTGCTGATGGATACGGATGGAGCCGCCGCCGATCTCGCTCCCGTTGCAGACCATGTCGTACCCGTCGGAGACGACGGACTCGATGCCCTCGGTGTCGCTCGGGTCCATGCCCATGAAGCGATCGAGCTCATGGTCGGCGGGGGCGGTGAAGGGGTGGTGCATGGCGTAGAAGCGCGCCGTCTCCTCGTCCCACTCGAACATCGGGAAGTCGACGACCCAGAGGAAGTTCCACTTGCTCTCGTCGATCAGGTCCATGTCGCGGGCGACCTTCTGGCGCAGCTCGCCCAGGGCCTTGGTCGCGACGCTGTACGTGTCGGCGCCGAAGAGGATCGTGTCCCCGTCCTGTGCGCCCAGACGCTCGATCAGCTCGCCCGCGATGGGCTCGACGAACTTGGCGATGCCCGCCTCCAGCGTGCCGCCGGCGACCTTGGTCACGGGCACGCCCCCGGCGCCGAAGTCCTGGACGAACTTGGAGTAGCCGTCGGTGATTTTGCGGGTGAGCTTCGCGGCGCCACCGGGGACGCGGATCGCCTTGACGACGCCCCTGGGCTTGTCGAGGGCCTCCTTGAAGACCTTGAACTCGGTCCTGGCGCACAGGTCCGAGACGTCCACGAGTTCCAGGTCGTAGCGCGTGTCGGGGCGGTCGATCCCGTAGCGGTCCATCGCCTCCCGGTAGGTGATCTGCGGGAACTCGGGGAGGTCCACGCCCAGGATTTCCTTCCAGATCGAACGCGCGAAGCCCTCCATGATGGCGATGACTTCCTTGCGATCGACGAAGCTCATCTCGCAGTCGATCTGCGTAAACTCCGCCTGCCGGTCGGCGCGCGGGTCCTCGTCGCGGAAGCAGCGGCAGATCTGCAGGTAGCGGTCGGCGCCGCCCACCATGAGGATCTGCTTGAAGATCTGCGGGGACTGGGGGAGGGCGTACCACATGCCCGGCTGGTTGCGCGAGGGAACGAGAAAGTCGCGCGCGCCCTCGGGCGTGGAGCGGCAGAGGTTGGGCGTCTCGATCTCCAGAAACCCGTGCGCGTCGAAGTAGTCGCGCGCGAGCTTGGAGACCCGGTGGCGCGTCCGGAGGATGTGCTGCATCTTCGGACGGCGCAGGTCGAGATAGCGGTGCTTGAGGCGCGTCTCCTCGGCGGGGAGGTTCTTCTCGTCCGAGGGGATCAGCGGGGGGGAGGCCGTCCGGCTGAGCACCTCCAGCTCGGTGACCACCACCTCGATGGCGCCCGTCTCGATCTTCTTGTTGGTCTTCTCGCGGGCGCGGACCTTGCCCCGGACGCCGATGACGTCCTCGAGGTGGAGCCCCTTGGCCTGGGGGGGGAGGGCCGAGCCGGAGTCCTCGGAGTCGAAGACGAGTTGGGTGATGCCGTGCCGGTCACGCAGGTCGATGAAGACCAGGTCGGCGGACTGTTCGCGCCGGGCGTGGACCCAGCCGCAGAGCTGGACGGACTGGCCCTCGTGCTCCTCGCGGAGCTGGCCGGCGGTGTGGGATCGGGTGCGCATCTGGTGCTCCGTGGGTGAATCGGGCGGGACTATAGAGGCGGGCTCCGGGGGGGCGCGGCTCGGGCGCGGGGAAGCCCCGAGGGGCGGGGGGGGCAAAAAGTGTGGCGAAACGCTCCGTCTGGGTCCGATAGGCGGGTGTGTCCCGGAACGCCCCACATGAAGCCGTGTTCACGGCGGGGGGCTAGAATCGGGGCTGATGGTTCGAGACTGGGCGCCGGCGGCGGGGAGGGTTCCCTGCACCGACGCCGACGCGAGGATGCCGACCGGATGCGTGACCGACCCGATCACCCGCGCCAGCTGGGACATCTCCGGCTCGTGCGTGAACTGCCCGACTCACCCGTGGGGCGGCGCTGGATCGGCTTGCACGAGCACCGTCGGACCAATCACCTGGTCTACCGCCTCCCCGGGCGGCGCGACCGGGGTGAGCGGCGCGACGTGCTCGCCCTGCTTGAACGCGTCAGCGCCATCCGTCACCCGCACCTGCTCCCCATCGAGCAGTACACGCTCGGCAGCGACGGCTCGCCCTGGATCGTCGCGCCCTACACCGGCAACCAGGCGGGTCTGGTCACCCTGAACGACGTGCGTGAGGCCAAGGGGGGCAAGATGCCCTCGTTCGAGGTCGAACGCACCATCGAACACCTGCTCTCCGGCGTGGCGCTGGCGCATGACCACGGCGTGGTCCACGGACCCGTCGTGGATGAGGAGCTGCTTGTCGATCGGCACGGGAGCCTGCTCGTGGAGCTGTACGGCCTGCGCGTCGGGTTGCAGGGCGTCGCGGAGCGATCCCCCGAGCTGGCGCGCGACGAGATCCGCGCCGTGGTGCAGACCGGGTATCGACTCGTGACCGGGCTGGCGCCCGAGGAGCCGATCATCCCCGCGTCACGCGTGGTCAAGCGTCTCGACCGTCGCTGGGACGCGTGGTTCGAGCGCGGCCTCGATCCGACCGAAGGGTTCGACTCCGCCGACGCCGCGATGGACGCGCTCCGCTCCGGCGAGCCGGCGCCCGAGGCCCCGGTGGTCCGGGCCAAGAGCGTGCTCGGGCGTCTGGGCTGGGCCGGGCTCGGCTCGAAGCGTCAGGACCGCTAGGGCGGCGCGACCCGTTTCAACCGACCTGTCCGTCTTACGGCGACGCTTCGGCGTCGGGCGCGGCGCTGGCCAGCTGCTGTCGCAGCGCCTGGAGCCGCTGGGTCTGCGCCTCGGTGAGGGCGCCCGCGAACCGGGCGGTCAGGGCGTCGTGCACCGCCCGGGCGTGGTCCGTGCCGATGCACAGCTGCAGGCCCAAAAGCCAGGCGTCGGGGGTCGCCTCCAAGGGGGTGGCGTCAGCGATTCGCCCGAGCGCGAGCAGGGCGGAGGCTCGCGCGTCTTCGGCGCCCTCCGGGGGGGACTCGCCCGTCATCGCGTCGAGGGAGGTGAGCGCTTCGGGCGTGAGCCCGAGTTCGAGCTGTGCGCGGGCCAGCTCGGCCAGGCAGGCGTCTCGTTCGGGGGAGGGCGCCAGCCCCGTCGCGTGGCGCAGCGCCTGCACCCGGCGCGCCGGGTCGCTGATCCCGGTGATCGCCTGACGCACCCCGCCCGGCCCGAGCGCAAGGGCGAAGGCGTCGATCGCCGCCCCGCCCACTTCGGATGAGGGCGCCGGCATCTCCATCAGCCGGCGAAGGCCCTCGGGCGTCATGCGGTGGGTGCGCAGCGCGTCGGCCGCGAGCCGGTACAGGGCCGGGTCGTTGCTCGCGGCGTGGACGATCGCGTCAACCGACTCGGGCGTCGAGGCGAGGGCCTCCGCGGCGCGTCGGCGCATTGCCGGGTCGGGCGCCTGAAGCAGCGACTCGATCCGCTCCCGGTCCGAAGCTTCCCCGAGCGAGTTGAGCAGGCGGAGCGCGCCGATCCCGAGCGTGGCGACGTCCCGCTCACGCGACTGTTCGAGCAGTCTGGCCCGGTCCGCCTCGTCGGTGAGCAGCCCGTCGCGTTCCATCGCCCAGGCCGCGGCGAGCGCCGCGTCCGCGACCGCTCCCGGCTCGGCGCTCCAGCGGGCGATCTCCTCGGAGAGCGCCGGACGGGGCCAGCGGGCCAGCCCCCGGAGCAACGCCTCGGCCACCCCGGCGTCCGTCTCATCGGGGAGCCGCTTGGCGATCTCGTCCGGCCCGTTCTCCGGGGAGAGCCGGAGCACGAGCACCGCCGCGCGCCGCCGGACGTTCGGATCGGGGTCGTCGATCAACGCCGCGGCGGCGATGCCGACCGAGTCGTCGAGCTGGACGGAGGAGGCCAGCTCCCGGTCGATGAGGTCGAACCCGAGGCGTCGGAGTCGGGGCAGGCGATCCTGGAGGAGGGAGGCGAGCAGCTCGGAGCGT
>JBITAG010000037.1:0-3438 GCA_044439985.1 Phycisphaerales bacterium JB059 | reverse complement strand
ACGCTCCGTGAGGAGACGCTCGCCGGGCGCATGCCGCCGAAGCAGTACGCGGTGATCGCCGACCGCAAGCTCCAGCACGACGGCAAGCCGCAGATCTACGGCACCGCCCGGGCCTTCGACGCCAAGACGCGCACGGTCCTGCCCCCCGCGATCGTGAGCATCGAGGCGACCAACGCGGCGAGGGCCGAGATCGGGCTCGGGGCCCTGGAGGAGTACCGGATCACGGACGAGGCGACCGCGGCCGGACGCTGACGCGGGGGGATCGACCTACCCTCGCCCATGAGCCGATACGACGAGTTCCAGGCGTTCCGGTGCGAGATGAACGAGAAGATCCTCGCCCGCGGCACCACGACCACCAAGCGATTCTTCAACCTGGACACGAAGGCCTACGAGGGGGGCGCCCTCGACGCCAAGACCAAGGAACTCCTGGGCCTGAGCGCCAGCATGGTGCTGCGCTGTGATGACTGCATCGCGTACCACGTCGATCAGGCGATCAAGGCGGGGGCGAGCGACGAGGAGCTGTTCGAGGTCTTCGACATCGCCCTGGTCGTGGGGGGGTCGATCGTGATCCCGCACCTGCGCCGGGCGGTGGACTTTGCGGAGCAGTGCCGGGCGCGGGGTGGAACGGACTGAGCCTCCCGGAGCCGGGCTTCCGATCGACCCGGGGTGGGCGCTGCCGATCGAGATTGTGAAGGAGAGGTACACGGAGGTCACGGAGGGAACGCGGAGAGCGCGGAGTGTGGTGTTCTTTCCGAAGAGAATCCTCCGCAGCCTCCGCGACATCTCCGCGCCCTCCGCGGTCGTCTTTGTTTGTGGCGGTCAGTGATGGTCGATCGTGCTCTCGGCTCTGGGTGGGGGCGTCAACTACACTCCGCTCATGGGCCGGCACGAGGATTCAGCACGGGCGCGGGGGGCGGCGGTGGAGGTGGCCAGGCGGCTGCAGGACGCCGGGCATGTCGCGTATTTCGCCGGTGGGTGCGTGCGCGACGAGCTGCTCGGGCTCGAGCCGACCGACTACGACGTTGCGACCGACGCGACGCCCGACGCGATCCGCGGGCTCTTTGATCGGACGAGTGAGGTGGGCGCCGCGTTCGGGGTGATGCTCGTGCGCGAGCGCGGTCAGACGATCGAGGTCGCGACCTTCCGTGAGGAGGGGACGTACAGCGACCGTCGGCGACCGGATGAGGTTCGGTTTTCCACGGCGGACCAGGACGCGAAGCGTCGGGACTACACGGTCAACGCGTTGTTTCTCGACCCCGTGTCCGCGGACGAGCGGGACGAGGGGCGCACGATTCACGGGCACGTGATCGACCTGGTCGGGGGGATGGAGGACCTGCACGCCCGGCGGATCCGCGCGGTGGGAGACCCGGGCGACCGGCTCGCGGAGGACCATCTGCGGGCGTTGCGGGCGGTTCGATTGGCGGCGAAGCTCGGGTTCGAGATCGAGCCGGAGACGGCGCGGGCGATCCGGGAGCACGCGAGCGAGCTGGTGGGGGTCAGTCGCGAGCGGATCGGGGAGGAGGTGCGTCGGATGATGCGGCACGCCTCCCGGGCCAGGGCGGTCGAGCTGATGCACGCGCTGGGGCTCGACGCGCCGGTGTTGGGCGCGGGGGTGGGGGACCGGGCGTTGCGCGTGCTGGGCGCTCTGCCCGCGGGGGCGTCGGCGAGCGCGGCGATGGGGGCGTGGGCGATCGATCGCGTCGGGGAGGAACAGGCCGCGGGCGAGGTGGGCGCGTGGCGTGAGCGGCTGATGCTGAGCAACGAGGAGAGCCGGTCGCTGCGTGATGCGCTGGCGTGCCTGGGCGCGCTGCGCTCGGGCTGGGCCACCATGCCCGTCGCGGCGCGCAAGCGTCTGCTCGCGTCGCCGGGTTGCGAGGACGCCCTCGCGCTGCTGGGGGCGATCGACCCCGGAGCGGGCGAAGGGATCGCACGGGACGCGGCGGCGCTGGCGTCCGATGGCGTGGGCGTCGCGCCGGCGCCGGTGCTGACGGGGGACGATCTTGTCGGGGCGGGGCTGAGGCCCGGGCGGGGCTTCAAGGGGCTGCTGGATCTGGTCTACGACGCGCAGCTCGAGGGTCGGGTCGGCAGCCGGGAGGAGGCGCTGCGTCTGGCGGAGCGTGAGTCCGGGCGGTTCGGGGTGTCGCGTTAGGACGCGGCGGGGATGAGCTGGCGACGCGCGATCTGGCTGTAGATCTCGCAGCGTTGCATCAGCTCATCGTGCGAGCCCTGGTCGATGAGGCGCCCGTGGTCCATGACGACGATGCGGTCGGCGCCGAGGACGGTGCTGAGGCGGTGGGCGACGACGAGGGAGGTCCGCCCGCGCGCGAACTCGGCGATGGCGGTGGTGATCTTGGCCTCGCTTTCGGCGTCGATCATGCTGGTGGCCTCGTCGAGGATGAGGATCGCGGGATCGCGGAGGATGGCGCGGGCGATGGCGATGCGCTGGCGTTGGCCCCCGGAGAGGGTCAGGCCCTGCTCGCCGCAGATCGTGTCGTACCCGTCGGGGAGGTTCTGGATGAACTCGTCGGCGTGGGCCTGTCGGGCGGCCTCGAGGATGCGTTGCTCGCTGACGTCCGTGGCGCCGTAGGCGATGTTGTCGCGGATGGAGGCGCGGAAGAGGACGGTTTCCTGGGTGACGACACCGATCTGGCGGCGGAGGGAGCGGACGGCGTAGTCGCGCACGTCGCGTCCGTCGATGAGGACGCTGCCGGAATCGGGGTCGAAGAGGCGGGGGACGAGGGCGAGGAGGGTGGTTTTGCCCGAGCCGTTGGGGCCGACGACGGCGACGGTCTGGCCTCGGTCGACGCGGATGGAGACGTGGTCGAGGGCGGGGGCGTCGGCGCCGGGGTAGGTGAAGCGGATGTCGCGCAGCTCGATCGACTCGGCGTGACGGGGGAGCTTGGGGAGCCGGGCGCCGTGCCCGGGTTCGGGCTGGGAGGCGAGGAGCTGGGCGAGGCGGTCGGCGGCGGCGCCGGACTGCTGGATGTCGTTGACCAGGCCGGTGAGGGGCTTGAGGGAGCCGCCGGCGAAGGCGAGGGCGGCGAGGGTGAGGAGGAACTCGCTCTTTTCGAGGCGACCTTCGAGGATGAGCCAGACGGCGCCGAGGGTGAGGGCGCCGACGGCGAGGATCGAGAGGACCTCGACGAGGGGGCTGGTGATGGCGCGCGCGGTGCGGACGCGCAGCTGCTGGCGGAGGTACTCCTTGTTGATCTTGTGGAAGCGACCCTGTTCGTAGCGTTCGGCGGTGTGGACCTTGACGACGCGCAGGCCCTGCATGGCCTCGGTGGAGGCGTGCAGCAGGCCGGCCTGCGACTCGAGCGCCCCGCGGGCGGCGCGCCGGATCCGCTTGCCGAGCTTGCGGATCACCGTCACCAGGAGGGGGGCGAGGATGAGGGCGGCGAGGGTGAGGGGCCAGTTGAGGATGAGGGCGGCGAGCAG
>JBITAG010000036.1:0-9913 GCA_044439985.1 Phycisphaerales bacterium JB059 | reverse complement strand
ATCTCAGAGCCCGCCAGCGGGCGCCCGTCGAGCGTGACCGCCCGTCCCCCCTCGAACCCCACCCGGACGCTCACTTGCCCCGCCGGGAGCTTCTCCGGGGGAACGGTCAGCCGGTACGTCTCCGCCGAGGGCGCCCCGAACCCGTCGATCTCCGAGCCGGAAACGGTCACGCCCAGGACGTTCTCGTTGATCGTGTAACGCGACACGTCCCGGCTCACCTCGAAGCCCAGCCGCTCGAGCGCCTTGATCTCGAACGCGCGCGGCTCGTCCGTCTCCGCCTGGATCTCCCGGATCGGGGCGAGGATGGGCAGGTCCGTCAGACAACGCAGCGACTGGTCGAACCGGACCTGGTCGTTCCCCATCGCCGTGCACCCGTGGGCGATCGCCGCGGCGCCGATCTCGGCGCTCAACGCCGCCGCTCGCGACGCGATCAGGTATCGGTCCGAGCAGAGGAGCGGGTACTGATCCTGGTACGCCGTCCCCCCCATCACGAAGGGAACGACGAAGCTCTCCCAAAGCTCGTCCCCGGCCTCCTGGGTGACGTGCTCCCTCGCCCCGAGCCCGAGCGCCCGCTCCTCGATCCAGGCCCGGTGCTCGTCGCTCACGCCCCCCGTGTCCACGAAGAGCGTGACCACATCCCACCCGCGGTCCTTCAGGTACGGCACGCAGAAACTGGTATCCAGCCCCCCCGAGAACGCCAGCACAACCGTCTTGCTCATCGGATCTCTCCCTGTGCGCCAAGCAGCGTCGCCATCAGCGCCTTCTGTACGTGCAGCCGGTTCGCGGCCTCTTCGATGATCATCGACCGGGGCGAGTCGAACACCCCGTCCGTCGCCTTGACGTTCCGCCGGGCGGGCAGGCAGTGGCTGAAGACCGCGTCGTTGGTGCGCGCCATCTTCGCCTCGTCCACGATGAAGTGGCGGTTCGCGTCCCGGACCGGCTTCTCCCGCTCCCAGTCCCCGTAGAACGCCAGCGAGCCCCAGCTCTTCGCGTAGACCGCGTCCGCCCCCTCGTACGCGCTCTCGATGTCGTGACTCATCCGGAACGACCCGCCCGACGACGCCGCGTTCTCCTCTGCCGCCCGCATGTACCGCTCGTCGAGCGCGTACCGCTCGTCCGGACAGAGCAGCGTGACGTCCATCCCCAGGCGCGTCGCGATCATCGCGGCGGAGTTGGCCACCGCGGTGTTCAGCGGCTTGGGGTGGTACGTCCACGTCAGCACGTACTTCCTGCCCCGCAGATCCCCGAGCCGGTCCCCCAGCGCCATCGCGTGCGCCAGCTCCTGACACGGATGCGTGATCGTTTCCATGTTGATCACCGGGACGCTCGCGTGCCGGGCGAACGCCTGGATGACATGGTCCTGCCGGTCGATCGACCAGTCCCGGAAGAGGGGAAAGCGGCGCACCGCGATCAGGTCGCAGTACTCGCTGAGCACCCGCGCCCCCTCGCGGACGTGCTCCTCCGCCGCCCCGTCCATCACCTCGCCATCGTTGAAGGCCATCTCCCACGCGCCCTTGCCCGGCTCGAGGACCACCGCGTGGGCGCCGAGCTGGAACGCGCCCACCTCGAACGAGGTCCGCGTGCGGAGCGATGGGTTGAAGAAGACCAGCGCAACCGTCTTGTCCTTGAGCACGGGCTGGATCGGGGCGTCGCGCAGCCGCCTCGCACGATCGATGAGCGCACTGATCGCGTCCACCGACCAGTCCTGCGTCGTGATGAAGTGGGGGGGATTCACGGGTCCACGTCCGCGCCGCGCAGCAGCTTCACGAGGGCCGCGCACACCCGACGCGCCGAGGTCGATCCCGTCGTCGCGATCATCACCGTGTCATCCCCCGCGATCGTCCCGATCACCCCGGTCGGGGGCCACCGGTCCAGGGCGTCGCCCACCAGGGCCGCGTGCCCCGGGGCGGTTCGCACCACCACCAGCGAGTCCGCCTGGCGGATCATCGTCGCGTGACGCTTGATCGCCACCCGAAGCTCCCCGGGCCCGTCCACCCCCATCGGGGTGGTCGGCATCACGTACCCCCCCGGCCCCTTGACCACCCCCATCGCGGCCAGGTCCCGAGAGACCGTCGCCTGCGTCACGTGCTCCCCGTGCTTGTGCAGGATCTCCACCAGCTGCTCCTGGTCGGTCACCTGCCGGGTCCGGAGGATCTCCCCGATGATCTCGCGTCTCCGCTGTCGTGCCATGGCATAATCATACACGGCAATGCATGAATATGTCAATCCCCCCGCCCGGCGCCCGCCCCCCGGGTGTGGATACCCTGTTCCCGACCTGAGCCCCGGGTGGGGCGATCCCCACGGATGGGGAACAGGCACAGGACGTCGCCGTGCTCGATCAAACGCTCCATCCCCTGACGCTCGCCGCCGGACCCGGCGCCGGCGCGCTCCCGTTCATCCTCGCCGCCATCGTCGTCCTGGGCGTCCTCGCCCAGTGGATCGCATGGCGCCTCAAGATCCCTTCCATCCTCCTTCTCCTCCTCATCGGCATCCTTGCCGGACCCGTCTTCCGGGCCGTCGCCGGCGACTCCTCCCTCGCCGCCTTCGCCAAGAGCCCCGACGAACTCTTCGGCGCCGACCTCCTCCTCGCCCTCGTCGGCCTCGCTGTCGCCCTCATCCTCTACGAAGGTGGGCTCACCCTCCGCTTCAGCGAACTCAAAGGGGTCGGGCGGTCCATCTTCGCCCTCGTCACCCTCGGCGCGCTGGTCACGTGGGTGGTCGCCGCCGTCGCCTCCCTCTTCTTCTTCCAGCTCCGCGTCGATATCGCGATCCTTTTCGGCGCGATCGTCATCGTCACCGGCCCGACCGTCATCGGTCCCATGCTCTCCCACATCCGCCCCGCCGGCGCCGTTGGCCCCATCCTCCGGTGGGAGGGCATCGTCATCGACCCCATCGGCGTCCTCGCCGCCGTGCTCGTCTTTGAGGCGATCATCATCAACCAGACCGGCGCCGCCCAGGGCGCCACCCTCCCCATCGTCCTCGGCGTGCTCAAGACGATCGTGGTCGGGGGCGGGCTCGGGGTCCTCGCCGCGATCCTCCTGCTCGGGCTCATGAGCCGCTACTGGATCCCGGACTTCCTCCAGAACCCCTTCTCGTTGATGCTCGTGATCATGACCTTCACGGTCTCGAACATCTTCCAGGCGGAGTCCGGCCTCTTCGCCGTCACCGCGATGGGCGTGGTCCTCGCCAACCAGAAGCGGGCCGACATCCGCCACATCATCGAGTTCAAGGAGAACATCCGGGTCCTGCTCATCAGCACCCTCTTCATCGTGCTCGGCGCACGCCTCGAACTCGACCAGATCCTCAGCGTGGACCTCTGGGCCATGGCCGCCCTCCTGGTCGTCCTGATCGTCGTCGCCCGCCCCCTCGGCGCCATGATCTCCACCGTCGGCTCCGGCCTGAGCTGGAACGAACGACTCTTCATCGCCTGCGTCGCCCCGCGCGGCATCGTCGCCGCCGCCGGCGCCTCCATCTTTGCCCTCGGCCTCAAGTCCCGGGGGATCTCCGGCGCCGAGCAGCTCGTCCCCCTCACCTTCATGGTCATCGTCGGCACGGTGACGATCTACGGCCTGGCGGCGACCCCCCTCGCCCGCGCCCTGGGCGTCTCCGACCAGAACCCCCAGGGCATCGTCTTCATCGGCGCCCCCCGTTGGGTCCGCGCCATGGCCGAGAACCTCGTCGCCCGTGGCGTCTCCGTGCTCCTCGTGGACACCAACCGGGCGAATATCAACGCCGCACGCATGGCCCATCTCCCCGCCGTCCACGTCAACGTTCTCAGCGAGCACGCGGTGGAAGACCTGGACCTGCGCGGCATCGGGCGCGTGCTCGCCGTCACCCCCAACGACGAGGTCAACGCCCTCGCCCTGCAACGATTCACCGAGCACTTCGACAAGGCGGAGCTCTACCGCCTCCCCTCCAAGGCCCCCAAGAAGAAGTCCGACGCCGAGAACGCCGGCCACCTCGGGCGCCTCCTCTTCGAGACCGGCGCCCACTTCGCCCTGCTCGAGTCCCGCGTCGCGAACGGGTGGATCATCAAGTCCACCACCCTCTCCGAAGAGTTCGACTACGACGACTACTGCACCCTCTACGGGCCCAACACCCTCCCCCTCTTCGTGGTCCGCAAGACGGGCGCCCTCGTCATCGCCACCGCGACGCGCATGCCCGAGCCCGAGCCGGGGGACACCCTCGTGGCCCTCATCAACCCCGACGAACTCTTCATGCCCGGCCTCGCCCTCAAACGCGCCAGCGAAGAGGCCAACGGCACGCCCGGCGCCTGATCCGCCCGCTCACCCCGCCGCCAGCTCGCCCCGGTAGACGCGCCCCAGCCCGACCATCCGCCCGAGCACGCCCAGACGCTCGCTCAGGCCCTGCGCCGAGGGGGAGGCCCCGTGGTGCTCGAGCACGATCACCGTCTCGTCGTCCTCCGCCTCACCCCCGCCCCGGAGCGAACGCACCCGGTCGAGCAGCGCGTCGGCGAACGCCCCCCCGGACGGTTCCCCGATCTCGTTGGCCAGGCGCAGCAGACCCTCCATCCCGAGCTGCCCGCCGGGCTTCACGCCCGTCTCCGGCAGCGCGTCGGTGTAGAGTACCACCACATCCCCCGGATCGAGCGCGATCGCGTCCTGCGAGTACGTCGTCGGCTCGATGACACCCAGCGGCAGGTTCGCCGCCGAGGCCTCGCTCACGCCCCGCTCCACGAACGACCACGCGCCCCGACTGAATCGCAGCGGCGCCGGGTGGCCCGCGTTCACGACGATCAGCTCTCGCGTCGGCGCCCAGTACGTCGCCAGCAGCGCCGTCGCGAACCGCCCACCCGTCTCGATCGTCTCGAACTCCCGGTTCAGCTCGCGCGCCAGACGCGTCTGGTCCGGCGTGTTGATGTGCCGACGCATCATCTTCTGCAACGATCCCGCCAGCGCCGAGACCCCGGCCCCGTGCCCCGCCACATCGGCCAGCACGATCCGCGAGATGTTCCCCGCGCCGCACTGCGAGATGTAATAGATGTCCCCGCCCGCGTCCTCCCCGTTGTGCGGGGTGCTCCGCACCGAGATGTGCAGCCCGGGCACGCTCGCCCGCTGGTCCACCGCCCGGTTGCCCCCCCAGATCTCCATGCACCGCAGGGCCAACATCGCGTCCGCGTTCGAGTCGGTGCTTGTTCCCATGGGCGAGCTTCCTCTGCATCGCCGGGCGTCTCTTACCCGTCGCCGAGCACAACCCGCCGGGATCGCCCCCTATTCCCCCGCCCCGCTCTGGTCCCGGCCCGCCGGGGGCGCCGCCCAGTGCATCTTGCGCATCAGCGTCTGCCAGTAGCTCACGCCCGGATCACCCACGAAGTCGATCATCCCGGCGCCCCCGCGGATCACGACCCGCTGCCCGGCGTGCAGGCGACGCCGGCCACGCCCGTCGATCACCAGCTCCGTCCCGCCCCCGTTCTCCTCGTTCGCCGTGCGCACACGCACCTCCACCGGGCACGCGTGCGCCACCACGATCGGGCGGAAACTCAGCGAGTGGGCGGCGATCGGCGTCACCACGGTCGCCTCCACGCCGGGCGTCACGATCGGACCCCCCGCCGAAACGTTGTACGCCGTCGATCCCATCGGCGAGGAGACAACCAGGCCGTCGCCGCTGACCAGCGGCCCGGGCTGGCCATCGAAGTGCAGCTCAAGGGTGATCATGCGGTAGGGGGGGCCGGCGGTGATCGCGAAGTCATTGATCGCCCGCAGCGACTCGAGCGTCCGCCCGTGAGCATCCTCGATGCGCGCGCCCAGCAGGGCTGCACGCCGCAGGTCCAGCCTCCCCTCGCCGAACAGCTCCGACGCGTGCGCCTCGAGCGAGTCCAGATCGAACCCCGCCATGAACCCGACGCGCCCGATGTTCACGCCCAGGATCGGGCGCCCCTGGTCCGCGTACCGCCCCGCGACCGTCATCAGCGTCCCGTCCCCCCCGAGCACCACGATCAGGTCTACGTCCGCGCAGTCCCGCGGCGGGTCATCGCACATCGCCTCAAGGGATTCCACGATCGACCCGTGCGCACGGACCAACCCGGTGACCCGGGCCTCCGCCTCCTCCGCGCCCGCCTTGCCGCGGTTGACCAGCAGCAGCACCGACCGTCCCATGGGGCTTCCTTCCCGTGCTCAGACGCTCGCCCGATCGCGCGGCTCCGGGGCCGGCTTGATCTCCGCGCCGAGCCGGGCCTCCCGCTTCCCCCCGCCCACGCGTTCGCGGATCGCCCGGGCGATGCCCGGGGCGTCGATCCCCGCCTCCCGCAGCTGGCTCGCCCGAGCGTCCTGCAGGATCCAGGTGTCGGGCAGGCCCAGGCGCGTCACGAGCGAGGCGTCGAGCCCGCGCTCCTGCGCCGCCTCGAGCACCGCCGAGCCGAACCCGCCCACCACCGAGTGGTCCTCCACCGTGACGAGGGGAATCTCGCGCGAGAGCAACGCCTCGACGAGCCCCGCGTCCACCGGCTTGGCGAACCGCGCGTCCCAGACCGCGACGCGGTACTCATCTCCCAGCCCCTCCGCCGCCTCCAGCGCATCGATCGCGGGCGTGCCGAACCCGAGCACCGCCACGTCCGGGCGGTTCGCGTCCAGATCCGCGAACTCGGGCGTGAGCAGCCTCGCCCGCCCGATCTCGAACGCGGGGCAGGGCCGGTCGCTCAGACGATCCGAGACCGTGTCCCTCGGGTACCGCGTCGCGCTCAGCCCGGCCTCGTACGTCCGCATCAACTCCATCGACGCCCGAAGGCTCGCCTCGTCGATCGGCGCCATCAGCAGCGCGTCGGGCAGCGTGCGCAGCAGGGCCACGTCGCAGAACCCGTGGTGCACCGCGCCGTCGCCCCCGACCACGCCCGCCCGGTCGAGCAGAAGCCGCACCGCCAGCCCCTGCAGCGCGACCTCCTGGAACGCCTGGTCGAACGCCCGCTGCAGGAACGTCGAGTACACCGCGAAGAAGGGCTTGGCCCCCGTCTTCGCCAGCCCCGCCATCATGTCCATCGCGTGCGATTCGCAGATGCCCACGTCCCACGCCCGGTCAGGAAAGCGCGACAACGCCTCGGCGATCCCCGTCCCGTCCGGCATCGCCGCCGTGCAGGTCACCACTCGCTCGTCACGCTCCATCATCTCGCAGACCGCGTCCGCGACCGCCGCCGTGTACGAACGCCCGCCCCCGGACATCTCCACGCGGCAGCCCAACCGCTCGTCCCGCTCGACCTTGAAGGCCTTGGGCGAGTGGAACCGCGTCGCATCATCCTCGGCGACGTCCAGGCCCTTCCCCTTCACCGTCTTGACGTGCAGCACCATCGGACGGTCCAGATCACGCGCCTCGCCCAGGAACTCGATCAACGTCGGGATGTCGTGCCCGTCGATCGGCCCGACCGTCACCAGCCCGAAGTGCTCGAACCAGGAGTGCTCGGCGATCATCGCCTTGGTCATCTCCCCCGCCCGGTGGTACGCCTCCTGCAGCACACTCCCCCCCGGGATCCGGCCGAGGATCTTCCGCGCGCCCTTCTTGAAGTCCGTGTACGTGTGGCTCACGCGCACGCGATCGAAGTACCCCGCGAGCGCGCCCTGCGGCTTGCTGATCGACATCCCGTTGTCGTTGAGCACCACCAGCATCTGACGCCTGAGCGTCCCCGCGTTGTTCAGCCCCTCCATCGCCACACCGTTGGCGATCGACGCGTCCCCGATGAGCGTCACCACTCGACGCCCCTCCGGGTTCGATTCCGGGTCGTACGCCTCCCCGCTCAGGGTGTCCCCCCGCGCCATGCCCACCGCCGTCGAGATCCCCGTCCCCGCGTGCCCCACTCGGAATAGGTCGTACCCGCTCTCGAGCGGCTCCGGGAAGCCCGCCATCCCCTCGCGGGTGCGCAGCTTCTCCAGCAGGCCCTGGCGCCCGGTCAGCAGCTTGTGCGGGTAGCACTGGTGCCCCACGTCAAACAGCAACCGGTCGTGCGCAAAGTCAAAGACGTAGTGCAACGCGATCGTCAGCTCGACCACGCCCAGGTTCGGCGCCAGGTGCCCCCCCGTCTTCGAGACCTGCGCGATGATCGCCTCGCGGATCTCCGACGCCACCTCCGGCAGACGGTCCACGGGCAGGGCTCGCAGGTCTTCCGGTCCCGACAGCGTGCTGAGAATCGACATCCGTGCGTGCTCCCCTCGGGCTCGTCCCCGGGAACTTTCAAAGATTCTTGAAACAAGTCTACCCGGATCCTCGCCCACCGTCCACGAGCGGGCCTCTCCCCGTACCCCACCGACGCCGGGGCGTTCGATGCTTCCTCGGATTCGGCGCCCCCGATTACGCCCCGCGCCGCTCCAGGTACCCCGCCAGGTCCGAGAGCGCCGCACCCCGCGCCCCGAACGCGCCGATCGCCTCACGGGCCTCCGCGCCCAGCCGGGCGACCGCCGACCTCGCCCCCTCCACGCCCAGCACCGACGGGTACGTCAGCTTCCCCGCCTCCGCGTCCTTCCCCGTCCGCTTCCCGGTCCGCGACGCGCACGCCTCAACGTCGAGCAGGTCATCCACCACCTGGAACATCAGTCCGATCGCCTCGCCGTACCGGCTCAGGTGATCGATCGCCTCCTCCCCGCCGCCCCCCAGCAGGCCACCCATGCGGCAGGCGGCGCGGATCAACGCTCCCGTCTTGTTGCGATGGATCGTCTCCAGCCGGTCCACCTCCGTCCCCTCGCCCCCGAGCCCGCCGAGCGTGTCGAAGATCTGCCCGGAGATCATCGCGTTGGTCCCGGCGAGCAGCTCATCGGTGAGCGGGCCGAGCAGGCCATCCGGCGCCCCCCGCAGCGCGCCGAATGCCATCGCGAGCATCGCGTCACCCGCGAGGATCGCCATCGCCTCACCGGAGCGCACATGCAGCGTCGGCCGCCCGCGCCGGAGATCGTCGTCATCCATCGCCGGCAGGTCGTCGTGGACGAGGCTGAAGGCGTGGACCATCTCGATCGCCGCGCCCGCGGGGAGCGTCGCCTCGCCGTCGCCCCCGACCGCGACGCCACTCCACCAGGCCAGCACCGGACGGACCCGCTTGCCACCCCCCAGCAGGGCGTAGCGGACCGCGTCATCGAGCGTCGGCGTCAGGCCCAGGGCGTCGAGATACCCGCCCAGATACGCGTCGATCGCGGGGGCGGGCTCCAGGACCACGTCGGGCAGCCGGGTTGGGGCGGGCGCGTCGGGCTTCACGGGCGATGGTAGGGGCCCGGGGGCTTTCCCCGCCCGCTACCATCGTCCCGGATGGTCAGCGATCTTCTCCAGTTCTTCCGCGCCGGTGGGTGGGTCATGTACCCACTCCTCCTCCACAGCCTCGTCTCGGTCACCCTGAGCGTCGAGCGCGCCGCCTTCTGGCTCCGCACCCACTCCCCGGGCGCCCGACGACGCCTCTCCCGCGTCATGGCCAAGGTCCGCGCCGGCGAGACCACCGCGGCGATCGCCGTCGCCGAGCAGTCCGGCTCCATCTACATGCGATTCGCCGCCGGCCTGCTCGACCACGCCACCCGCACCCACGCCGACAAGGGCGCGACCGAAACCGCCGCCCTCGAACTCATCGAGGACGCCCGCCCCATCATCGAACGCTTCAGCGTGGTCCTCTCCACGATCGTCACCGCCGCGCCTCTGCTGGGCATCCTCGGCACCGTGACGGGCATCATCCAGAGCTTCCGCCTGCTCGGGGGCGCCGAGACGGTGACGGATCCCGCCGCCGTCGCCGCCGGCATCGCCCAGGCGCTCTACACGACCGCCTTCGGGCTCATCGTCGCCCTCGTGACGCTCTTCCCGTCCGTGATCTTCCGGTCGCAGGGCGACCGGTGCCTGGGGCGCCTCGAAACCGTCGGGGCCACGATCGCCGAGCACACCCCCCAGCCGCAGGCCGACGCGCCCGGCGCCGCCGAGGCCCGGGCCACCTCCGCCGCCT
>JBITAG010000035.1:0-7747 GCA_044439985.1 Phycisphaerales bacterium JB059 | reverse complement strand
GGTGATTGCCACATTGTCCAGATCAAAAGTCACAAACGTCTCGGTCCCCAGCCCCGCGGGGGGGGTGAGGGAGATCTGCAGGTTCCCCACGTCGCTCATCACGCCCGCGAAGAACCCGAATCCGGGAGCGCCCTCGGGGGTGTAGAGCGGGTTGTTCGGGTCCAGCTCGAACGTCACCGTCGTCCACTCGCCCCCCGCAACACCCTCGGCCAGCTCGATCGCGAACCCGGGCGAGTTCATCGGGGTGGCCACGCGCAGCGCGATGTCCAGCGACTCGGCGTAGTCGTGACGGATATCGAAGCTCACCGTCGTGATCCCGAAGTCGAGGTAGTTTCCCACGAACGCGTCGCCCGACGCGTCAAAGTCGTCGTGCCCCCGGAACAGAGTGTGCCCGAACGGGCCGGCGGCGGAGATGTCTGTGGTCGTGGACACGAAACCCGTCGGGTCGAAGTCCAAGGGGCCGAACGAGCCGGCGAGCCATCCCTCAGTCGATGTATCGAACGTCTCCGTGAACGGGCCCACGAGCTGGGCGTTGGCCAGCCCTCCGGCGCCGAGAATCAGCAGTGCAATGCTCTTTCGCATCTCGATCTCCTCAACAAAAGCTCCCACCGTGTCGGTGGGGGGGTGAGCGGTGATCCGCCGGGGGGCGATCAGCCTCCTTCGGCGAAGGCCTGGAGAAACACCAGGACGTCAGAAAAATCGAGTCCGCACGGGGGCGCCAGGTCCGCCGCGGGGTCGTTGGCGCCGTAGTCGGACAGGAATGCGAGCACGTCGGAAAAGTCCACCCCGCCGAGCCCGTCGTAGTTGCCCGGCGAACCGACGCGGACCACCAGCTCCAGCGTCGGGACCTCCCCGCTCAGCAGCGCGATGATGTCGTCTTTCGTCTTGAAGAACGGGTACGTGACGTCCCCGGTGCCGCCCCCCTTGCCACCCGTCGCCAGCTGCATCGACGAGATCGAGAGGTTCAGCGTTCCGTCACGCAGCGAACGCTGCAGGAACCCGAGCCCACCCGGCTCACACCGATCCAGCTCGAACGTGAACACCGTTCCTTCCGGAACCAGGTCGCCCGGGGCGACCGTGTCCGTCAGGCCGACGCCCAGCGGCGTGGGGTCGAATCGCTGCTTCACGTTGTTTGACACGTCGTGCGCCGTGCCCTGCGAATCAAAGTTCGCGGCAAAGATCGTCCGCATGCCCTGCGCGGGGTCCACCTCCGCCACCGTTCCGAACGTCGTCGTCTCCGTCCACGTGAACACGTCCCATCCGGCGCGATATCCCGTCCCGAAGATCGTGATCGCACGCCCCGGATCCGCGTCCGGCACGTACGCCGGGTCGGTGTCGAACAGCTGCGTGACGAACGCGTCCGGCGTCGGGTCGTACCGGAACTGCTCGTCGTTATCGATCACCGCGGTCACGCGCGCCGAGATGATCCGGTAGTCGCCCGGCTCCATGCCGGGCGGGATCTGTCCCGAGGTATCGAACGACAGGATGAACTGCGCGTCCCGATCATCGAAGCCCGGGCCCGCCTCCGCGGCGGAGAACGTGGACGCGAACAGGCGCGTCCCCGGGGTTCCGTTGAACGGGTACATCCATCGATCGCCGGTGGGCTCATCGAAGCTGGCCTCGATCACCTGCGCCGAGGCGCCGGCGCCGAGCGCGCCCAGCAGACAAAGGGGAGCCGCAAATCGGTGCATGCGCATGCTCTAAGACCTCCGAGCGGGGACGCGCGTCCCTCGTCGGGCCATCGCGTCCGGGTGGGGGTGGGCGGCCCGGGTGGAACCTCCAACCCGGGGCGATAGTATTGAGACTGAGTCTCAATCGCGTCAAGCGCCTCGCGCGACTAAAGTGTGCCCCGGACGGGCCCGTTGTGGAGAGCAGATGACCATGCCGCCCCCTGAATCTTCCCCCCGATCGAGTCGCATCGGCAGGAAACGACAGGGGTTTACGCTCATTGAGCTGCTCGTCGTCATCGCGATCATCGCCCTGCTGATCGGGATTCTGCTTCCCGCCCTCGGCAAGGCCCGGGCCTGCACCTATCGCGTCCGGTCTCTCTCCGCCGCTCGCCAGCTCATGATCGCGTACGGGCTCTACGCCGACGAGAACAACGACGACCTGCTCATCGGGTACGCCGCCCGGGGGCACGTCACCGGCTCCAACACCCCCCGCGACGAGACCGGGCGCCCCCTCGAGACGATCCCGGAGGTCGCCCGCCGCTACCCCTGGCGTCTGGCGCCCACGTTCGATTACAACTGGCGCGGCCTGTACGAGGACGAGCAGGCCCTCGCCGACATCCGCGACCAGCCGGATTACCAGTACGTCATCAGCCTCTTCCCCTCCTTCGGCGCCAACGTCGTCTTCATCGGGGGAAGCTCGAACCACTACGCCTACGAGGCCGACGGGACCCGCGATCTCCAGGCCCGCGCCTTCTTCGGCGACTTCTTCCTCCGCCGGCGCTTCGAGGCCCGGCGCCCCAGCGACCTGATCACCTTCGCCAGCGCCCGCGGGAAGAACGACTTCGGCCTCGACTACCTGTCCGACCCGGAGGGCTACTACCAGGTCCTCCCCCCGCGTTTCATCTCCCAGCAGGGGCGGCTCTGGGACGAGACGTACCAGGAGGAGCCCGAGGACCCGGGCAACAACGCCGGCTTCGTCTCCCTCCGCTACGAGGGGCGGGCCGTGACCGCGATGTTCGACGGGAGCGGGCGCACGATGAACTGGGAAGAACTCAACGACATGCGCCACTGGTCCGACCAGGCGAGCGAGCCGGACTGGTCGATCACGCCCTGACCCCGACGGTGGGGGCCGGGCCCCCTTCTCGCGGGGTATCCTTGCCCCCGATGGCACCCCCCCAACCCAGCGACTTTCTGCCCGAACTCGAATGGCGCGGCCTGCTCAAGGACGCCACCGACCGCGAGGGCCTCGGCGAACACCTGCGGACCGGCCCCCGGCGCATCTACGCCGGGTTCGATCCGACCGCCGACAGCCTCACCATCGGGAACCTCGTCCCGATCATGCTCCTGGCCCACGCCAAGCGGGCCGGGCACGAGGCGGTCGTCCTGACGGGGGGGGGCACGGGCCTCATCGGGGATCCCTCCGGCAAGTCCGCCGAGCGCCAGCTCCAGACCCCCGAGCGCGTCGAGGCCAACGTCGCCGCCCAGCGCCCGATCTTCGAGAACGTGCTCGGTCAGGTGGAGGGCCGGGCGCACCGGATCGTGAACAACGCGGACTGGCTGACCACGCTCAGCTACATCGATGTGCTGCGCGACGTGGGCAAGCACTTCAGCGTCAACATGATGATCCAGAAGGACTCGGTCAAGAGCCGGCTCGAGGACCGCGAGCAGGGCATCAGCTACACCGAGTTCAGCTACATGATCCTGCAGGCGTACGACTTCCTGCACCTGTTCCGGAGCGAGGGGATCAGTGTCCAGTGCGGCGGCTCCGACCAGTACGGCAACATCGTGGCGGGCGCCGACCTCATCCGACGCGACGCGTTCGCACGCGACGCGGAGGCCAGCGCCTTCGGCTTCACCGCCCCCCTTGTCACCAAGGCGGACGGCGGGAAGTTCGGCAAGACCGAGTCCGGCGCCATCTGGCTCACCGCCGCCCGCACCAGCCCGTACGCCTACTACCAGTTCTGGCTCAACTGCTCCGATGAGGACGTCAGGAACTTCCTCCGCGTTTTCACGTTCCTGCCCCGGGAGGAGATCGAATCGCTGGAGGAGGAGCACGCCCGGGCGCCCGGCAAGCGCGCCGCCCAGCGCCGCCTGGCGCAGGAGGCCACGACGCTTCTGCACGGGCGGGAGGAGATGGAGCAGGCCGAGGCCGCGGGCCGGGCCCTGTTCTCGGGCGACATCGCGTCGCTGAACGAGAAGACGCTGAACGAGGTCTTCAGTGAGGTCCCCTCCAGCGAGCACGACAAAGCGATGCTCGAGGGCGCCGACCTGGTTGACCTGCTCGTTGAGACGGGGCTGGCCAAGTCCAAGCGAGAGGCGCGCGAGTTCGTCGCCAACGGCTCGGTCTCGATCAACGGCGCCAGGGCAGAGGAGGGGCGCACGCTCTCCAGCGCTGATCTGCTCCACGGCTCCACCATCGCGCTGCGTCGCGGCAAGAAAGCCTGGCATGTCACCCGCTGGGCGTGAGCGCGGGGCGCCGCTCTGCATCACCTGCGGCTACGACCTGACCGGTCAGCTCGTCGAGGGGCGCTGCCCCGAGTGCGGCGATCCGATCTGGCGACCCGAACTCGCCCGACTGATCGCCGGGGGCGGGTGGTCCAGGGCGTGGGGCGCCTTTCTCCTCGGACTCTTCTCCCTGCCGGCGGTGCTGCTCTTTGGATTCGGGGGGATCGTGCTCGGCGCCCTGGCCCTCTACAACTCGGCCACCATCGAGCGGGACTACCAGCGGGGAGGGATCTCGGCCTCCGCCCGCCACCTCTCCGGCGCCGGGCAGGTGCTCGGGTTCTTCGGGTGCGTCTTCGGTCTCGGGGTCGTCACCCTCTGGCTGCTGACCTGAAAAACGCCCTGCAGAGGGGCCTTTTCTGGCGAGCACGATTCTGCGATACTGTGCAAGTCACTGGCACGGCGGCGTTTGCACGCCGCGTACGTGTGCGGGCGCCGCCACGGACCGCGCGATCGGTCGCTGGAGAGGCGTCATGCAAAGCGTTCGAGAACTCATCGCCCACAAGGGCTCGACGGTGCATTCGGTTTCCGTCTCGGGCACGGTGCTCGAAGCGGCCCGGGTCATGAACGACGCTCGGGTCGGCGCCCTCGTTGTCCTCGATGAGGGCGCGATGGTCGGCATCCTCTCGGAACGCGACATCCTGACCCGGGTGGTCGCCGCCGAACGTGACCCCAGCCGCACGCTCGTCTCCCAGGTGATGACCCGCGAGGTGCTCACCTGCGCCCCCGAGACACGGATCGGCGAGGCCCGGCACGTGATGCGCGAGCGGCGCGTCCGCCACCTGCCGGTTGTTGATCAGGGCCAGCTGCTGGGGATGCTCTCGATCGGGGACCTGAATCTGGTGGAGAACGAGACGCTCGTGGAGACGATCCGCCACATGGAGGCGTACATCTCGGGCGGCGCGTCCCTCTGACGTTCCCGTGGGGGTCACTCGCCGATGGCGAGCTTGCGGATCATGTCCGCGGATTCGCCCTGTCCCGTGCGAGCGCTCAGGAGCGCCGCCTGGCTCATCGCGAGCACGCTGGCGTGATCGACCGGCACGTCCGCGGGCGTGCGCGGATCGAGCAGGCGGGCGATCGCGTCGGCCAGCGCCCGCTCGAAAGGACCGAGCTGGCCCAGCGCCGGCGCCCAGGCGACCTGTTGCTCGTCCGGTTCCTCGGCGCTGAGGTGGTCCCACCGCATCGAGTCGTCGGTGATGCGGAGCCGACCCTCCTCCCCGAGCATCAGGGCGCTGTGGTCCCAGGCGGGGGACTGGTTGGAGGCGACGATGCTCGCCGCCCGTCCGTCGGCGTAGCGCAGCACCGCGCTGACGTCCCCGTGCAGGTTTCGGAGCGAGTCGTCCGAGACGGTCCGGGAGACCCCGGCGATCGGGCCGACCGAGGAGGCGTAGATCATCTCAGGCATCCCCAGCCGCGCATGGACCAGGCCCATGGCGCTGTGCAGGCGGGCGCCGAGCGACCCGTGCTCCGGTCGGCCCAGGGCCTCGACGTGCAGCGTGCGCACGGGGCCGAAGTTCTCGATCGCGTCCGCGGCGTCGCGCCAGCTTCGCCCGAACCCCATCATGGGCGCCACGCGGATCGCGTCGATCGGGCGCACGCCGTGCGTCGATCGCGTCCACCCGCCCCCCCCGAGTTCCAGGGCGCTGGCGGGGACGGGCTCGAGGCTGGCGATCCTGACGCCCCGCTCCCGGGCGCCGAGCACACTCTGGGCGTCCGGTCCGTCCCCGGCGCCGAAGGAGCCGGGGGAGGTGATCAGGATGAGGTCCGCCTCTGCAGCGGCGAAGGCGCTGCGCAGGTCGTCGATCGGCTCGGCGCCGAGCGTGTCCGCCACCCCCCCGGACTTTCCCTTCTCGGGGGAGCCGGCGGAGGTGATCCTGAGCCCGCACGCCTCGGCGACGGCGCGGACGCCCGGAGCTTGGTCGGGCGCGAGCCAGGCGACGGCGTGGGGGTGATCGGTCGGGTCGGGCATGGGCGACGGATCGTACCGCAGCAGGGCCTCCGCCGTGCGGTCAGGGACGCCCCTAGGATGAGGGGTACGGCGTCGCAAGGCGGCCGCGCGTCGGGGCCTGTGTTTGCGGCTTCGGCGTGAGGAAAGTCCGAGCACGGCAGGACACGGTGGTGGGTAACGCCCACCCGCCCGACCAACACCAGTTTCGTCGGCTCTCCGAGCCGAAGGGGCGGGTGCGATCGCGGGCGAGGGAAAGTGCCGCAGAAAGCAAACCGCCGATGGCGTCCTTCGGGGCGCACAGGCAAGGGTGAAAGGGTGCGGTAAGAGCGCACCGCTCGTCTGGTGACAGGCGAGGCATGGTAAACCCCACCGCGTGCAAGCCCAAGCAGGGGTCGGGGCGCAAGCCCGCCGTCGGTCCGACGGCTGACCCCGGGTCGGGTGCTGGGGACGAGAGTCCCTCACCGCGTCGGCAACGGCGCGGGCAGAGAAATGGTCGCCCAGGGGCGCAGGTCCGGCCTGCTTGCAGGTGGGAAACCACGCCCCGGACAGAACTCGGCTTAGCAGCGACGCCCGATCGCAAACGCGGGCCCCGGGGACGACCCGGGGCCCGCGGCCTTTTTCCCTGTTCCCGCCCAGCCTCGGGCGTCCGTCCGAGGCTCGCAATGGGCGCCGTGTTCGAAGGGGAACTAAGTGCCCTTCGGCTCGCTCACCACCCGCACCTGGCAGAACTGGCGGTGCCCCATCGGGCCCGAGTGGTAGCTGTACCCGCTCTGCTTCGCGCCGACCCAGGGCGATCCGGGCGCTCCGCCCAGGCCCCGGTTGACGCCGACCATCGCGGAGGTCAGGCGACGCGCCACCGCCCGCGCCTGGTCCTCGGGACCGAACACGGCCCCGCCGAGCCCGTACTCCGTGTCGTTGGCCAGTTCGACCGCCTGCTCGACGTCCTTGACGCCCATGACGCAGGCGATGGGGCCGAAGGTCTCGGTCTTCATAATGTCCATCTCGTGCGAGACGTTGTCCAGAACAGTGGGGGACATGAACCGTCCTTCCCGGGCCTCGCCCCCGAAGACGATCTTCGCGCCCTTGCTCGTCGCGTCCTGCACCTGGGCGACGACGTGCTCCTTTTGATTCTCGTCGATCATGGGACCGATGACCGTGCCCTCGTCAAGGCCGTTGCCGACGGTGTACGACTTGCTCTGCTCGATGAGCTTGTCCATGAACGCGTCCTTGACCGTGTCCTGGACGTAGATGCGCTCGGTCGAGACGCTGACCTGCCCGCAGTTGCGGAAGCTGTTCCGGGCCGCGAAGGTTGCCGCGGCGTCGAGGTCCGCGCCTTCCAGAACAATCAGCGGGTCCTTGGAGCCAAGCTCCAGGATGAGCCGCTTCAGGCCGCCCGCGGCCGCGGCCATGATCTTCTGGCCGACTTCCTTGGAGCCCGTGAAGGCGATGAGGTCCACGTCGCTGGCGACGAGCGCCTTGCCCTGGTCGTCGGCGCCGTGGATGACCTGCAGCACGCCCTCGGGCAGGAACTGGTTGAGTACGTCGGCGTACGCCTGCGCGATCAGGGGCGTCTGCTCGCTGGGCTTGAGCACGACCGTGTTGCCCGCAACGAGCGAGGGCATGACCA
>JBITAG010000034.1:0-10597 GCA_044439985.1 Phycisphaerales bacterium JB059 | reverse complement strand
CCCCCCCCGCCGGGGCCGGGGGGGGTTGGGGGGATGGTGGGGGGGGGGGGGGGGGGGGCGCGGGGGGCTGCTGGCGAGCTTCGAGCTCAACCGCCAGGGGGGACCGATGATCGTGCTGGTGCTCATTGCGCTCTACGCGCTCTCGGCACTGGCGGGTGTGCTGAGATCCAACGCGCCGGCGCGGGCCTGAGCCCGGCGGCGCCGATTGCGGAGCGAAACCGATGAAGGCCGAAACGATGCTGGCGGAACTGAACCGACTGCGCCAGGACCTGGACGAGGACAAGACGGACATCGAGTGGCTGACGCTGCACCACGCGTTCTGCTTCATTTCATATCAGATGGGCGCGTTTCAGGCGTACCTGGACGAGCAGGCCAGCTCCGGCGCGTTCGAGGAGTTTGAGGGCTGAGCCCGATTCCCGGATTTCCACCGGGAACTTTGCTGTTGCACCCGCGTATGGGTTGACGATACAAGAGCATTGCGGGACGGGCGGGGCCCGAACCGGTGAGAACCACCGACGAACGCCCCAGGCCACCCGCGACGACCGGGAGCAGCGGCTCCCGGGCGCTGAGCCCCGAGCGACGGCTTGGGGGAAAGGAGTCCGGCGGGCGAGGGGCACACACCCTCGCGACGGCTGGAGCGGCGTTTCAAGAAGGAGGTGATCCAGTGCAACCGTGTGACTGTATGAGAGGGCTGCGCCACTAACAGGCAGCTCGACGGACTGCCGTTGAGTGCAGCCCATCGCAGGACATCGCCTTCGAAAAGGCATTCCTACGGCCGCCGCCCGCGTCAGCGGGCCGGCGGTTTTTTCGTTCGCCCTACAGTTGCCACATGGCCCGCGTCACGCCGACCGATCTCACGCCCGACCCCGCGCTCGCCGACGCGGTCACCCTCGACGATGTCCGTGACGCGGGGAAGCGGCTCGCCGGCGTGGCCCGGCGCACGCCCGTCATGACCAGCCGCGCACTCGACGAGGCTCTGCGCTGCTCGGTCTTCCTCAAGTGTGAGAACCTGCAGCGCGTCGGGGCCTTCAAGTTCCGGGGGGCGTACAACGCCCTGAGCCTGCTCGACGACGACGCACGCCGAGCCGGCGCCCTCGTCTACTCCAGCGGCAATCACGCCCAGGGCATCGCCTGCGCCGCGGCGATCCTCGGCATCCCCGCCACGATCGTCATGCCCTCCAACGCCCCGCGGGTCAAGCGTGTGGCCACCGAGGGGTACCTCGCCCGGGCGCCCCGCGGCAGTCGCGTCGTCGAGTACGACCCGGCGACGCAGGTCCGCGAGGAGCTTGGCGCGTCGATCGCCCTGGAACGGGGGCTCACCGTCATTCCGCCCTACGACCACCCGCACGTGATCGCCGGGCAGGGGACGGTCGCGCTCGAACTGCACCAGCAGGCCGCGGGCCTGGACGAGATCTACGTCTGCTGCGGTGGTGGGGGGGTGCTCTCGGGGTGCGCCATCGCGACGCGCGGCGTTCAGCCGGGATGCCGGGTGATCGGCGTCGAGCCCGAGGCGGGAGACGACGCGACGCGGAGCTTCCGGACCGGGCGCCTGCACGAGGTCCGCAACCCGGAGACGATCGCCGATGGGGCGCGCACGCCCCGCCTGGGGCGGTACACCTTCCCGATGGTGCGCAGGCACGTGGACGAGATGCTGACGGTGAGCGACGCGGAGCTGGCGCGATGGACGCTCTGGTGCATGGAGCGGCTCCGGGTCGTCGTCGAGCCGACGGGTGTGCTCGGGCTCGCGGGCCTGGCGCGCCGGGCGGGGCAGGGTCTGGCGGGCGCCCGGGTCGGCGTGGTGCTCACCGGTGGGAATCTCGATCTGTCAGCGATCGCCTCGCTGCGGCGGCTTGCCGGTGAGACGGTCTGATGGGGTAGGCTTGCGGACCCAAGCGGGGAACGGGATCGCCCGGGACGGCGTACGGACCGGAACACCTCGGGCGCGCACAGGAGATGAGCATGCGGACAGGACTGATCGCGATGGTGGCCGGCCTGGCGGTGGCCTCCCCGGCCGCCGCCCAGCGGGGACGGGCGAGCGAGCCCTCGGAGATGGCCCAGCGGGTCCGTGAGCTGGCCCAGGGCGTCCTGGCGTCGCTGGAGCAGTCGGGCGATTTCGGCGCCGCGCAGCGGGATCTGGGCGAGCTGCTCGACCGGACGATCCGATACGCCTCGGACAAGGAACTCGACGCGATCGTGCAGGCCCACGCCCCTCTCCTGGTCGTGGCCCAACTGGCCCAGGCGGACCGCGAGACCCAGGGCGCCCTCTTCCCGGTCCTCCGGGAGCACGAGGAGCTGGCCTGGACGCTGGCGACGCTCGTCGATCCGGAGCACGACAGCGTGCCGGGGGTCTACCGAACGCTCGCGACCCTGGTCGAGGCGCACGGGGCGAAGAAGGTCGCGGTCTTCGACAATCTCGCCGCGGCGATCTGCGTGGTCCACGACGCGCCGTACGAGCTGAACGTGGACGAGAACACGGCCAGGTCGATGCCCCCCGCGGAGGTCTTCGCGTACTTCGCGGACCACGCGCGGGAGCTGGCCAACGACCCGGTCCGATTCCCCGCGGACCTGCTGACCTTCGTGGTGGACACCACCGAGAACGCGGAGGAGATGGCCTGGGCACTGGGGCAGTACCGTCGCGACGTGAACCTCGGCAACCGCTTCGAGGAGATCGATTACGACGACAAGTACTACGAGGACCCGATCAAGAACCCCAAGAAGCTCACCGCGTCGGGTCAGTTCTCCCTGCGAGCGATCAAGGAGTACGGGGGCGTGACCTCGGACCAGGTCTACTTCGCCATGCAGGTCGGCAAGGCGAAGGGGATTCCCACGGCGTACATCAGCGCCCGAGGCTCACGGTTCCAGCACGTCTGGCTCGGCTACCTGCAGACCCGCGGACGCAACGCCTCCTGGGACTTCGAGTCCGGTCGGAACGAGGCGTACGAGGGAATCCGGGGTGACTACCTCGACCCGCAGACGCGTCGCCCGATGTCCGAGGCGATGCTCGGCCTGCTGGCCGACCATGTGAGTGAGGAGGAATCGAAGGTGCGCGAGGCCCGGAGCGTCGCCGCCGCGGCGGCCCGGCTGGGCGCCCAGCGCGCCCAACGCGGCTATCAGGCGCCGACCGCCCCGCCCGACGGCGTCACGCGTCCGGGCAAGTTCACGCCGCGCACGCACTCGGTCGAGGACCAGCTCGCCCTGCTCGAGGCAGGGCTCCGGATGACCCCGGCGAACGCGGACGGTTGGCGCGTGCTGATCGATGTCGCCGAGCGTCAGGAACTGAGCGTCGATCAGATGGACGAGTGGGGGCGTGTCATCGAACGCCTCTGCGGGAGGCAATACCCGGACTTCATGGTGGAGACCCTCTCGCCCATGTTCCGCTCCGTGCAGGACGTGGACGAGCAGTCAAAGCTGTGGGGGTGGCTGTACGACCGGCTGCGTCGGCGTCCGGACCTTGCCGGCGAAGTGCTGATGAACCAGGGCGAACTGATGCGTCGGGCCAACCGCCCGGAGGCCGCCTGGGCGGCGTACAACGAGGTCATCAACCGGTTTGCGAACCAGGGCACGGCGATCATCGGCGCCCTCGACGCCGCCGAGCAAATGATCCGGGAGCAGAAGGGCGGCTCCCCCGCGGTCATCCGTCGGGACATCATCCCGACCTACGAGCGGGCATGGCGTCAGATCCGTCGCCCACGCGATCTGGACGGCGCCTTCGGCGCCTACAGCACCTGGTACCGTGTCGGTGCCCGGCTCGCGGCGCTCTGGCGTGAGATCGGGGAGATCGCGAGGGCTCGCGGCATCGAGAGTTCGCTCCGCAGCGACAACGACAACCCCTTCGATGACGACTGACCCCGCCACGCGGGTTCAGGTCAGCAAAGAAAGAGGGCCCGGGGTTCATCGCCCCGGGCCCTTTTGCGTTTGAGTTGCGCGATCAGATCAGTGCAGGCCGATGGCGGCGCCGATGATCGAGCCGTACGCGACGACCAGACCGGCGAACACGACCGACACGATCGAGATCAGCTTGATGAGAATGTTGAGCGCCGGACCGGAGGTGTCCTTGAACGGGTCGCCCACGGTGTCGCCCACCACGGTCGCCTTGTGGTCCTCGGAGCCCTTGCCGTAGACGATCAGGTCACCGTCGCCGGCGGTGACAGCCTCCTGGGCCCGGGCCATGATCGCGTCACGCACGTTGGCGGGTACCTTGGAGGACTCTCCCGTCCCGTTGACCATCTCGTTCGCGGTGATCTTGCCGTACGACTCGAGCAGCTTCTTGGCGTTGTCCCAGGCGCCGCCCGAGTTGGCCATGAAGACCGCGACGGCGAAGCCCGAGGTCAGCCCGCCCGCGAGCAGGCCCATCACGCCCGGCACGCTGAGCACGAGGCCCACCGCGATGGGGACGATGATCGCCAGAAGGGCGGGGATGACCATCTCCTTCTGGGCGCCCGCGGTCGAGATGGAGACGCAGTTGGCGTAGTCGGGGTAGTGATGCCCTTCCACGTCAAGGCCCTGCTTCGGCCAGTTGTCCGGGTTGGCGACGTCCTCCTCGGACATCCCCTGCTTCCGAAGCCCGTCACGCATCTTGGCGAACTGGCGACGACACTCGCCCATCATCGCGTACGCCGCGCGTCCCACCGCGTTCATCGTCAGAGCACAGAACAGGAAGGCGAGAAGCACGCCGATGAAGATGCCGCCCAGCAGGCGGGGGTTGGCCAGGCTGACGTCGTAGAACGCCAGCACGTCCTTGATCGAACCGTTGCGGCTGGAGTAGACGGTGAAGTCCATCGCCTCCACACCCTCGGAGGCGCCGACGCTCAGGTCGTACGTCCGGGAGGTCCCGCCGATCACCGAGGTGTCCGTGATGTCCACGGCGAAGACCTCGCCGACCGCCAGGTCATCGAGACTCACCTCGTTCGCCCGGTCGATGAGCATGGCGCCATCGACGAAGCCCTCGGTGGCGACGCCCAGGTCCGTGTTCTCGGGAACCACGACCGCGAACTTCCCGAACCCCTCGTAGACCGCGTACGGGCGGACCGGGTTCTCGGGAGCGGTGAAGTTGCCCCGATCGACGAAGGTCTTGGACTGCGTCGTGATCTGGACCTGCACCACCTGGATGTAGGCGGCGAAGAGGGCCAGGGCCGTCAGTGCGGCCGAGCCGATGGCGAAGCCCTTGCCCGTCGCCGCGGTGGTGTTGCCCAGCGAGTCGAGCATGTCCGTCCGCTCACGCACGTGCGGGGGCTGGCTGGTCATCTCCGCGTTGCCGCCCGCGTTGTCCGCGATCGGCCCGTACGCGTCGGTCGCCAGCGTGATGCCCAGCGTCGAGAGCATGCCGACGGCGGCGATGCCCACGCCGTAGAGGCCCATCAGGAAGTTCTCGCTGCCGCCGGCCAGGGTGAAGGCGGCGACGATGGCGAAGACGACGGTGAGGATCGAGGCCCAGGTGGACTTCATCCCCTCGGCGATGCCGGAGATGATCACGGTCGCCGGGCCGGTCAGAGCCTGCTCGGCGATGCGACGTGTGGGCGGGTGCTCGTAGCTGGTGTAGTACTCGGTCGCGTGAGCGATCACGAGCCCCGCGATCAGCCCGGAGACGATCGAGAGACCCAGACGCCACCACTCGGTGATGCCGGCGAGTTCCTCGCGGTTGTTGAGCAGCATGTAGAGCAGGCCGAAGGCGAGGAGCACGATCAGGGCCGAGGCGATGTAGACGCCCTTGTGCAGGCCCTTGAGCAGTTGGGCGAAGGAGGCGTTCTCCTTGGCCTTCACCGTGAAGATGCCCGCGATGGAGCAGAAGATGCCGATGCCCGCCAGCGCCATCGGCGCGACGGCCAGCGTCAACGCCAGCGTGGTGGAGTCCGAGTCGGTCACGCCCGGGATGGTGAAGGCCGCGGCGGCGCCGAGCGCCATCGTCGCCAGGATCGAGCCGTAGTACGACTCGTACAGGTCGGCGCCCATGCCCGCGACGTCCCCGACGTTGTCGCCCACGTTGTCGGCGATCGTGGCCGGGTTGCGGGGGTCGTCCTCGGGAATGCCCGCTTCGACCTTGCCGACGAGGTCGGCGCCGACGTCCGCCGCCTTGGTGTAGATGCCGCCACCCACACGGGCGAAGAGCGCCTGCGTCGAGGCGCCCATCCCGTAGCTGAGCATGATGGTCGTCACCACGGTGATGTTGAACATGCCGTCCAGGACGGTGTTGAAGACCATGAACCAGACGGAGATGTCGAGCAGGGCGAAGCCGACCACGACCAGGCCCATGACGGCGCCGGAGCGGAACGCCACCGTCAGGCCCTCGTTCAGGCTCTCCTTCGCCGCGAACGCGGTCCGGGCCGAAGCGTTGGTCGCCATCTTCATCCCGAACCAGCCGCACAGGCCCGAGAGCAGGCCCGCGATCGGGACGCCGAGCATCGTCAGGGGCGCCTGCAGCTTGAGCTGCCACATCACCGCGAGAAAGGCGACGAGGAGCACGAAGACGCCCGCGACCACCTTGTACTGACGCGTGAGGTAGGCCATCGCCCCGTCACGCACCGCCTGGGCGATCCGCACCATCTCGTCGTCGCCCTCGGACTTCTTCATGACCGAGCCATAGAAGACAAAGGCCATCACGAGGGCGGCGATCCCCCCGATGGGGGCGAAGTAATACGCCGGCGGAATATCGCCGATCGCTCCGAGCGTTTGGACAGTCATACTGCTCATCTGCGTCATCTCCGCGGATGGATCCGAACAAGTTTTGAACACAACGGGTGGAGATCTGGGGCGTTCCCCCCGGATCAAAGCCGACTCCCCCCGCACAACGCGGGGCGGCAAGCATAGGCCACGCACCGCCCCGACACGGGACGGCGAGCCTCGTTCATCGGCCCGATCTGAACCGGGCGCAAAGAAACCGCCCGCGACGGCACGTGGCACGGGGCGGGCGGCGTCAAACCGTCAGATTGGAGGCGGGGCTCAGCCGCGGCCTTCGCGGGCGACACGGGCGACGGACTTCCGCATGGCCCGACGCTTGCGCTCGGAGGGCTTCTCGTAGAACTCCTTGCGCTTGATGTCCTTGGTCAGCCCTTCCTTCTCGCAGAGCTTCTTGAAGCGGCGCATCATCTGCTCCACGCTCTCGCCGCCACGGGCCTTGATCCGGATCGCCATCGTCGCTCCTTGCCCGCTGATGGGGCGCAGTCGTACCGGCGGGCCATCCCGCGCGGGCCTCAAGTAAAGGACGCTGCCTCCACTCGATCAAGCCCCAGATCCGGACCCCGCCCCCGGCTCGCTCAGAATGTCGCCATCTGAGCCGGGGTCGTCGGCGCCTCGGGCGGAGAACCGCGATCGCCCGGCCGGCCCGGCGCGATGGGGATGGCCCTCTCACGCCCCTTGAGGCTCGCCACCCTTCCCTACCCTCGTGAGGAATGCTCCTGATCGACGCCTACAACGTGCTCCACGCCCAGTGGGCCCTGCCCCCCGAGGGGCGGGGGATGGACGTGCCCGCCCTGGTCGGTCTGGTGGGCAGGAGCCGGTACGCCGACCGACGCCTCCGGGTGGTCTGTGACGGGCGTCCCGGGCCGCAGTGGCCCCAGTCGAGCCTTCTTGAGACGCACTCCGGGCTCATCTGGGCCCGGGTCGGGCGGGCAGAGGTGGTCTTCGCCGGGCCGGACCTCGAGGCCGAGGACGTCATCGAGGACGTCCTCGACCGCGCCAAGGGCCTGAGCGTGCTGCTGGTCAGCTCCGATCGCCGTCTGGTCCGTGCCGCTGGACAGGCTGGCGCGGACCAGGTTGGGAACGGGACCTTTCTGCGCCAGCTCTGGGCGGACCTGAACGCCAGGCCGGGCGGCGATCGCCCCGCTTTCGTCAGCGAGGTCCCGCTCGACCGGTACTCGGTCGCCCACTGGATGCGGGAGTTCGGGTACGACCCCGGCGCCACGCAGGACCCGGCGCCCTCCCAGCCCCCGGCGCCCCCGGCGCCCACCCCGGCTCCCCCTTCGCCCACTCCCCCGAATCGCTCACCCTCACGGCGAGGGCGGGGCGTGACGAGCGGACCTCCGCCTGAAGGCGCCCCGTTCGGTGAGGGGCTCAACCTGCCCACGCCGTCCGGCCCCCCGAGCCCGGCAGTCCCTCCAACGCCCCCCGCTCGATCGGAATCCACCGCTCCCGCTCGTCCACCCGAGGCGCCGCGCAGCGGTCCGGAGCACGAGCCCCTCGACCCCTTGCTCCAGGAAGCCTTCGAAGAGTGGCGGGGGCGCCTGAGCTTGGACGATCTTGACATGAGCCGATGGATCGACGATGTGCAGGAGATCAAACGCCCGGGCGGCCGGCGGCGCGAAGGCCCCGGCGGTGGCGCCTCGCGCCGGCCCTGACGCTCTCGCTGCTGGCTCTGCCCGGCTGCCTTCAACGGGTCCAGCAGGTCGTCCAGCCCATCGAGGAGCCCGTGGGGGATCGCCGCCTGTGGAGTTCGTACCACTTCGGCACACTCACCGTCGAGCTGCCCCCCGAGGTCCGCGTCGAGTCGGCGGCCGCTGCGAGCCGCGCGGCCCTGGCCCGCCGGGGCTACACGATCCGACGCACCGAAGCGACGGCGGACGAGGGGTGTGTCATCGCTCGACCCCCGAGGGGCGACCAGCTCATCACGGTGAGCCTGGACCAGAAGCTCGAACTCACCCGGATGAGCGTGAAGATCGAGCCGTGGGGAGACCGCGCCGCGTCGGTGCTCATCGCCGAGGACGTCCTCGCCCAGCTCGGGATGTAGAGCCCGCGTTACCGGCACTCGGGCGAAGGCCCCAGCCGCCGCACGCCGGTCTGCGCCGTCTGCCGCGGGCTGCGGGGGTGGTTTTCCTTGAGAGGGCGGGACGGATCGGATATCACGGGGTCTGCTGCGGGGGAGGGGACGGCGCCAACTCCCGGGGACCGAACGATGCGTGCATCTCTCTATGCGATTCTGGGTCTGGTCGCGCTCGGATCCATCGCCCGGGCGGGTGGCGGCGGGCGCCCCTTGCACGACAACCTCCCCGCGACCCTCATGCCCCTGTATCAGCAGCTGATGAGCAGCTGCGTCGGAGAGGTCGTGCTCATCGGCGATTCGCTCACCATCAACGACAACACCTACACCTACGCCCTGAACGATCTCATGTGGGCCACGTACGGCCTGGCGGGGGACGGCTACCGGGGCGTTGGCAATGGCTTCAACGGAGGGATGCGTGACGGAATCGGGCTCGTGGCGGCGCCCAACTCCGTCCAGAGTTCCAACGCGGGCAGGCGCCAGCTTCCCATGGGCGCCTACACCATCAACGGGAACTTCTCCACGCTCTACCCCCCCAACGGGGCGTTGCTTTACAACGTCTACGGCCCGCACGTCCGCGTGCATTACGTCACCCAGCCGGGGGGCGGGCGGTTCGTTGTGGTTCCGGAGGGCGGTGAGAGCGTCAGCGTTGACACCGATGCCGACCTCGGCATCGGGTCCGTGGATGTCACCCTCGGCGGGGTGGGAGAGATTCCCCGCCTCCTGCGCATCGTGACGGAGTTCGGCTCCGTCGGACCCGTCATGATTGCGAGCATCGAGATGCGCTCGGGCCTCGGAGGCTACGTCCAGCATTACGCGGGCCGCGGGGGCGTGGGGCCCACCGACTTTCTCCGCGCCGACGAGGAGGTCTTCGAGAGCGTGCTCGGTACCCTCGATCCCGAGCTGGTGCTCATCATGCTCGACTGGGTCGGCGGGACGGAGCCCGCGTCCTTTCGCCCTGAGATGAATGAGTTGCTCGACCGGGTCGAGGCGGGCGCCCCGGACGCGAAGGTCGTGTTGGTTACCCACCATCCCTACCAGCCGAACCTGTACCAGGAAGCCATCACCTACCTCGAACTCGCCCGAGAGAGAGGGCACGGGTTCATCAACCTCTTCGACGTCTTTGAAGACTTCGAGGAGATGGACGCCCTGGGGTACATGGCCGACGGCGTTCACCTGACCGAGGCGGGGGGGCAGTTCTTCGGTTCGTATGTCTTCGACCTCTTCGAGCGCCAGGGGCGAGCCGCCGTCATTGCTGACGCCTCGCACGACGGTCAGTGGGACTTCACCGATGTCACGGCCTACGTGACCCTCTTCGCGGCTCAGGACAAGGACGCGGACCTCGCGCCCCCGTACAACGTCTGGGACTTCAACGACGTCGTCGAGTTCCTGCTCGCCTACGGCATCGTCGCGGACTGACCATCAATCCGCCCCCTTTCCACAGGCCCTCGCCGGCGGGGCCGTGGTCGAACCAGCTTCGTGCCTTCCACGCGGCCGGGGCGCATCGCTCCGCGAGACTCGGCTGCGCCATTCCTCCCCCCCATACGGAGGGCCGAGCGTGGGGCGCCTTCTCAAACGTATACATTCGTTGGGGGGTAAGGCCTCAACAAGGACGCCCGTCCGCAGGCTTCAGAGACTTGTGAACACATAGTCTGTGGTCAGAGGCTCAAAAGGTCTTGCGTGGAGACGCAGTTTGTGTAATTAAGAGAGCAACGGATCAACGAAGCAGTTGATCCGTGCGCCGGAACCGCGCGTTCATGTGCGGAGGGGGGCGCGACAGGGAGTAAGAGTGATGCGTGTGCAACAACGTTGTTGGACCGGGGTTGTCGTATGCACATTGGCGGGAGG
>JBITAG010000033.1:0-7847 GCA_044439985.1 Phycisphaerales bacterium JB059 | reverse complement strand
GCATGAAGTTCGAACTCGGGCACGTCACCACGGGCGTGGACGTCTCGGGCAAGACGGTCAAGGCGACCATCGCCCCCTTCAAGGACGGCAAGGCCGACGAGTCCAAGGCCAGGACCATCGAGGGCGACCGGATCCTGCTCGCCATCGGCGTGACCGGGCGCTTCGACGGGCTCTTCGATGACTCGCTGGGGCTCGAGACCGTCAAGGGGCACATCAAGACGGACTACGTGCCCGGGGAGCTGACCCCCGTCAAGAAGATCGACTACAAGACCAACCTCCCCGGCATCTACGCGGTGGGCGACGTGATCGGCCCCCCGTGGCTCGCGCACGTCGCCAGCGAGGAGGCGATCCTCTGCGTCGAGCGCATCGCGTGGCGCGAGAAGAAGCTCGACCACGAGCCGCACCCGATGGACTACTCCGTCATTCCCGGATGCACCTACTGCAACCCGCAGATCGCCTCCGTCGGCTACACCGAGGACGCGCTCATCGCCAAGGGCAAGAAGAAGGGGACCGATTACGAGGTCGGCAAGTACGGCTTCAAGTCCCACGGCAAGGCGATCGCCGCCCTGCACACCGACGGGTTCGTCAAGATCATCCGCGGCCTGCCCCACGGGGAGATCCTCGGCGCCCACATCATCGGGGATCAGGCGACCGAGCTGATCTCCGAGATGACCCTCGCCAGGCGCCTCGAGGCGACCAGCGAGGACCTCATCGCGACGGTGCACGCCCACCCCACGATGCACGAGGCCATGCACGAGGCGGCCCTGGCGAGCGAGGGACGCGTCATCCACGCCTAGACGCCCCCTCGGGCGCCCCGGACATCCGAACGAATCGCGAGCGCGGCCGGAGGGCCGCGTTTTTTTTGCTTTCGACCTCCGCGGTCCCGTGGGTAGTCTGAGCGCTCCAGGCAGGAAGGGGAGTGCCGGATGAACACCTCGACCCGGTTCGCCGCCGCAAGCGTACTTGTGTGCGGCGTTGTCGCATCGACGTCAGCCGACTTCACCAGCGCCTCGCTGCGGGCCGCGAGCTTCTCGGCGGCCGACGGGTCGTACAGGGGAGGCCCGCTCAGCGAGTCGCAGCGGTCGCTTGTCGAGCAGGCGATCCAGAAGCTTGATGACGTGGACGACGCCACCACCCAGGCGTGCGTGGACTGCCTGCGGAAGATGCTCGCCAACAACCGCATCTGCGTCGAGTCGGGCACGTCCGGCTCCGCCGCGACGACCCTGCCCGATCGCAAGCCCGGGTGCAACCCGCGGACCGAGGGCATCCACCTCGGGGCGTGGACCTTCCGCCAGACGATCGAGGTCATCGCCTGCGTGCTTGCGCACGAGTGGTTCCACACGAACCAGACCGAGGCCGACTACACCGGCGGCGCCTACGAACTGCCCGCCTACCAGCACGAGAAGGCCTGCCTCGAGGCGCTCGGGCAGACGGGCACGCCGCGCCACATGTTCATCTGCGACCAGATCGCCGCGCTCATGCGCCCCGTGCAGAGCGGGCCGACCGACCCCGCGCGCACCGCCGACGGCGGCAAGATGCTCACCACCGACGATGGGTGGTCCTACTCCTTCCACTCCGACTTCCCCGGCTTCTACATCGGCTGGGACGACAACAGCTCCTTCTGGGGACACCTCCACGACGTGCCCAACCCCTACGACGCGAGCGTTTACGACTACGGCGGCGCCCGACTCGTCTCCATCCTCGGTTACGACCCCGACAACAACGAGGGACGCATCTCCACCTGGGAGGTCACCGGCGGCGGCTCGGGGTTCTTCTTTCGGCACGCCCTGACCATGTTCAGCTCCGAGCCCTTCTCCCACACCGGCTCGCTCGACGGCACGCGACGCTACGTCCTCGACACGCGCAACGACCGCATCGTCCGCTTCGATATGGACGCCGAGGGCGTCTTCAGCGACCAGTGGGGCGACTACGCCCGCATCGAGAACTTCCCCGAACTGGCGGGGGCGCTCTCGATCCGGTGCAATCTCATGGACGGACGCCGGGGCACGAACGGCGACAGCGTCATCATCGAGTACCGCGACACCCGAGCCGACACCGCCGTCAACACCGCCATGACCCGCGCCGTCCTCTTTGACGACGACAACGACGGCGTGGCCGACCGCGTCGAGACGCTCGATCCCGAGGGCGGCCCGATCGGCGTGCAGGACTTCATCGCCGTCGTCCCCGGTTTCGTGGACGAGCCGGTCTCCGGGCGCTCGGCGGTGGCGCTCTTCGCCGGCGCCGGCGCCGCGGTCGAGATCCAGGCGGTCGACGGGGGGGGCGGCGTGCTGGAGGTGCTCGCGTCGGGCTCGATGCCCCCCGACGCGAACGAGGCGTTCTTCACGCTCTCACGTCCGCTCACGCCCTGCGAGCTGATCCGGGCGGTGGATACGGACAACGTCACCGCCGTTCCGCCGAACACGGTCGAGGTCCGGAACGCCGCGGACCTTTCTGAGCCGCTGGGCGTGCTGGACTTCGACGATGTGCTTGCGTTTCTGGTTGCGTTCGGCGCGATGGACCCCGCGGCGGATCTGGCGCCCGCGTCGGGGGTGTTCGACTTCGACGACATTCTGGCCTTCCTGACCGCGTTCGGCGCCGGCTGTCCCTGAGCGGCGCACGCGGGGGAGCGCTGTCCGCAGGCCAGGGCCGGTTCGGTCCCGGAAAGGTTGAATCCGCGAAATCCAACTCGGTAGGCTTCTGATATCCGTGGCGATCCACCACCGGATACACAAGGAGGAATTTCTCATGATGCGATCGATGACGCCCCTCGCCCTGCTCGCCGCCGCCGCTGCGACCGCGGTCGCCGCCCCGCCCCAGGTGATCTACTCCGAGATCCCGGGGGATCCCACGGCGCAGGCGCCGGGACTCGGAATCGACTTCACCGGGTTCCTCTCGCTGTACGCGAGCCCGAACGGGCAGCACTGGATCTTCAAGGCCTTCGTCGATGACCCCGAGAACGATGTGATCGTTGTCGGCTTCGGGCTCACCGGCGCCATCGTCGCCCGAGAAGCCGACCCCGCGCCCATCGACGGGACGGTCCACGAGTTCCTCGACTCGGACTGCGGGATCAACGACCTCGGCGTCTTCGCGTACGGGTCCCGTCTCGACGGTGTGGCCTCCACCGTGGACGAGATCATCTTCTCCGGCTCCACCATCGTCGCGCGCGAGGGCGAACTCGCCCCCAACCTCTTTGACCTCGGCGCCACCGGCGACGAGATCTACGGCAACTCACTCAACTCCCCCTCCGTCCTCGCGGACGGGACGGTCTGCTTCCGCGCCGATCAGATCGACAACATCGACTCCGATTACGAGTCCGCCCTCTACATCGGCACGAGCGTCGCCGCTCAGGAGGGAACGATGGCCGTCTCGGGAGAGACGTACGACTCCTTCGCCGCCCTCTCGGGCAACATCTTCTCCGTCTCGCCCGACGGCGCCCACTGGATCGTCGAGGCGGACGTCGACCCCTCCCCCCTCAACAGCGTCGAGGCGGTGGTCGTTGATGGCTCCGTCCAACTCCAGGACGGGGATACCTTCACCGGACTCCCACTCCCCATCGACGCCGTCTTCTCGGTTGAGATGGCCCCCAACGCGGACTGGTACGCCCGCGGCGACTTCACCGATAACACCGACTGGGTCGTCCGCAACGGATCGCTCATCGCCTTCACCGGCGGCGCCGTCGACGCCAACGACCTCGAGAACTGGGGCGCGGCCATCTCCGGCGTGACCGGGAACATCAACGGTGACTACCTCATCGCCGGCGACACCGACAACCCGGACACCAACGCCAACAGCGTCGTCTCCCTCAACGGGGAACAGGTCGTCCTCCGAGAAGGGGACGGCGTGGACCTCGACGGCAACGGCCTCGCGGACGATAACGTCGAGATCAACACCTTCTCCCCCGAGGACCTCGTCCTCGCCACCGACGGCACGATCTACGCCTTCGTCACCCTGCGCGAGGCCAACGCGGGCGCCTCGCTGGGCGACGCCTTCATCCGACTCCTCCCGGGCGCTTCCCCCTGCAACGTCGCCGATCTCGACGAGCCCTTCGGCGTCCTCGACTTCTCCGACGTGGTCGCCTTCCTCGGCGCCTTCGCCGCCATGGACGCCAGCGCCGACCTCGCTCCCCCCATGGGCGTCTTCGATTTCTCGGATGTCGTCGCCTTCCTGAGCGCCTTCGCCGGGGGCTGCCCCTGAGCCAACGCCGCGGCTGAAGTCCTGATTTCGTGAAGGCCCGCTTGTTCGCTTCGCGGCTGGAAAGTGGGGGGCGGCACGCTCCCCCGATCCAAGGAGCGAACCATGCGGGCCTTCTCTTTGTGGCGATCCGTCGTGATCTGCGTCGCCCTTGCCGCGACGCAGACGAACGCGGACGTCCACCGGGTCGATCTGAGCGCGCCGCCGGGTGGGGACGGCAGCTCCTGGGCCCGGGCGTTCGACTCGCTGACCGACGGGCTCGCCGCGGCGAGTTCCGGGGACCAGGTCTGGATCTCCAAGGGCACGTACACCCCCGAGACCCCCGCGGGGCGCGACGCGACGTTCAACATCCCCGACGGCGTGCAGGTTTACGGCGGGTTCGAGGGAAACGAGTCCTCCCTCTCGCAACGCGGCGATCCGCTCGACCCGCCCGCCGTGCTTTCCGGGAGGCTCCCCTCCGGCCTCCAGACCTATTCGGTCGTCACCCTCAACGCCGTCGGACCCGGCACGATCCTTGACGGTGTCATGATCTGCGACGGTCTCGCCGACGGCGCCGGGGGCGCCCGGTCCAACGGCGCCGGGATCTACGCCGACGACTCGGCCCCCACACTCCGAAACCTGGTTATCTCGGACTGCGTCGCAGGCGGCGCCGGCGGGGGGATCTACCTCGGCGGCGCGTCCGCCGATTTCGCGAACATCGCCGACTGCCGGTTCCTCGAGAACACGTGCGGGCAGACCGGCGGCGCCATGCTCGCGTACGTCTCCACCACCGTCCAACGCTGCGAGTTCATCGCGAACACCGCCCCCTCCGGCGGGGCGATCCGGTTCATCGGGATCGGCGTGAACACCGTCGATGACTGCTTCTTCCGCCGAAACGAGGCGACGGGCGGATCCGGCCCGGCCATCTACACCGCGATGTCCGCCGGGTCGTTCACCTTCACGACCAACAGCGAGTTCCGCGAGAACTCCGGCCTCTCCGGGGGCGCCCTCGAGATCGCGGGTCAGGGCGACCACGCCGTCCGGTCATGCCGGTTCTTCGCCAACCAGGCGACCAACGCGGGCGCCGGCGCGATCGACTTCGACGCCTTTGCTCCGGGTCCGCGCCTTGCCGTGGAGATCTCACTCTTCACGGGCAACACGTGCACCGGGGGCGTCGGCGCCATCCTCAACGCGGGCGAAGGGGAGCTGAACGTCATCAACTGCACCATCGCGATGAACACCTCCACCGGACTCTCGGGGGGCGTGCTCGCCACCGGCGGACAGACTTTCGTCAACAACACGATCATCTGGGGCAACGACTCCACCTCGCAGTCCGGCCAGTACGACTCGATCCGCCACACCGGCCTCGCCGTCCTCTGGGTCAACCACACCATCATCCAGGGGCTCGGTGTCGGCGGCACGCCCCTCGCGGGTGTCAACACGTCCGGAAATGACCCGCTCTTCACCGACATCGAAGGCGCCGACAACACCCCGGGCACCACCGACGACAATGCGCGCCTCTCCCCCGGTTCCCCCGCCATTGACGGAGGCTTCAACCTCTACCTCGACCCCGCGACCACGCTCGACATCCACAACGCCCCCCGCTACGCAGACGACATCGGCACGCCCGACACCGGCACGGGCGATGGCGTCAACCCGGTCGTGGACCTGGGCGCCGCCGAGTTCCAGGGCGTCACCCCCTTCCCCTGCTCCGTCGCCGATCAGGCCGAGCCCTACCACGTCCTCGACTTCTCCGACGTGGTCACCTTCCTGGGCGCGCTGGACGCGATGGACCCCGCGGCCGACCTGGCCCCCCCCATCGGGGTATTCGATTTCTCGGACCTGGTCGAGTATCTGGCGGCGTTCGGCGCAGGCTGCCCCTGAGCGTCGTCTCCAGGGGGGGCGTGAAGGGCGCCCGCCCGAAATCGCGGCTTGATCCAGGAGGGGCCTGGATCTGCACGCCCCGCTCACGCCAATCAGGAGCCAGACCATGCCAAGCAAGCCATGCTCAACCCCGATCCTCGCGTGCGTGGGCCTCATGACCGGGATCGCGGGCGCGGATGTGCTCCGAGTGGACATCCAGGCGACGCCGGGTGGGGACGGCAGCTCGTGGGGGCGGGCCTTTCACTCCCTGACCGACGCCCTCGCGGCGTCGGTCTCGGGCGATGTGATCTGGGTCGCCGAGGGGGCGTACACCCCCGAGACGCCCGCGACCCGGGACGCCACCTTCCTCATCCCGGACAACGTGAAGGTCTACGGCGGGTTCAAGGGGGACGAAACGAGCTTCGCCCAGCGTCCACCGAACCCGTTCGAGCACCGCTCCATCCTCAAGGGCGCCGCCCCGACGGGCGACCCGGTCTACACCATCGTCACGATCGCGAGCGCCGGTTCCGGGACGGTGCTCGACGGGTTCGTCCTGCAGGACGCGCTGGCGGATGGGCCGGGAGGCAGCTTCGCCGCGCCCGCGCGAACCGGCGCCGCCATTCACATCTCGAACGCCAGCCCCATCCTCAGCAGGCTCCACATCAGCAACTGCGTCGCCGAAACCAACGGCGGGGCGATCTACGCCAACGGCGCCGCCGTTGACTTCACGCGGATCGAGTCCGTCTTCTTCGAGGACAACCACGCCGGCTCCTCGGGCGGCGCGATCTGGTCCAAACTCCCGCTGGACGTCCGCGGCTGCGAGTTCCGCGACCACACCAGCCAGTCCGCCGGGGGCGCCGTCCAGGCCGGGGGCGCGGGCATCATCCACGTCTTCACCGATTGCGTCTTCCGCTCCAACTCGGGCGCCATCGGCGGCGGGGGCGCCATCGCCTTTGCCGTCGAGGACGCCTCCTCGGTCACCATCGTCGAGGACTGCCTGTTTGTGGGAAACAGCTCCAATCAGGCGGGCGCCATCGGCTACGTTCTCTTCGGCGACCACACCGTCCGCTCGTCCCGCTTCCACGACAACGAGGCCACTTCCTTCGGCGGCGGCGGGATCACCCACGACTCGGTCACCACCACCGCATCCCTGCTCGTCGAGAACTCTGTCTTCACGGGGAACTCCACACCGAACGGCGCCGGGGGCATCTACGCCGGCTCCGACGGGCAGACCCGCATCGTCAACTGCACCGTCGCCCGCAACCACGCCGACAACACCATCAGCGGGGGGGGCGTCGCCGCGAGCACGGGCGACGTCACCATCGATAACTCCATCCTCTGGGACAACACACCCCGCTCCCTCTTCAACAACTTGGTCGGCACGTGCGCCGTTCATCGGTCGATCGTGCAAGCCCTCCACCTCGTCTCACCCCTGCCTTCCGGTGTCGGCGCGATCGACGCCGACCCGTTGTTCGTCGATCTGCGCGGCCCGGACAACACCTTCGGCACCGAGGACGACAACGTCCGCCTCATGCCCGCCTCGCCCGCCATCGACGCCGGGCACAACCTCGTCCCCAGCGCCTTCATTCTCGCCGACGTCTACGGCGCCTCGCGCTACCACGACGACACGGGCACGCCCGACACCGGCGTCGGCGACGGCGTGAACCCGATCATCGACATGGGCGCCGCCGAGTTCCAGGGCACGACCCCGGGCGCCTCGTGCAACGAGGCCGATCTGGCCGAGCCCTTCGGCCAGCTGGACTTCACCGACGTCATCGCCTTCCTCTCCGCGTTCGGCGCGATGGACCCCGCGG
>JBITAG010000032.1:0-3125 GCA_044439985.1 Phycisphaerales bacterium JB059 | reverse complement strand
GGGGGGGGGGGGGGGGGGGGGGTGGGGGGGGTGGTGGGTAGGCCGGGCGCCGCGTGGGGGTAGGGGGTGTGTTGAGGTGTGTGGTGTGTTGGGTTAGGAATAGTTGAATTTTTGTTTGTTTTTGGGGTCGTGAGGAGGGGGGTGGGCTTCCCTGGGGGCGGGATCATGGGGGGGGTGGTTGGGGGCGCCGCTGGGGTGAAGGACTTCGAAGAGGGCCGAGCCGTTGCGGATGGGCGTCGGGGTGGCGTCTGAAGCGGGCACGCCGCTGACGCGACGGAGGTGGAGGTCGGCGTCCCCGAGATCGGCGAGCCAGCGCGCGACACGCAGGGAGCGGTCACCGAAGACGTGCAGGGCGATCGCCTCGGCGTCGGGTGGGGTTTCGGGGTTCCAGGCGGTCTGGGCGAACTCGGCGATGGCGAGCTGCGCGATCGCGGGCTGCTGAGGATGGCCGAGGTCGCCCCAGTCGGTGAGGAGCATGCCCTCGGCACGGTGGGCGTGGGCGGCGCGGGCCGCCGATCTGAGGTTCGCTCTTCGCTCGCTGGTCCGCCCGGTGATGCTCCGCCAGGAGCTGGTCCCCGGGCAGGCCAACCACGGGCGCCCCGCGGCGTTCAGGGTCCGGCCCCATGCGTCGAATGGGGTGTCGGGTTCGTACCCCCAGGCGAGGGCGATCGCGCCATCGTGCAGCTCGGCCAGTCGCTCGGGTTCGGCCAGGGCGATGTCGCCCCAGAGCATGGGGGTGGCGCCGAGGGAGCGGGCGATCTGGCAGATCCGGTTGACGTAGTCGAGGTAGACCGAGGTCTTTCCCGACCGCTTCACGGCCTCGGCGGAACGCCCGGCGCCGAGGTCTGCGGTTTCGTCGCAGCCGATGTTCACCAGGCCCGAGGAGACCGACGCGAGCTGCTGGGTGAGCAGGTCCTCGACGAGGGAGAGGGCGGCCGGATCGGTGGGGCAGAGGCTGAAGGGGCCCTGCCTTCGCATGCCGTAGAAGTCGAACTCGGCGTGCGTCTCGGCGAGGTGGGCGTACCGGGGGAGACGGAGCCAACGCTCCATGTGCCCGAAGCAGTTCTGGTTGGCGGCGAGGGTGATGTGGCGCTCGCGGCAGGCGGCGTCGAGGGAGGTCAGCTCGGCGGGGGTGATGGGGTCGGCGTCGCGCCAGACCACCTCGTGCCCGCGGTACGCGAAGGCGTGCTCGATGTAGAGCTGGAGGTGGTTGAGCTTCAGCCGCGCCAGGCCCCGCGCCTGGGCGAGCAGGTCGGGCATGGTGGGAACGCGGGAGCGGGAAACATCGAGCATGACGGCGCGGACGTCGAACGCCGGGGCGTCCTCGATCCGGAGCGGGGGCAGGGCGTCGGGGTATTGGGCGCGCAGTTGCTCGAGCGTGCGTCGGGCGTGGGCGGCGCCGGCGTCGGATGCGGATTCGATGGTCACCTGCGCGGAGGAGATGGTGAGCGTGTAGGCCTCGGGTTCGAGGGCGGGTGTCCTTCGCTCCACGCAGGGGGTATCGGGGGTGGCGGGCGATCCGTCGATGTTCCGGACGCGTCGGGGCGAGGGGAGGAGCAGTGGTGGGCGGGTTGCGGGGAGGGTCACGAGATCACGATATCGGGCGGGCGTCCGGGGCGTGGGCGCCGGAATAGACTCGCCCCCAACCGTGCGACACCCACTGGAACATGCCGTCGTCAGGCGCCTGGAGCTGCTGGGGGGCGCGATGCTCCGGCGATCGTGGCTGGTGGTTCTGTTGTTCGTGCCGGTGACGCTTCTTTCGGCGTGGATCGCGGCGCAGACCCTCGGTGTGAACACGGACACCTCGGCGATGGTGTCGGAGGATCTGCCGCACCGGGTGGCGCAGCGCGAGTACGCGGCGGCGTTCCCGGAGGCGGGGTCGGAGATCATCCTGCTCGTGGAGGGGGGCACCCGAGACCTGCGTGAGCTGGGGGCGGAGCGACTCGTCGAGGCGTTGCGGGAGCGTCCGGAGCTGTTCGAGCGGGTGGAGTCCGCCGCGTCGGACCCGTTCTTTGCGCGTCACGGGTTGCTCTACATGGAGACAGAGCGGTTGCGGGCGATGGCGGCGGGCCTTCAGGGGGCGGCGCCCGCGCTGGGGGCGTTGCGCCGTGACCCGAGCATTCGTGGGATGGCGCCCCTGTTGATGGGGGCGTTGCGGGCGCCGGAGGGGAGCCGGCCCGAGCGGCTCGACGAACTGGTGCGTGAGGCGGGTGAGGCGGTGCGCGCGGCGCGGGAGGGGCGAGTGCGCCGGGTTGCGTGGCGCGAACTGCTGATGGGACAGGGCGGGGCGGAGCGGGTGATCGTGCAGGCGGCGCCCGTGTTCGATTACGAGGCGCTCTACCCGGCGGGGCCGGCCCTCGACGCGATCGACCAGGTCCGCGCCGGGCTGGATCTCGGGGATGAGCGCGGTGTGCGGGTGCGGGTGACCGGGGAGGCGGCGCTGGCGACCGACGAGCTGCGGTCGGCGTCCAACGGCGCGGGGATCGCGACGGGGGTGGCGATGCTCGGCGTGCTCGTGATCCTCTACCTCGGGTTGCGTTCGGTGCGCATGATGCTTGCGTGCACCGTCACGCTGGCGGTCGGCCTGCTGGGGACGGCGGCGTTCGCGGGCCTTGCGGTCGGGCATCTGAACCTGATCTCGGTCGCCTTCGCGGTGCTCTACATCGGATTGGGGATCGACTACGCGATTCACGTCTGTCTGCGTTACCGCGAGGCGGTGGCGGGGGGGTGGTCGCACGGGGCGGCGGCCCTGGTCGCGCTGCGCCACACCGGGCCCGCCCTGGTGGTGTGTGCGCTGACGACCTCGGTGGGGTTTTTCGCTTTCATCCCCACGGCGTTCGAGGGGGTGAGCGAGCTGGGACTGATCGCCGGGGCGGTGATGTTCATCGGTCTGGCGGTGAACCTGCTGCTCCTGCCGGCAATCCTCGTGCTGCAGGGCAAACCCCGGGGGTACGGACGGGAGGAGGCGAGCGTGGGGGCGTGGCGCCGGGTGACGGCCTTGCCGGAGCGTCGGCGTTGGTGGTTCCGCGGTCTCGGCTTGGGGGGGGCGGTCGTGGCGGTCCGCATGGCGCCACGAGTGTTGTTTGTTCAGAAACGGCTCAACCAGCAGGACCCGGCGCGGGAGT
>JBITAG010000031.1:0-8677 GCA_044439985.1 Phycisphaerales bacterium JB059 | reverse complement strand
CGTCGTCGCCGAATCGGGGCGACCGCCAAGGCGGGCCATCGCGATCGTGTACTTCTCGTTCTTCAGCCCGTTCTCCCACTCGTTCTTGATCCCCTCGCGCGTCTTCCGCTGCGTCATGTCCGGCTCGAAGCCGCCACCCTGGATCATGAACCCGGGGATCACCCGGTGGAAGATCGTCCCGTCGTACGCCTTGTCCTCGGTGTACTGCACGAAGTTCTCCGTGCTGATCGGCGCCTTCTCGTTGTTCAGCTCGAGGTAGATATCGCCCTCGCTGGTCTTCAGATGCACGTACACGAACGACTCCTCACTGGTCTCCGCCTCGGACGCGACCGCGCCCTCCGGCTGGGTGGACGCCTGGGCGACGAGCGCCAGGCCAACGAGCGCGGCGGCCGCGCCGGCAATCATCTTCAGCATGTCAGCTTCCTCCTAAGCAAGCCTCCGGTCAGACCGAGTCTAGCGCCCCGCCCCTGACACCGATTCACTTGATCGAGGGCCCCAGCTCCGCGATCGCCCCGTCCATCAGCCCCAGATCCTCCTCCGAGAGCCGGATCCGCCCCGCCCCCGCGTTCTCGATCGCCTGCTCCGCGTTCCGCGCCCCCACCAACGCGTGCGTCAGCCCCGGCCGACGCACCGTCCACGCGATCACCAGCTGCCCCACCGTGCACCCGTGCTTCTCCCGCACCGGCTCGAACCGCCCCAGCAGCTCCGCCACACGCCGCAGATTCCCCGGCGCGAACCGGGGACGCCCGCGACGCACATCCCCCTCCCCGAACTCCCGCTCCGCCCCGATCTTCCCCGTCAACAGACCCAACGCCAGGGGGGAGTACGCCAGCACCGCCGTCTGACGCTCGCGGCAGTACGCCAGCTGCCCCTCCTCCAGCCCCCGGTCGAGCATCGAGTACTTCTCCTGATCCGAGTCGAGCCTCCCCACCGCCCGGTACGCCTCCATCTGCTCCGTCGTCGCGTTGCAGACCCCGATCGCCCGGATCTTCCCCTCCTCCTTCAGACGCAACAGACACCCCATCGTCTCCGCGATCGGCGTCTGCTCCTCCTGCCAGTGCGTCTGGTACAGATCGATCCGGTCCGTCCCCAGCCGCTGGAGCGACGACTCGACCTCCCAGCGGATCGACTCCGGATCATTCCAGATCGACACCGGGATGTGCCCGAAGTCGTGCGCCCCCTTCGCGGTCGATCGGAACGCCAGCCGCCCCCCGGGCGTCCCCGGAACCATCCCGCACTTGGTCGCGATGAGCACGTGATCGCGCCGGTCCTTGATCGCACGCCCGACCACGATCTCCGAGTGCCCGAACCCATAGATCGGCGCCGTGTCGATCATGTTCACCCCGTGATCGATCGCCGCGTGCACGGCGCGCACCGCGTCCTCCTCGTCGGCGCCCCCCCACATCCATCCCCCCATCGCCCACGCGCCCAGCGCGACGACCGAGGCCTGAATCCCTGACTCTCCGAGCGGACGCATCTGCATGGCAATCTCCTCCGGGGGTTCATGCCACTGTAGACCCACGCCCCTCTTCCTCCAGACTCAAAGGCTCATCGCGAGGTGAATCTCGTCGTAGGTGTTCTGCCCCACGCGCGTCACCCGAGGCTCACGCCCCCACGCCACGAACCCCACCGACTCGTACAGCCGCAGCGCCTCCGGCGCGTTCGCCGACACCGCGATCCCGAGCATCTCCACGCCCCCCCACGTGCGCACCAGCTCGATCGCCCCCTCAAGCAACGCCCGCGAGTACCCCCGCCGCCGGTACGACGGCGACGTGTACACCCCCCACACCGACGCCCAATGCCGCATCTTCATCCGCTCGATCCGACGCACCCCCGCCACCGCCGCCACCCCCTCGGGCGATCGGACCGCGAGGATCACGTTCTCCGGGTCTCGCAGCCGGCGCTGCAGCTGCGCCGTGTCCTCCGCCGAGTCATCCCCGCGCGAGGCCAGGAACGCCCACGGGGCGTCCTCCAGCATCTCCCGCCGAATCGCCTGGTACGCCCCCGCGTCCGCGCCGCCGAGCCGCACCACCTCAATCCCCATCACGTCCCTCCTCCACGCCCCCGCCCCCAAAAAGGTGAAGCGGCATTCATCCCGCCTTCGTCCCCGCTTCATCTCCCCGCCGCATCCTCCTCTGTCACGCGAACGGAGGCAAGCATGCGCTCGAACACTTCCCCCCACGCCCCCCGGTCCGGCTCAAACGCCGAAGACCTCACCCTCCTGCTCCTCGTCACGCTGCTCGCCGCGGCCTGGATCACGGCGCCCGGATGCGCCGTCGCCGCGGGCGCCGCCGCCGGGGCGGGCGCCGGGTACGTCGCGGGCCACCAGGCCGCCGACGACGACTGACCAACACGGTTCTGGGACGCCCGCGCCGGTCTGTGACGCCCCATCCCGCCCCGGCGCTCAATCCCCGCCCGCGGACCGCGCCACCCGTCCGATTCGATCCGATCTCTGAATCGGAGGGCGCCCCATGCTCGACCTGTCTCCCCCGATGCTCATCTCCGGATTGATCCTCAGCGCCCTGGGCGTCCTGCTCTTCTTCCGAGGCAGGGGGAATCAGGAGCCGTCGAGCGTTGTCGCGGGCATCGCGCTCGCCGTCCTCCCCCTCGCGACGCACTCGCTCTTCCTCCTCTGGGGCCTCGGCGCCCTGGTCATGGGAGGCTGGGCCGCGGCCCGACGCATGGGCCAGAGCACCCCCATCGCCTGATCCCCCGCCGACGCGCTCCGCGCGAGGAAGTAGACTCCACCCATGCCCGGCACGGACGCGAAGCAGACCTGGCGCGAGCGACTCGGCCACATCATCTTCACCACCAACTCCCCCGCCGCCAAGGCCTTCGACATCGCCCTCCTCATCGCCATCGTCCTCTCCGTCTTCGCCGTCTGCCTCGAGAGCGTCAAGAGCATCAAGAGCGAGTACGGCGACCTCCTCCTCGCCGCCGAGTGGGCCTTCACCATCATCTTCACCTTTGAGTACGTCGCCCGCCTGATCACCGCGCGCAAACCCGCCCGCTACGCCCGCAGCTTCTTCGGCGTCATCGACCTGCTCTCCATCCTCCCCACCTTCATCTCCATCCTCATCCCCGGCGCCCAGTCCCTCATCATCATCCGCGTCCTGCGCCTCATCCGGGTCTTCCGCGTCTTCAAGCTCGCCCGCTTCGTCGGAGAATCCGAGATCCTCCTCGAAGCCCTCCACGCCGCCCGCGAGAAGATCATCGTCTTCATCGTCGGCGTCAGCGCCTTCACCGTCGTCATCGGCTCGCTCATGTACCTCATCGAGGGCGAAGACTCCGGCTTCACCTCCATCCCCCAGGGCATCTACTGGGCCATCGTCACCCTCACCACCGTCGGCTACGGCTCCATCGAGCCCGTCTCCGTCCCCGGACGCATGCTCGCCTCCATCGTCATGATCATGGGCTACGGCATCATCGCCGTCCCCACCGGCATCGTCACCGCCGAACTCACCCGCGCCAGGCCCCGCCCCACCCCGGCGGCTCCCATCGCCGCCCGCGAGTGCCCCCGCTGCGCCGACCAATCCCATGAGCCGGATTCGCTCTACTGCCGCAAATGCGGAGCGAGCCTCAACTGACCCTCCGCCCGGAGGGTGGTTCTTCACTTGGTCAGCACGAACCCCCTCGCCATCCATTGTGCTCCACGCTATCTTGCGCCGCTCCCCAACCGCCAAGAAGGACGAACCATGCGCCTCACCATGCTCCTCGCCAGCCTCACGCTCGTACTCTCCTTCGTTGCCCCACCGAAGGCGATCGCCCAGGCGCCGACCGAGGTGGAAGCAAAGCTCGCGAGACAGCGGACGATCTACGAGCGCGACCTCGAACGCCTGCGCAAGCGCATCGAGTCTCAGCTTGAGTCCAAGAAGCGCTCCGTCCAGAAGAGCGGAACGACCACGGAGACGGACCAACTGCTCGCCGAGATCGACGCCTACGAATCAAGGGGCCAGATCCCGGACGTCCGGGCCGCGGACTCGATCCGGCGCGGGTACGCCAAGGCCGCCGAGGCGATGACCAAGGCGTACAACAAAGCGAAACTCGAACCGGGCGGAGCCGAGCTGTTCACTGAGGAGGCCGAACACTTTTCAAGCCACTGGGACCTGACGCCCTGGCGAGCACTCCCGCTCCCGTCGCCGGACGAGCCGGTCACACTGACCCCGGACCAGCCCATCGCCCTGCCCAACGATGTCTCGCTCCCGTTCCGCCTCGAGGTCACCGCCGAGGCGATCGACGACGACGCGTCGCGCGCCGTGGAGTTTCAGTCCGCCGAGGGGACGCGCCTGGCCGTCCGCGCCGACCCGGATGACCGGGGACGCTTCCGCGTCCTGCTCACGGTCGACGAGGACTTCGTCGCCGCCGACCTGGGCCTCACCCGCCCGATCGATCGCTCGCACGCCTACGTGTCCGAAACCACCATCATCGAACTTTTCGCCAGGGACGGCGCTGTCCGCATCAACAGCGCCCGCATCAAGCCCGTCATCGACGGCGCCCCGCCCCGCGCACAGGTCGCCGGGAAGGCCGGGAACCGGAACAAAGAGCCCGATCCCAACCCGCTCCCGCAGGGCAGCGAGTGGACCGGAACGCTCTTCGGCGAGAGCGCCGGCGCCCGTGTCGCGACCGTCAAGGTCATCAGCAGCGATGACACGAGCGCAACGCTCTCGGTCACGGACAAACACGGAACCAACCACTGGCTGCTACAGCGGCAGGGCGCCAACTTCGTCGTGACTTCGGTCTTGCCCAAGAAGAGCAGGCAAGGCGTCCATTTCAAGAACGTTAGGGGAACAGGCCGCGTGGAGAACGGCCACCTCCGGTGGAACGGCCGGTGGCTGTGGCAGGGAACCGGTGATGCCGGGGTCGTCGACGCCTACCTCGACATCAAGATGAAGTAGCCCTCCTGCCCTACCCCGCCGGCCCGCGCACAACCAACGCCATCACCGCCGCCCGGTCTACGTTCTGTTTGACGAGCCGAGACGTCGCCCGTGCCACGGACCCGTCCTCCGGTCCGTGGCACGAATCAGATCGGTCCAACAGAAACTCGCCCACCCCCCCCACTCAAGGCTCACAGAAGCACGAAGACGTCACCTCCGTGTCCGCCCCCGCGAACGCGACGTCGACGAGCCGGTCACACACGTCCGCCTCCTCCGTCCGCCCCTGCGCCGCCAGCGACTCCCGCAGCCCCGTCAGCGCCCACCCGTTGCCCACGTTCCGCTCCAGGTCCTCCCGGTAGACCCGCTCCGCTTCCTTGTACTTGCCGTCCGCCATCAGCAACGCCCCGAGCGCGTGACGCACCGGGAGCATCCACGCCGGCGGCTCGTCGTACACCAGCGCGTCCTCGTACGCGACGCCCTCACGCAGGACCGCGAACGCCTCCTCACGCTTCCCCTCCCGGAAAAGCAGCTCACCCCGGATCATCGCCCGCGCGATCGGGAGCACGTCGTGCACCGAGTTGTTGAAGACCATCCAGTCCTCCGGAACCGCCGCCACGGCCTCCTCGAACGCCTCCATCTCCCGGTGCGCCTGCTCGGTCCGCCCAAGCGCCGAGCACGCGATCGACCGGGCGTAGAACCGCGTCGCCCGCGACATCAACCGCCAATCCGCGTAGTCCGGCTCCTCAAGAATCTGCTCCCACTTCCCAAACCGGATCAGCACGTGGAACGTCGCAGACATGATCCCCTCGATCAGCCCCGCGAACTCCCGCAGCGGCGCCTCGGGAACCTCACGCTCCAGACTCCGAGCCGCCCCGATCGCCGTCTCGAAATCCCCCGACATCATCGACGCGTACGACAGGAAGTGCAGGTTGTGCGCGTAATACATCGCGTACATCTGCGGCTCGGGCGCCACGCTGAAGTACCGGCGATCCGCCTCGATCGCCGCCCGGTTCGACGCCGCCGCGTCCTGGTACCGCCCCACACGGATGAAGATGTGCGAGGGCATGTGCACCAGGTGCCCGGCGCCCGGGACCAGATCCGTCAGCGCCTCCGCCGCGGCCAGCGCCCGCTCCGGCGCCTTCGACGCCTCGACCGCGTGAATGTAAAAGTGCTTGGCGCCCGGATGCCCCGGGTCCGCCTCCATCGCCCCCTCGAGCACCGCCACGATCTCCTCGATCCGGCCCTTCGGCGCCCCGTCAGCCGTCCAGTAGTCCCAGGGCTGCAGGTTCATGAGCGCCTCGGCGTACAACGCCGCCACATCCGCGTCTCCCGGGAACCGCGTGTACACGTCCCCCATCGCCCGCGCGTACGCCTCATCAAGCGGGAAGCGATCCTCCGGCGCCGGGAACACGTACCGGGCCGAAACCGCCATCACCAACGCCTGCTCCACCGCCGACTCGGTGTCCAGCCGCGCGATCGCCTCGTCCGCGGCCTCCCGCGCCAGCCGCGACCGGTCGCCGCGCATCTCCGGGTCGTTGATGTTGATCCCGTGGCAGTACGCGATCCCCCACCACGCCATCGCCGCCGAGTCGTCCGCCCGCGCGGCCCGCTCGAACGACCGGATCGCCTCGTCGTGGTTGAACCCGTACATCAGCTGCATGCCCTGGTTGAACCAGCGCTGCGCCTCGGGCGAATCCGTCGTGATCACCCGCTCGTAGTCCCCGAACCCCTCGTACATCCGCGCGCCGTCGTCCGGCGCGCCGGGCTGCGCCCACGCGCCGCCGCCCACGAACGAGCACACGCCCATCGCGACGCCCAGCAAGATACCCCGCCGCGCCTGCTTCGATGCCTTCATCGGTTCTCCCTCCTCAAGCTCTCTTGCTTGCCGCCTTCTTCTTCGCGGCCCGCTTCGGACTCCACGTCTCGTCCCGGGCCTTCTCGTACGCCGAAACGAAACGCTTCACCGTCACCCGCTTGATCGCCCGCCCCAGCACCTCCAGCGGGACGTCCTCGAGCTTCTTCACCCGGACGCACGACTTGCCCATGTCCAGCCGCTTCCCCGTCGCCTTCCACTCCTTCACGAACCGCTCCATCGCGCCCGGATCGGAGTAGAGGCAGAACAGGTAGATCCCGATGTGGTTCTTCTGCGACGCCAGGCTCGCGAAGGGCAGGGGCTGCTTCGGATCGCAGTGGTACCCCTCCGGGTAGACCGAGTGCGGCACGAAGTACCCGATCATCCCGTACTGGATCCCCTCTTTGAACCCAGGGTTCAGGTTCTTCCGGATCGTCGTCCGGATCGCGCGCAGGGCCTTGCGCCGGTCCTCGGGGAGCGCGTCGAGGTACGCCTTCGGGCTCGCGGGCGGGTCGGCCATGCCCGCAGCCTACCGCCCCCCGTCCGCCTCCGACACCCGAATCACCACGCTCCCGCGCTTGTGCCCCGTCTCCACCCGCCGGTACGCCTCCACGATCCCCTCCAGCGGGTACGTCGAGTCGATCACCGTCCGCATCGTCCCCGCCTCCAGCATCCCCGCCAGACGCTCGAGCTTCTCTTGAGAGGCCACCGCCACCCCACCGATCACCCGGCCGCGGCCCACGAGGGGCGTGTACGCCATCTGCGCCACCTCGCGCGCCCGCATCACCGCCGCCACGAACCGTCCACCCGCGCGCAGGATCGGGCGACACCGACGGAAGCTCGTCTTCCCCACCGTGTCGAAGATCACGTCGTACGTCTCCCCCAGCCCCGTCACGTCGTGCATCGTGTAGTCGATCACCTCGTCGGCGCCCACCGAGCGGACCAGCTCCATGTTCTCCCCGCTGCACACGCCCGTCACGTGGGCCCCGAGGGCCTTGGCGACCTGCACCCCCGCCAGCCCGACGCTCCCCGAGGCGCCGTAGATCAGCACCCGCTGCCCGGGGCGGACCCGCGCGCGGTCCTCGAGGAAGTAGAGGGCGGTGAACCCGCCGAAGGAGACCCCCGCCGCCTCGTCGAAGCTCACGCCCGGGGGCTTGGGGACCACGCACGCGTGCTCGTCGATCAGGAGCAGCTCCGCGTGGGCGCCCCCCTTGAACTCCGGGCAGGCGATGACCTCGTCGCCGACCTTGAAGCGGGTCGCGCCCTCTCCGACCGCGTCCACCACGCCCGCGCACTCGACCCCCAGCACGCGGCGGCGGGGACGGGTGACGCCCATCATGAGGCGAGCGGGGATCGAGAAGAGGGGCGAGGGGATGTTCCATCCGCGGATGCGGGCCTCGCCCGAGGTCACCGTGGTGGCGACGACCCGCACGCGGATCTGTCCGCGCCCGGGTGTGGGGTCTGGGCGGTTCACGATCTTGACGACCTCGGGGGGACCGTACCGGTCGAAGGTGGCGACTCTCATGGGGCGGAGTTGTAGGTCCGCCCGAGCGTCCCCGGGGGCGCCCTCACCCGGCGGCGCGAGTCCCTCCCGCCGCCGGGGCGCGCGCGTGCAGGGCGAGGATCGCGAGGAAGCAGCCCAGGAGCATCGCGGCGTTGCCCACGTCGGAGTAGACCTCCCCGGTGTCGGAGTTGATGTTGAGGATCGCCACGGCGTACGCCGCCAGCGATCCGAGCGCGAAGAGCGAGGCGACGATGAGGATCGGCTTGCGCATGGGCAGCAGGATACTGAGCCGCCCCCGTGGCGGAACCCGTCCTCGGGTCGGTGACGTCGGCGGCGCGGCATGAGGGCGCAGAGGCGGGCGCGTCGTGGCGCCCGGGGGGATTGGGAGCCTGCGGCGTTGGACGCGGCGCGGGGATGGGCGGCGTGCGTTTTGCGGAGACCCTTCCC
>JBITAG010000030.1:0-4224 GCA_044439985.1 Phycisphaerales bacterium JB059 | reverse complement strand
GAATCGCTCGCATGCAACCCCGGGGGGCGGCCTCGCCCCAGCCAAAAAGGAAGCCGCCGACCCAACAATGGGCCGGCGACTTGGGGGGGGGCAAGGTTGGAAAGACGGCCCGTCTACTTGGAGCCGACGACGATGTCGTCGAACTCCGCGATGACGTCCAGACTCGTCGGGGCGCCGTCGTCATCCTTATAGCGCAGGTCGGGGTCCCCTGTCGCGGCGCCCGGGGTGTAAAAGTTTGTGCCGTAGACGATGTGGTCCCCGTCGTCCGTCGCGTTGGCGAGCCCCTTGTCCTTGGTGCTCAGGTAGATACCGTCGGCGCCGGCGGAGTGGACCACGATCTTCCCACGCGACGAACCCGGGAGGAGATCCTCTGGGTTGTAGAACGTGCCGCCCGAATCCTGGAGCTGGGTGAAGCCGGGGTTGCCCAGCAGGGCCGCGAGCGATTCGACGATGTGGTCATCCCCCGCCGCGGCTCGGACGCCGGACCCGATGATGCTCGTCTCCTCGTCCATCGGATCCGCGTCCATGTTGAATCCCTTCTTGCCAAGCTCCGTGGCCTGCAGGAAGGCGGCGTTGGACATCCAGTAGAAGTGGGAGTTGGCGAACTCCGACCCGCCCCCCGTGTCGGACCCCATCGCGGCAAACTTCAGACGCTCCGCCGCGATGTCGCTCGCGTTCTGATCGATCCGCGCCGGGCCGAACTCGTCCTCGACCCACAGCAGCAGCGGCTGGCCCCACGCGTCCACCACGTCCCGGAGCTGCGGGTCCTCCTCGTCGTCCGCGGCGTGCCCGACCGGCTCCATCGGCGTCTGGACCTGCTGCGCCCCGCGCAGCTGCGCCACGTAATACTCCGGCGACAGCTCGAAGTAGGACGACCCCGTCCCGATCAGCGTCGGGTCCACCCAGTACTTCGTGTTCTGATCGGAACGCGGGCCGACGAGCACCGCGTTGTTGTTGGTCGGCGTCGAGATCTGGTCGAAGCGCCCCAGGATCGCGTCCTGACCCGCCAGGTCGAGGATCGCGTTCTCCATCGCGCTCATGCCCTCGTCCTCGTTCTCGGAATGCCCCATGTCCGCGACGGAGAACAGCCCGGGCGCCCGCCCCGAGTTGTCGTTCCCGAACGAGGCGGAAGCCTGCGTGAAGCTGGAGATCAGCTGCGAGGTTGAGGCCTTCCGGGCGGCGGTCCGCGCCCCGCCCAACGCCGGAATCGTGATCGCCACAAGCAACGCGATGATCGCGATCACGATCAACAGCTCGGCCAGCGAGAAGCCGGCGGACGACCGGGACGCGTCGGCGCCCACCTTGGGATGCACTGTCATCTGGACGCTCCTTGCGTGTCCCCACCGGGGCCTTTCATGGACCCCGTGCGGGCCTGTCCCCCGGCGTCACCACCACTATACGACGCCCAGGCCCGATGGATGCCCCCCGTTTGCTTCTCCGCCCCCCACGCCACCCCGAACACCCCTCTTACCCGCCTCCCCCCGCCCCCTACCATCCCCCGTGGCGAACCCGGAACGGGACACGGTCTACCTCGACGGGCACTGCTCGTACTGCCGCCGGGCCATGCGCTGGCTCCGACGCCTCGATTGGCTGGGGCGGCTCGACGTCCGCGATCTGCACGCGACCCCCGAGGCCGAGCTGCCCGTCTCCATGGAGGTCGCCGACTCGGGCATGCCGATGCGAACGCGCGACGGACGCGTGCTGGTCGGATTCCCCGCGATGCGCCTGGCCCTGCGTCGGACACCCCTCGGGCTGATCCCGGCGTGCCTGATGTACCTGCCCGGGATCGCCCACGTCGGCCGACGCGTCTACCGACGCGTCGCCTCCAACCGCCCGTGCAACGCGGGGGCCTGCGCCCTTCCCCCCGAGCGGACCTGAACGACGGGTACACTCGTTGGGTATGACCCGCCCCGCCCAGCCAGAGCCCGAGAGCCGCGTGCGCGAGCGCGTTGTCCTGTTCGTCTGCACCGGCAACACCTGCCGGAGCCCGATGGCCGAGGCGATCGCCCGGGGGATGCTCGCCGAGCGCGCCCCCGGGGAGCAGGTCTTCCGCGTCCTGAGCGCCGGCGTGGCGGCGGGCCTGGGCGCCCCCGCGAATCCGGAGGCCGTCCGAGCGATGCAGGACCTCGGGCTCGACCTGCGCGGACACCGCTCAAACCCCCTGACCCCCGCGATGATCGAGAGCGCCGAGGTGATCTGGTGCATGACGCCCGCCCACGCGCAGGCGGCACGCGCCCTGGCGCCTGAACACGCCGCCAAGATCCGTCCGCTCGACCCGGACGGGAGTGTGCCCGATCCGATCGGGATGGGCGCCGAGGTCTATCGTCAGACCGCCCAGCGCCTGGCCGAGTTGATCCGGGCGCGCCTCGAGGAGCTGACGACATGAGTGACGGCCCGCTTCGAATCGTGCTGGGCGCCGACCATCGGGGCGCCTCCCAGGCCCAACGCCTCTGCGAGCACCTCCAGCGCGCCGGGCACGAGGCCAGCATCATCGGCCAGTGCGACGGCCCCTGCGACTACCCCGACCAGGCCTACGTCGTCGGGCAGGCCATCCGCAACGGGGAGGCCGACTTCGGGATCCTGATCTGCGGCACCTCGATCGGCATGTCGATCGCCGCGAACAAGATCGACGGCGTCCGGGCCGCCGTCGTCCACGACGAACTCACCGCCGGCCTCTCCCGCGCCCACAACGACGCCAACGTCCTCTGCCTCTCCGGCGACCTGCTCGGACAGCACCTCATCGAGCGGATCACCGACGCCTGGCTCGCCAGCCCCTTCGAGGGGGGTCGACACGAGCGCCGGACCCGGAAGATCGAGGCGATCGAGCGCGGCGAAGATCCACGCAACATCAGCTAACCAAAGCACTTAGCAATCCCGTCCGATAACCCCGGTGTCAATTTGGGGTCTTTTTCGCGTCGACCTCGCAAATCGGTGGTCTTTTACAGGTCCTGAGGTACTTTCGGACCAAGGACCGGGGGAAGGCGTCTCGGGGAGTGTCCCGAGGGCCGGTTCAAGGTTCCGGATGGGAGATTTACATGAGACCTTGCCAGACCGCCGCCGCTGCGGCGCTCGCTGTGATTGCGCCCCTCGCCACCGCGGGCACCACGACCACCTTTGACTTCGAATCGCTGGTCCACGGCGAGATCGTCACGAACCAGTTCGCGCCGCTGATGACCGTCAGCGCCCTGAACCCGAACCGCCCCTTCGATATCGCGGCGGCCTTCGACACCTCCCTCATGGGCACCGCGGACCCCGACCTTGAGGGTCCCCCGTGGGCGGGTGGCAACCTCGCGATCAGCGACACCGAGACGCAGCTCGGGCGCGCCCTCATCATCGCCGAGAACAACACCGGCGCCGGCGACGGCATCCTCGACAACCCCGACGACGAGGGCTCCCGCCCCGCCGGTCAGCTCATCTTCGATTTCGCCAGCAAGGTCAGCCTCTTCGGCTTCGACGTGGTGGACATCGAAGGCAACGTGATGGAGTACTCGCGCCTCGAGTTCTTCTCCGGGGGCGACTCCATCGCCACCGTCGGCTTCGATGAGTTCACCAACAACGCGTCGAGCTTCTACGACGCCACCGTCGTCTTCGGCGACAACACCGCCAACCGCATCTCCCCCATCACCGCCGACGCCCTCGTTGACGCCGGCTTCTCCGACGCCCGCTCCGGGTTCGACCGCGTGATCATCCATGCCGGCGGCTCCTCGGCCTACGACAACATCGTCATCCCGGCCCCCTCCGGCCTGCTCGCCCTCGCCGGCGGATGGCTGATCCTGGCGCCCACCCGCCGTCGTCGCTGAACCGACGCCCCAACCTGTCTCATCCGGCCCGCCCCGTCCCGGGGCGGGCCTTCTTTTTACCCCTCAATCACGTCAACCCACTTCTTCCCCCCCAGACGTGGGGGCCGCCCCCTCGGCGTTGTAACTTCAACGCCGTTCAACACTTCCGCTCCCCCGCCAAACGCCGTCCGGGGCCCGGGCGCCGGAAGCGCGCCCGACCCCTTGAGTCTGGCCCCAGTGCATGCCATTATCGGATGTTCGCTGCAGACGCAGCGCCTCCCCGGCGGGGGCCCGACCAGGCGAACGAGCATCGAGAAACGCTGAGAGAAGGGGAGTTCAAACCATGCGCAAGACCACGTTCAGCCTCTGCGCGATCGGCGCCATGACCGCCGCCGCCGGCGCCCAGACCATCGATTTCAACACGCTGGTGCACGGGGAAATCGTG
>JBITAG010000029.1:0-14056 GCA_044439985.1 Phycisphaerales bacterium JB059 | reverse complement strand
GGCTGAGCATGTTGGCGCCCATGTGGCGGGCGATGACGCCGACCGAGTTCAGGCCCGGGGCGAGGACGGCGAAGAACTGTTCGTCCCCGAGCTGGTTGAAGGCGTGCTCGGCGAAGGCCTTCTGGCGCTCAAAGATCGCTCTCCACGTGGGGAGCAGGTCGGTGGGGAGGCCGGATTCGTAGCCCGCGTCGGTCATGACGCGGCAATCTCGGTCCCGTAGTGCTCCTCAAGCACCCCCCGCCACTCCTGCATCGTCCTGCACGCGATGAACCGCTTGCGGACCGCCAGCGTCTCGGGGTGGTGGTCGGCGAACTTGATGGCGAACTTGCGCATGGTCCGGGCGGTGTGCTGCTCGGCGCGCTGCTCGCGGGCGTCGCCCTCGCCGCGGACCCAGAGGCGGTTGACGTCCATCGCGAGCTGGAAGTGCTGGAGCAGGACGTCGCGCTGCTGCTGAATGCTCGGCGCCTGGGGTTCGCGTCCGGCGAGGATGTCGCGGGCCTGGCGGAAGATCCAGGGGTTGCCGATGCACCCTCGCGCGACGGAGACGCCCGCGACGCCCGCATAGTCGAGCATGCGGAAAATGTCGTCCACGCCCCAGACGTCGCCCGAGCCGAAGATGACGCGCTCGGGGTTGCGCCGCACCAGCTCGCGGATCGGGTCCCACCGGCTCGGCCCCATGTACTTCTGCGTCACGGTGCGCCCATGAACAGTCACCCAGGCGCACCCGATGTCGTACGCGGCGTCGAAGATGCGGAGGAAGTTCTCTCGCATCTCGTCGGTCTCGTCGTACGCCCGGCGCATCTTGACCGTCACGGCGATGTCCGCGGGTGTCGCCTCGCGCACCGCTTCGAGGATTTTGATCGCGCCCTCGGGCTGGGTCAGCCAGTGTCCGCCGCGGGACTTCTTGGCGATCTTCTTGACGGGGCAGGCGAGGTTGACGTCGATGGCGGCGAAGGCGTGGGCAGTGGGCAATGGGCAATGGGCAATGGGACGGAGGGCGCCCGGGGGCGCGGCGTCTTTCCCATTGCCTCGTGCCCATGGCCCATTGCCCGCCTCTGCCAGCGCCCGGTACTCCTTCTCGCGCCGGGCGCCCTGCTCGACCATCTTGATCGCGGCGGCGGCCATCTCCGCCGGCTCGGAGCCCATGATCTGGCCCGCGAGGGGGCGGTCCTCGTCGCCGCCGGGGAGGTTGTCCTCGATCTCGCCCAGGTCCGCCTTGGCGAAGCCGCGCCCCCCGGCGAGGAGGGTCCGGTCGAGGAGGGCCTCGGTGACGCAGTAGGGGCACCCGTGCCTGCGGGCGATGATCCGCATGGCGGCGTCGGAGTACCCGGCGAGGCCGGCCTGGAAGAAGGGGGCGTCGAAGTCGGGGGTCACGGCGCGGACGCGGGGGTCCATCCCGCCCTCGCCGAAGCGCGAGACGAGCTTCTCGGCGACCCGCCGGGGGTCGATTTCGCCCGCCCCGGGGGCGATCGCGGGGCTGGGTGGTGTGGCGTTGTTGCCGTCGCAGCCCATCGGGGGGAGGATAGGGGCGTGCACAAGCGATCAATGACAACCCGGTGCGTGGGCGCGTGCGTCCTTCTTGGCTCGATGATGGTCTCCGGCGGCTGCCGCGTGCTGGGCGGGGCGCCCGACGTGGACTACGCCCGGGCCTACCCGCGGACGACCCCTCCGGGGGAGGTGGTGGACATCCAGGTCTTCCGAAGCGGGACGAAGCTGACGATGACCAACTCGACCTCGCGGGCCTTCGGGCCATCGACGCTCTGGGTGAACGAGCGGTTCAGCCGCCCGATCGATGGCTTCGAGCCGGGGCAGACCCTCACGCTCGACCTGTACGAGTTCCGGGACGAGTATCAGGACCAGTTCCGGGGCGGCGGCTTCTTCGCCACGCGCAACCCGGACCCGGTGGTGCTCGTGCAGCTCGAGACTGATGAGCCGAGCGAGATGGTCGGATTCGTGGTCGTCGCGAACGACATGAACTAGAGAAGCGACGCAGAGACCAGAGACGGAGTGTCTCGCGCGTCCTCCCAGAGCTTCATCTCGCTTCTCTTTGTCTCTCCGTCTCTGGATTTCTTATGGCCCGAATCCTCGTCGTTGGCCCGCACCCGGATGATCAGGAACTCGGCATGGGGGGCGCCCTCGCCCGCTTCGCGCAGCAGGGGCACGACGTGCTCCTCCTCGATGTGACCAACGGGGAGCCCACGCCCCACGGCAGCCCGGAGATCCGCGCGCAGGAAACCGCCGCGGCGACGGCGATCCTTTCGCCCGATCCCGCCGAGCACCCGGGCGCCAGGCCGATCGAACGCTGGCTGCTGGGCCTGCCCAACCGGTTCGTCGAGCACACCATCGAGGCGAGGCACGCGATGGCGGGGGTCATCCGGGCGTGGCAGGCGGAGGTGATCTTCACGCCCTTCTTCGAGGACGCCCATCCGGACCACCGGGCCGTGACGCGGATCGTCGAGGACGCGCGCTTCGACGCCAAGCTGACCAAGATCGACATGCCCGCGCCGACCGACCATTGGACGGGCAGGACCCACGACCTTGGCGACCCGATCTACCCGAAGTGGCTGTTCTACTACTACGCGACGCACCTGCGCTGGGTCGCGGACCCGAGTTTCGTGATCGACATCACGGGGCAGCTCACGACCAAGCTCGACGCGATCCGGGCGTACCACACGCAGTTCGTGCTGCCCGAGAAGAACCGGCGTGTGGTCGAGTGGGTCGAGGCCTCCGCGCGGTACTTCGGATCCCGGATCGGGGTTGAATCGGGCGAGGCGTTCTTCACGAAAGAGCCCATCGGGCTGGGGTCGATCGACGCCCTGCCCGGACTGTGACTGAGCCACCACCCACCATCCTGCTCTCGGGCGCGACGGGGTACGTCGGCGGGCGTCTCGGCCCGAGGCTCCTGCGCGCGGGGTTCCAGCTCCGCTGCCCGGTCCGGTCGCCGGACAAGCTGCTTGCGCGGACCTGGGCTCAGGACGACCGGGTCCATGTCGAAGCGCACGATCTGGCCGATGGCTCCGACGAGGCGCTCGAACGCCTCACCGCGTTCCTCCGGGGCGCCGAGGCGGCGTACTACCTCGTGCATTCGATGGTCGCCGCGGGGGACGAGTACGCCGACCGGGACCGGGCGATGGCGACGCGGTTCGCGACCGCCGCGAAGAACGCGGGTGTCGCCCGGATCATTTACCTCGGCGGTCTGGGTGAACTCGGGGACGACCTGAGCGAGCATCTCCGGTCGCGTCGCGAGGTTGAAGACGCCCTGGCCTCGTCGGGGGTCCCCGTGACGACGCTGCGGGCGGCGATGATCGTCGGTTCGGGGTCGGCGTCGTTCGAGATCCTCCGTTACCTGGTCGAGCGATTGCCGGTGATGGTCACGCCGCGTTGGGTGAGCACGGAGTGTCAACCGATCGCGATCCGCAATGTGCTGCGCCTGCTGATCGCGTGCCTTGAGACTCCGGAAACGGTGGGGCGGGACCTGGACATCGGGGGTCCGGAGGTGATGTCGTACCTGGAGATCATGCGGGTGATGGCGGAGGAACGGGGCCTGCCGAGGCGCTGGATCATCCCGGTCCCCGTGCTGACGCCACGCCTGAGTTCGCTCTGGATCGGGCTGGTGACGCCGGTCACGCCCCGGATCGCGCGCCCGCTGGCCGAGGGGCTGCGCAACCGGGTCGTCTGCCGGGACGACGAGGCGAACCGGCTGATGCCGCAGCGCCTGCTGACGGTCCGCGAGTCCATCGCCGCGGCCCTCGGGCGGCACGCCGAGGGGGGCGTGGAGACGGTCTGGTCCGGCGCCGGCCCCATGCCGGGTGACGAGGCGTGGTCGGGAGGCACGGTCTTCACCGACGAGCGCCAGATCGAGATCATCGCGCCGAGCGAGGCGGTCTTCCGGGCCGTCTGCCGCGTGGGGGGCGGGCACGGGTGGTACGCGGCGGACGGGCTGTGGCGTCTGCGGGGCTGGCTGGACCAGCTCGTGGGCGGGCCGGGGCTGCGCCGGGGACGGCGCGACCCGGAGCGCATCGGCGTGGGTGAGGCGCGGGATTTCTGGCGGGTCAAGGGCGTTCGGGAGGGGCGGTCGCTCGATCTGGTCGCCGAGATGAAGCTGCCGGGGGAGGCGCAGCTCTCGTTCCGGGTTGATCCGCTCGGTGAGGCGCGCTCAAGACTGGTGATGACGGCGCAGTTCGCCCCCAAGGGTCTGCTCGGCATCGCCTACTGGTACGGGGTGATGCCCCTGCACGGGATGGTCTTCTCGGGGATGCTGCGCGGGATCCGGCGCGCGGCACAGCGCGAGGGCCTCGACTAGTCGAGGCTGTAGGTCAGGCGGCTCGAGCCGGACTTGCGAAAGATCCCCGTGCTCAGGTTCCCGTCGTCGAAGTGCTTGTCCACGAGCAGGGCGTCCGCCTCGGTGTAGACCTTGCTGCCACTCTTGCGGATGGAGATGTGCGGCGGGTTCCACGCGGGGGGCCCCTCGTAGTCGTACACCCCCCCGATCGGGCAGTCCTTCGCGAAGGGGTTCACCCCGCCCCGGAAGTAGGGGTTCAGCTCCTTCACGACCTGCGTGCGGCTCACGTCCTTCGGCCAGGCGCCCGTCTGGGCCTTGTACATCCCGATCGCGGTCTCGATGTTCCTCAGGTCCTCCACGGTCGACGCCGCGGCGGACTCGTTGCGGGCCATGACAAACCGCGGCGCCACCATCGCGGCGAGGATGCCGATCACGACCACCACAACCACCATCTCGATCATCGTGAATGCGCGGCGACGGCCCGTGCTGGACATGGACGCTCCTTTCAGGGGATACGTCTTCTCCATCGGCCGGGCGCACGCAAGGGCCGAACAGACCGGCGCTCGCGGGCGGGCCGCCCGGTCCGTCTGTGCGGGTCATGCGGAAGACGCGGACGCGCTCACCCCCCACGCAGATGGACCGATACGCCCTCGCGGGCGGAGGTCCGCGCCGCCTCGAGGATCTCCACCACGATCAGGTTGTTCTCCAGCGACATCAGCCCGTCCGGTTCGGCCCGCCCACGCACGATCTCGCGGAGCATCGACCACTCGTTGTCCCTCGGCGAGGGGAGCGGGTCGAGCCGGATCGGCTCAGGCTCGGCGTCCGGGCGCCGGATCGTGAGCGCGTCCCACTTGGCGGCGTGGATCGAGGCGTGGTCCGTGTAGAGGTCCATCTCCTTGTTGTCGTGCGTCCAGGCCCACGAGGCCTGCACCACGCCGACCGCGTCGGGGTAGGTCAGGACAATCGTCGCGTCGTCGTCCACGTCGGGATAGCGCTCGGGCTTGAGCCGCCGGGTGGTGGCGAGGACGGAGACGGGGCGGCGTCCTTCCTGCAGCCAGGTCATCAGGTTCGCGCCGTAACACCCGAAGTCGAACAGGGCGCCCGCGCCGTTCGCTTCGGGGTCGGTCAGCCACTCGAGGAAGGGCGCCGAGCATCCGATCTCGACCGGTCCCGGGTGCCCGTGCCGAAAGACGGCGCGGCGGAGCGGGGTCGCCCAGGCGCCGGGGCGGGTCAGGCGGTGCGCCTCCCGGACGGAGGCGTACCAGAAGGTCTCGTAGTTGGTGAGCAGGTGGACGCCGTGCTCCCGGGCCAGGGCCGCCATCTCACGGGCGTGCTCGTTGGAGACGGCCAGCGGCTTCTCGACCATCACGTGGACCCCCCGCGGCGCACAGGCCCGGACCGCCATGAGGTGGTCGGCGGTGGAGGTCATGACGCTCGCGGCCTCGGGGGCGGTCTCCCGGAGCATCGACTCCAGGTCATCAAAGTAGAGGGACGCGTCGAGGGCGTGGCGTTCGGCCATGTCATCGAAAAGCGCGCGGTCCGGTTCCCAGACGCCGACGATCCGGATGTCCCCGCGCTGGCGCGCCTGCCAGAGCACGCCCTCGACGTGCCCGTGCACGAGCCCGATGATCGCGAGCCGAAGGGGAGCGTCGGGCTCCGGCGGGGGCTGGTACTCTCCCGACGCGCCCCCGAGCAGGGCGAAGAGACAAAGGGCGGCGAGGCAGAGGGCGCCGATGGGGCGTCGCATGGTTGGCTCCTTCCGAGGCAAGAGCGTACCGCCCCGCTCGGGGACGCCCCTCCGGCTACGCTGCAGGCGTGCTCAGTCCGACCGCCCAACTCATCGAGCCGACGATCCGGGAGCTGGTGGATCAGCGTTCGTTCCGGGAGCTTCGCGAGACGCTGTCGCGCCTGGAGCACGCGGACGTGGCGGAGATCCTTGAGTCGATGGAGCTGGCCGACGCCGCCGTCGCCTTCCGGGTTCTCCCCCGCGACGACGCGAGCGAGGTCTTCGCGAACTTCTCCGCCGACGAGCAGGAGCAGCTGATCGAGGCGCTCGGGGCCGAGCGGGCCCAGCGGGTGATCGAGTCCCTGGACACGGACGACCGGGCGCGCCTGCTCGACGAGCTGCCCGTCGAGGTCGCCGACCGGATCATCCGCTCGCTGAGCCCCGCGGATCGGCGCGCCACGCAGGCCATCCTCGGGTACGACGACGAAACCGTCGGGCGCCTGATGACGCCCGACTACGTGCGGGTGCGCCCGGAGTGGACCGTCCAGCACGCGCTCGAGCACATCCGACGCTACGGCAAGGACGCGGAAACCGTCCACTGGGTCTACGTCATCGACGAGGGCAAGCGGCTCATCGACGACATCCACATCCGACAGATCCTGCTCGCCGACCCCGCGCAGACCATCGAGTCGCTGATGGACAACGAGTTCATCGCGCTCGGCGCCACCGACGACCGGGAGGAGGCCGTCCGCGTGATGGCCCGCTACGACCGGACCGCCCTGCCCGTCGTGGACGGACGCGGGCTGCTGGTGGGCATCGTGACCGCCGACGACATCGCCGACGTCGCGGAGGAAGAGTTCACCGAGGACATCCAGAAACTCGGCGGCATGGAAGCGCTCGGCTCGCCCTACATGAACACCGGCTTCCGCGAGATGATCAAGAAACGCGGCGGGTGGCTGGCGGGGCTCTTCGTCCTCCAACTGGCGACCATCGGCGTGATGACCATCTTCGAGGATCACCTCAACAAGGCGGTCGTCCTGGCCCTCTTCGTGCCCCTCATCATCTCCTCGGGGGGCAACACGGGAACCCAGGCGGCCTCCCTGCTCGTGCGCGCGCTCGCCCTCGAGGAGGTCTCCTTCAAGGACCTGTGGAAAGTGGCCAGCAAGGAACTGCTCACCGGGCTGGTGCTCGGCTCCGTGCTCGGGGGACTCGGCCTCCTCACCGTGCTGACACTGAACCTCACCGGGCTGGCCGAGACGGATCACGCATGGCGTCTGGCGTTCGTCGTCGGGACCGCGGTCGTCGGGATCGTCATCTGGGGGACGCTCATCGGCTCCCTCTTCCCGATCCTGCTCCAACGCGTCGGCGCCGACCCGGCGACCTCCAGCTCACCGCTCGTCGCGACCCTCATGGACGTTTCGGGATTGACGATCTACTTCGTCGTGGCGCTGCTGCTCCTGCGGGGGACGCTGCTGTAGGACCACGCCCCGGACGCGGGCGACAACCTCGGCCCGTGTCGCACACCCCATGAAAGAGCCCCGCCCGTGGCGATCCACAGGCGGGGCGTCTGATGTTTCCCGTTGGCTGGCCTCAGACCTGCGCCGGGGTCAGGCGCCTGACGCTGCCCTCGCGCATCTGGCGGCGCGGGGCGTTGGCCGCTTCCTTGGCGGCGGCCTCGGCCTGGTGGAAGTCCTCGCCGAAACGGAACAGGCGGAAGCTGTTGCCCACCACGAAGATGTCGGGCGCGAAGTGGAAGAGCGCCGCGAACCCGACGCCGATCCCGCCCAGCTCCGCGAACGTGCCCGTGGCGGCGAGCGTGAGCCCGATGATCGCCATGAGGATCGACACGGCGATGTTCTGCACCACGATGCCGCGGGTGCGCCGCGCCAGCTCGATGAGGAAGGGCAGGCGGTTGAGCTCGTCGGTCATCAGCGCGACGCCCGCGCTGTTGGCCGCGATGTCCGAACCCGACAGGCCCATCGCGATGCCGACCTCGGCCTCCGCGAGCGCCGGCCCGTCGTTGATCCCGTCCCCGACCATCATCACCTTCTGGCCCGCCTGACCCATGTGACGCACGAGTTCGTGCTTCTCCTCCGGCAGGCACTCGGCCTCGATCTCGTCGGCGCCGACCGCGACGCCCACGCGCTTGGCCACGCTCAGGCGGTCGCCCGTCAGGATGCTCACGCTCCGCACGCCGAGCGTGCGCAGCCGGTCGATCACCGACTTCGACGACGCGCGGACCTTGTCCTCCAGGCCGACGGCGCCGAGATACTTCCCGTCGAGCAGGACGTGCACCCCGGACATCCCCTCGATGCGTTCTTCAACACCTTGGATCTGCGCCCCGCTGGCCGGCGCGATCTCACGGATCCACCCGGCGCGCCCGACGTGCAGCTCGCCCATCGGGGTGCCCGCCCTCACGCCCCGCCCGTGGATCTCCTCCGAGCTGCTCGCCTCCACGATCGAGACCCGCGCCGCGCGGGCCGTCGTCACGATGGACTGCGCCAGCGGGTGGTTCGAGTGAGCCTCGGCGGCGGCGGCGGCCTTCAGCAGATCGGCCCCCTCCACCCCGTCGACGGGCGCCAGACGCGAGACCTCGAAACGCCCCGTGGTGATCGTGCCCGTCTTGTCCAGCACCACCGTGTCGATGTTCGCCGCGGACTCCAGGTAGCTGGTCCGCTTGATCATCACGCCCAGCCGGGCGGCAGCGGCGAACGCCGCGACCATTGCCGTCGGGCTCGAGAGCAGCAGCGCCGTCGGGCAGGTGACCACCAGCACCGTCACCGCGGTCAGGGCCGCCATGTTTCTCGTGCTCTCCTCGGCGCTCTGGCTGAAGAGGAAGAAGACGAGCGCCGCCAGAGAGAGGGCGACGGGGACATAGAACCGCGCAACCTGCTCGATGAGCATCTGCCGCGGGGTCTTGGAGTTCTCCGCCTCGCGGATGAGGGTGGACACCTTGCCGATGGTCGTGTCCTCGCCCACCTGCGTCACCCGGACATCGATCGCCCCGGTCAGGTTCGTCGTGCCCGCGTAGACGTCCGCGTCGGTGTCCACCTCGACGGGGAGCGCCTCACCCGTCAGGGAGGCCTGGTTGATCGTGGATCGCCCGCTGATGACCTTGCCATCCACCGGCAGGTTCTCGCCGGCGCGGACCCGGACGACCTGCCCGACCTTGATCTCGGAGAGCGAAACCTCCGCCTCCCGCCCGTCCTCTCGCACCAGACGGGCCACGTCCGGGGTCAGTCCGACGAGCGCCTCGATCGCCTGCTGGGCCCCGAACGCCGTCCGACGCACGATCTGGTCGGCGACGAGCAGAACGAAGGCGAGGAAGGCGGCGGTGATGAACTGCCCGATCGCCATCGCCGCCAGGATCGCCAGCGCGGCCAGGGAGGAGCTGGAGATGCGTCCCCGTCGGATCTCCTTCAGGGCCGCGAGGAAGAGCTGGAGGGAGAGCAGGATCGAGCCCACCACCGCGGGCAGGATCGCGATCTGATCGGTCACGCCCATCTTGGACGCGATCCAGCTCACCATCGCGAGCACGCCGCCGACCAGGTACAGGATGATGTACCGGTCGATCTCCATCTCATGGTGGGAGCAGCACTCGAACGTGCCATCCTCATGGGCATGGTCGTGGTCGTGCCCGTGGGTGTGGGTCGCGGCCTGGGTCATGAATCTTCGCTCCGTCGGGCGGGCGCCCGGTTGCTGAAAGGGACCACCGGCAAAGTGCCGAGCGGGCGGCGGGAACTCTAGCGCGGCGCGTAAAGGCCCGCGCCGCTACGCTTACGCGTCGATCCGGGGCTCGGTTCACCCCGTCCAAACCCCTTCCGCAGAGAAGGGCCGGCGCCCCCTGCCCAACAAAGGACCCGATGAGCACCCCGAACGACACGCCCAAGGCCAACCCCCCTTCCCCCGCCGATCTTCCAAAGGTCTGCGTGCTGGGCATCGGACAGATGGGCCTCGTCTGCGCCGCGATGCTCGCCGACCCGGACGACCTGCGGGCCCGGGTGGTCTGCTGGGGGCATGACGAGGACGAAACGGGCGTGCTCGCCCAGACCCGACGGAGCGAGCGGCTCCCCGAGCTGGTCCTCGACGACTCCATCCGGGTGGCCCTGAGCGACGCGGGCGCCCTCGAGGAAGCCGACCTCATCGTCTCGGCGGTCCCCGCACAGTTCATCCGCCAGACCTGGACCCGCCTCCGCCCCCACGTCCCACCGGGCGCCGGGGTCATCAGCGTCTCCAAGGGGGTCGAGAACGACACCCTCCTCCGCCCCACGCAGATCATCGCGGACGTCATGCAGGGCCCGGGCGGGGACGACCCGGACGGCCCCCCCCGTCCGCTCGCCTGCCTCTCCGGCCCGACGATCGCCACCGAGCTGGTGCGGCGTCTCCCCGCCACGATGACCGCCGCGTCGGATGACCCCGACTTCGCCGCGCGGGTGCAGGCCCTCTTCAGCTCAAGCTGGATGCGCGTCTACACCAACCCGGACCTGCTCGGGGTCGAACTCGCCGGCGCCACCCAGAACGTCATCGCGATCGCCGCGGGCATCATCGACGGGCTCCACGCCGGGTACAACGCAAAAAGCGCCCTCCTGGCCCGGGGCCTGGCGGAGATCGCCCGCCTCGGGTCGGCGATGGGCGCCAGCCGCGAGACCTTCTTCGGCGTCGCGGGCGTCGGCGACCTGGCGACCACCTGCTTTTGCCCGGAGGGGCGCAACCGCTCCTGCGGGGAGGCCCTGGGCAAGGGGCAGACCCTCGAGGCGTACCTCGACTCGATCCCCTTCGTCGTGGAGGGCGTCGCCACGAGCCGCTCTGTTTCGGACCTTGCCCGGAAATACCGCGTGGACATGCCCATCACCCAGGCGGTCCAGAGCGTCCTGTTCGAGAAGCTCGACCCACTCAAGGCGATCTCCATGCTCATGAGCCGGGAACTCAAGGGCGAGCAGATCGGGTGAATCCTTCTCCCTTGGGGTTGATTCCCTGAAGACCCCCGTTCGGTGGACCGATCCTCAGCGCAGAAACCGCCCGGGAGTCCGGGCGGCGCCGACGCATCCCTCCACCTCAAGAGAAGGACACCGACGCATGAACCCGTTCATTCAGACTGGTTTCAACACCCCCTTCCCCTTCAACACCACGCCCTTCGGCAGCTTCAACAGCTTCCCCGGCGTCTCCGGCTTCAACCAGGGCTTCGGCGCCTGGAACAACTTCCCCTTCAACGCCACCAACACCTGGAACTCCGGCTGGAACCCCGCCTTCGGCACGGGCTTCGCCGGCGGCTTCGACCCCAGCTTCAACGCGGGCGCCAACTTCGGCTTCAACACCTTCGGCTTCAACGGCGGCTTCAACGGCGCCAACATCCCCGCCGCCAACTGGAACACCCCCTTCAACGGCATCTGGAACACCCCTTTCAACAGCTTCTGGAACGCCCCCTTCGCCTCCACCCCGTTCTGGAACGCCTTCCCCGGCGCCTTCTGGAACGGCGCCTCCACCGGCTCGAACCCCTCCGGCTCGGAGAACGCCCGCATCAACAACGCCACCCCCATCAACGGCTTCCCCTTCGGCGTCCCCTTCTTCAACCCGGGCGCCTTTGGCCCGACCGGCGCGACGCCCAACGGCGAGCACACCCCCGCCCGCAACGCCGCCTGATCCCGAACGCCACATCGACCCTTTCGCGGACGCCCCCCGGGGCGTCCGCGTTTTCCTTTTTCGGACCTCCGCCCCTCCCGAGGGGGAGCCTGAGGTCGGGAACTGATCGGGCGGAACGGCGAATAGCCCTGTGCACCGGGGACGATTTCGGTCATGATGCACACGCCGGGCATGAGGCCCGGGTTCAGGAGAGGGTTTACCCATGACGCCGTCGATCCGTTCCCTGTCGCTCGCCCTTGGGGCGTGCCTGCTCGCCCCGACCCCCGCGCTCGCCCAGGTGAGCACCCACCGCGTCGGCTTCACCGCCGAGCACGCGGGCCGAATCACCGGCGTGCAGGTGCAGGAGAACCGACCCTTCACGCCCCTGCGGGTCAACCTGGACCGGATCACGACGACGAACACCTCGACGATGGGCCAGCGGGTGCTGGACGAGGGGTTCAACGGCTTCGGTGAGCGCGGCTGCATTGAGCGCGCCTCCTACGTCGCGAACCTGGACGTCGGGGCGTACAACGCGCAGGGCGGGTTCGCCGAGGGCGAGATCATGGCCGCCGAGTACGTCATCCCCGCCAGCGCCTACCCGATCAAGATCGAGCAGATCAACGGGCTGTTCGCCACCGTCGGCGCGACGGTCTCCACGATCACCGAGTGGTCCATCCTCGTCTGGGACGGCCCGCCCAACACCGGGACGCTCGTCGCCGAGTACTCCTCCGATGGGCTGATCCTCCCCCACCTGGTCATGCCCCCCGGCAACGGGGGCACGGAGATCCAGGTCTCCGTGGACCCGGGTGATCCCGACCAGATCATCCTCACCAACTCCGCCGGCACGAACTCATTCACCGTCGGCTTCCGCATCGACGAGCACAACAACCAGACGCAGAACCCCTGCCTCGTCCCCCCGCCGCAGAACTCCAACGCCTTCCCCACCACCGACACGAACGGGCTCTCCTCACCGACGAACAACTGGCTCTTCGCCATCGACTGCGGGTTCCTCGGCGGGTGGAACCGGTTCAGCCAGCTCGGCATCTTCCAACCCTCCGGGGACTGGGGCATCGAGGCCTTCTGGTCCAGCCTGAGCTGCGGGCCGGGCGTCGGCGCGTGCTGCGTGGACGGCGATTGCACCGTGACCACCGAGGCCGCCTGCGCCGGCGACTACGCCGGCGACGGCACCACCTGCGACGACGTCGTCTGCGAGCAGCCCACCCAGGCCTGCTGCTTCGAGGAAACCGGCGGGTGCGTCAACCTCACCGTCGCCGACTGCACCCTCGTCGGGGGCGTCCCCGGCGGAGAGGGCACCGACTGCGCCACCCACGTCTGCTTCCCCGTCGGCGCCTGCTGTCTCCCGGACGGCTCGTGCGCCGACGGCCTGAGCCCCGACGAGTGCGCCATGCTCAACGGCGCCTTCCAGGGTGACGGCTCCACCTGCGCCACCACCACCTGCCCCGAGCCCGTCGGCGCCTGCTCCTTCAGCTCCGGCGGCTGCCTCTCCCTCACCGAGGGGGACTGCGCCACCGCCGGCGGATCCTGGTGCGGCGCCGGCGCCTCCTGCGAGGACGCGGACATGGACGGCACCCCCGATGACTGCGAGTCCCCCTGCCCCGCGGACCTCGCCGAGCCCTTCGGGACCCTGGACTTCTCCGACGTCCTCGCCTTCCTCTCCGCCTTCGGCGCGATGGATCCTGCGGCGGACTTCGCCCTCCCCATCGGGACCTTCGACTTCTCCGATGTGCTCGCCTTCCTCGGCGCGTTCGGGGACGGCTGCCCGTAGTCGGCGTGTTGGATCCGGCGCCGACGATCCTCGAATAGTCACTCGTTTCGCGGCCGCGCCGCGCGAGGAGGGTGACCACATGCCACTTTTTGTCCCGCTTTCGCCGTCGCTCCTGCTTGGCTGCGCGGCGATTGTCTCTCCACCGGACCCGACCCCGCTCCACGAGGCCACCCCGGAGGCCGAGCCCCTCCCCGTGCACATCGCGCCGGGCGTCATGCTCCCGCAAGCCCCCGCGCTCGTGCAGCAGGGGCCATTCATCAGCGTGCAGGTCAACACCACCCCCGACGGGATGGACATCCTCGGCGACGCCGCCAACGAGCCCTCCATCGCCATCGACCCCACGAACCCGGGCAACATCGCCATCGGCTGGCGCCAGTTCGACACGATCGAGAGCAGCTTCCGCGAGGCGGGTTACTCGTATTCACGCGACGGGGGCGCCACCTGGGCGGGCGCACTCGAGCACACCCCGGGCGTCTTCGGCTCCGACCCGGTGCTCCGCGCCGGGCCGGGGGGCGAGCTGTACTACCTCAGCCTCCGCCAGGTCCCCGCGCTCTACTGCGACCTGTTCATCTCCCATGACTTCGGCGCCACGTGGCAGGACCCGATCTTCGCCGAGGGGGGCGACAAGGCGTGGCTCGCCGTG
>JBITAG010000028.1:0-5915 GCA_044439985.1 Phycisphaerales bacterium JB059 | reverse complement strand
GCGCTCGCCGGCGGGGTTCCAATCGAGCGTGTGGATGAGGGCGCGGGCGGGCGGCTCGGCCGGGCCGGCGTCGGTCATGACGGGGACGCGCACACCGGAGCGTTTCTCGGGCGGGAGAGACTCGGGGTCCCCGACGGGCATGACGAGGTTGGAGGCGACGACGAGGGCGGCGTAGAGCGCCGCGAGCAGCGTCCAGACCACGCGCCGTCCGGGGAGACGCCCGCTCATCCGACGGGCGACTCGTTGGCGGTCAGGCGGGTGAACCGGCGCCCGCGGATCTCGGCGGTCCCGAGCTGGCCGCACGCGGCCATCTGCGAGCGCCCCTTCGTCCGCCTGCGCTTCACGAAGACGCCCATGTCGAGCATCCAGTCGATGAACCGCTGCACGCTCGCCTCGCTGGGCGCCGGCCAGGGGGAGTCGCGGCGCGGGTTGTAGGGGATCACGTTGAGCAGCCCGATGTGCGGGCGATCCGGCGTGCGGACGAACGGATCGAGCCACGCCCGGAGCTGCTCGGCGTGCTCGCGTTGGTCGTTGACGCCCGGGATGAGCACGTACTCAAAGAGCACCTTGCGCCCCGCGCGGACCTTCACGAGGTCGAGGATGACCTCCTGAAGCTCCCGCATTCCCCACTTTCGGTTGAGGGGCATGAGCTGGTCCCGGATCTCGTCGTTCGGGGCGTTGACCGAGAGCGCCAGCCCGAGCCGCTTCCACCCCTCCCGGGAGACAACGTCCACGAGCCGGCGGAGCCCGTCCACGCGTCCGACGGTGGAGATGGTGATCGTGCTCATCGCCATGTTGGCGCCGGAGCGTTCGGTGAGGCACTCGATGGCGCGGAGGACCTCGTCGAGGTTGTCCAGGGGCTCGCCCATGCCCATGAAGACGATGTTGTTGATGGTGGCCTGCCCCTCGTCGCGTCCCTCCTCGATGAGCAGCTCACGGGCCGCCCACCACTGCCCGACGATCTCCTCGGCGGTCAGGGAGCGGACCAGCCCCATCTGCGCGGTCTCGCAGAACCCGCACCCCATGGCGCACCCGACCTGGCTGGAGACGCAGAGCGTGTGGGTCTTCCGACCGGTCCGCCCGAGCATCGGGATGATCACGCTCTCGATGTCAAGGTGGGGAACGCCCTGCTCGGCGAGGCGTCCCGACTCGGGGGGATCGAGGCGCTGCACGAACTTGGTGGTGGTTCCCTCGGGGCAGGGCTCGTCGAGGCGTCGGACGATGGGGGCGACGCGGAGGCGGGCGAAGGGGGGGAGGGCCCCCGGGTCGCGCTCACGCATGCATCGGATGTAGGCGGTCCTGGCCTTGGCCGCGGAGAACCCCCGCTCGGCGCACGCGCGGGCGAAGGCGTCGCGGGAGAGCCCGAGGGGGGAGAGGGGCGGCGTTGTGGCTTGCGTCTCGGACATCGGGGATGGGCATGGTATGCTGCCCGGCTGGCTCTTCCGCCGCCTCGCGAGTCTCGCATGCGCCGAATCACCGTCCGAGAAGGCTTCACGCTCATCGAGCTGCTGGTGGTCATCGCGATCATCGCGCTGCTCATCGGGATCCTCCTGCCCGCGCTGGGCAGCGCGCGGGAGGCGGGGTGGACGACGGTCTGCTCGAGCAACCAGCGTCAGCTGGGCGTGGCGACGACGATGTACGCCGACGACCATCGGGAGCAGATCTGGGCTGTGGAGTTCGACGGGGCCGCGGTTGAGGAGACCTGGGCGCAGCGTTGGAACGCCTCGGAGGGCAAGTGGGAGCTGGGCCCGATCTACGACTACCTCTCCAACGCGCACGAGGTCCTCGGGTGCCCGAAGAACAAGCGGCGCTCGCACGACGGGGAGACCCACTCGAACACGGGTTTCACGTCCGGGGAGGTGGACTTCGACTACACCTTCATCACGGGGATGCAGGGGGCGCGGGTCGACCTGGAGAAGCGGGTGTACTACGTGGACCGGGAGAGCGGCGCGTGGCCCGGGGGGGAGGGGCCCCGATTCATGGGGCTCGATTCGGACAACGCGAAGGGCCTGACCGCCTTCCGGCGTCCCCCGGTCTTCGTCGAGGAGCACACCGAGTGGTACAACTCGCGCGTGCCCGACGGGCTGTGGGGGAACCTGGACCAGGTGAGCGCCCGTCACGGGGGGGCGGGGTGGATCCTGCTGCTCGACGCGAGCGTGATGCGGTTCGACGCGGGGATCGGGGAGAGCGATCTCGCCCAGGAGCCCGGCAAGGACTTCGTCGCTAACGAGGTCTACGCGAAGATCACCCGCAACGGGAACACCCTCTACCGCGGGCTGACCTGGTGGGACGAGCACCGGGCCGAGCGGGCGTACGGGTGGATCAACGGGATTCACTACTAGATCCCTCCCCCGAACCGCCCCCCGTCTCGGCTACCATCGCTCCACGAGCGAGGAGCCCGCAGCATGTCCTGGATCACCGTCAAAGAGGCCTTGGCCACCGAGCCGGGCGCCGAGATCACCCTGAAGGGCTGGGTCCGCACCCGGCGTGATTCCAAGGCCGGGGGCGGCCTCTCCTTCATCCAACTCCACGACGGCACGTGCTTCGACGCCATCCAGGTCGTCGCCAAGAACGACCTGTCCAACTACGAGTCGGAGATCACCCGCCTTACCACGGGCGCCAGCATCGAGGCGACCGGGACCCTCGTCGAGTCCAAGGGCAAGGGGCAGAGCGTCGAACTCCAGGCCGGCGAGGTGAAGGTCGTCGGCTGGGTCGAGGACCCGGACACGTACCCCGTCCCGCAGAAGCGCCACACGATGGAGTACCTGCGCGAGCAGGCGCACCTGCGCGTGCGGACCAACACCTTCGGCGCGGTGGCGCGGGTGCGTCACACGCTCGCGGCGGGCATCCATCGCTTCTTCGACGAGCGCGGGTTCAACTGGGTGCACACCCCGATCATCTCGACTTCTGACGCCGAGGGGGCGGGGCAGATGTTCCGCGTCTCCACGCTCGACCTGGCCAACCTCCCGCGCACGCCGGAGGGGGGGGTGGACTTCGACCAGGACTTCTTCGGGCGACAGGCCTTCCTGACCGTCTCGGGGCAGCTAAACGTCGAGACGTACTGCGAGGCGCTCACGCGGGTCTACACCTTCGGGCCGACCTTCCGGGCCGAGAACAGCAACACCAGCCGGCACCTGGCCGAGTTCTGGATGATCGAGCCGGAGATCGCCTTCGCGGACCTGGCGGACAACGCGAAGCTCGCGGAGGAGATGCTCAAGTACCTCTTCGCGGACCTGCTCGAGCGTCGGGCCGATGACATGGCCTTCTTCGACGAGCGGATCGAGCCGGGCGTGGTGGAACGCCTGAAGGGGATCATCGATTCCGAGTTCAAGACCGTGACCTACACCGAGGCGATCGAGATCCTCCAGAGGTCGGACCGGAAGTGGGAGTACCCCGTCGAGTGGGGCCTGGACATGCAGTCCGAGCACGAACGCTTCCTGACCGAGGAGCATTTCAAGCAGCCCATCACCGTCATCAACTACCCGTCCAAGATCAAGGCGTTCTACATGCGTCTCAACGACGAGGGGACCGACGGCGCCCCGGGCCCGACCGTCGCCGCGATGGACACCCTGGTGCCGGGCATCGGGGAGATCATCGGGGGGTCGCAGCGCGAGGAGCGCCTCGACGTCCTCGACCAGCGCATCGCCGAGATGGGCCTCGACCCGGAGGACTACTGGTGGTACCGCGATCTGCGCAAGTATGGCACCGTCCCCCACGCCGGCTTCGGGCTCGGCTTCGAGCGACTGATCCAGTTCTGCACGGGGATGAAGAACATCCGCGACGTCATCCCCTTCCCGAGGGCGCCGCGCCAGGCGGAGTTCTGAGCATGGCGCCCGTGCGGTCGATCGTCGCGGCGTTGTTCCTCGGCGCGTCGCCGGTGTGCGCGGACGAAGAGGCGGAGCGGAGCGCCGCGCTCGCCGCGGTCGGGAAGACGCTCACGGAGATGGCCACCGCCGTCGAGGCCGCCGACGTCGGCGGCTACCTCGCCCACGTCTCCCCGCACGATCCGGTCTTTCTCTCCGAGCAGCGCGCCTGGGCGGCGGACCTGCGCGAGCACCCCGTCGCCGGGTTCGAGCTGCGTCTGGTCCAGCCGGAGGAGCTGGAGGTTTCCGAGCACGGCTGGGCGGTGGGGGAGCTGGCGGTGCGTTGGAAGGTGAGCGAACGCCGCCCGTGGAAGGAGGTCCGTTTCCCGGCGCGGTTCGAGCCGATGGCGGGCGCCGGGCTCGAGGGGGGCGGCCCCTGGTTCTACGCCGGGGAGCACTGGAACATCGTGCGCGACGAGCGCGCCGGGGCGGTCAACACCGCCCTGGCCCTGGACGAGCAGCTCCCCGTTGCCCTCCAGATCGTCGAGCTGATGCCCGAGGTGCGGGCACGGGTGGACGAGCTGTTCGGGGTCGAGAACGACCGGGAGCAGCAGATCAAGATCTACCCCTCGATGCAGCACCTGCAGAACTCGATTTATCTCTCGTACACCGAGCCGCTCGGCGGGTGGAACGAGCCGGGGGAGGCGATCAAGCTCCTCGCCGGGGACGGGCTGCGCCCGCGCGGGCTCCGGCGCCTGCTCGCGCACGAGTACGCCCACGCCGTCACCTTCACGCTCGGCGACCGCGCGACGGACGTGGACTGGTGGATCCTTGAGGGGATCGCCGAGCACGCGGCGGAGCTGGTCAGCGGCCCGACCGATCGGGACGACCGGCTCGTGAGCGCCTGGGCCCGCGACGGGGAACTCAAGCGTTGGTCACAGCTCGCGGACTTCCGGGGCGAGGCCGAGGCGTACGCGATCTGGGTCTACGTGCAGGGCCAGAGCATGATCGGGTACCTGACCGATCGCTTCGGGGATGAGGCGCGCAACCAGTGGCTGACGATGATGACGCGGGGCGCCTCGCTTGAGGAGGCCACGGTCGGCGTCTTCGGCGTGACGTTCGCTCAGCTCGACGCGGACTGGCACGCCAGCCTCGAGCCCGCGCCCGCCGGTCCATCCCCCGTCCCCAACTAGCCGGGGTCTACGGCACGGGCGCGGGAGGCGCCCCGTCCTCCGGGAAGACGACCCGCGCCGCCGAGTCGCCCACCTCCGGCGGAGAGGGGGAGCGGAAGCCGAGGGCGAAGATCCAGAGGCAGATCGCCAGAAAGGCGGTGTAGAGCGCGATCCACCCCACGGTGTCGCGCACGGACTTGGGCTTCTCACGCAGCGGCTTGCCGATCGCGAGCACCGCGTCGGCGAGGGCGGGCGTGGCCCGCTGTCCGACCGGTCCGAGCATCCGCACGGTCCAACGCCAGGCGAGGATGAGCGGGGCGAGCTTCCCGGTCGGGGGGGGCGCCGCCGGCTTGGGGGCGATGAACTCCTCGCTCACGGCGGGAACCGGTTCAGGCGTCGGTTCAGGCGTCGGTTCGGGCGTCGGTTCGGGCGCGGGCGCCTCGGACTCGACGGGTTCAGGCTCGGGCGCCGGTTCCTCCGGCGCGGGGACGCCCGGGATCTCGACCACCCCCGCCGCGGACTCGTCCGGGTCGGGCGCGTCGCCGAGGGTTTCGACGGCGTCGAGCAGTTCCTCACCCAGCCCCTCGTCCGCCTCGTCCGCGGGCTCGGGCGTCACCCGTTCGGGCGCGTCGGGATTGACCGGGGAGGGATCGGACTCTTCGGAGGCGAGCAGTTCCTCGCTCGCCGCCGCGAGCATGTCGTCGAGCGCATCGCCCGACTCGGCGGTCGTTGATTCGGGTGTGCTCTCGGGGGAGGGCTCGAAGATGTCGCTGACGTCCGGGTTTGAGCGGGGCGCCTCCGCTTCGGGCTCGGGGGCTTCGACCGGCTCGGGCGTGGGCTTCGAGGCGCCGAGCATCTGTTCGACGCTCTCCGCCAGGTCATCGATCCCGAGCCCGAACCCATCCTCGGCCTCGGGCGTCGGCTGATCGGCGTTGGCCTC
>JBITAG010000027.1:0-6372 GCA_044439985.1 Phycisphaerales bacterium JB059 | reverse complement strand
CATCCATCCGAGGCGTCACCCATGACCGTCCCGCCGAATCGGGCGGGCGGACGCGGTCGCTCGTCACTCGGGCGGCGTGGGGGGCAAAGCCCTGGTCCCCACAGCCGGCCGCACGTCGAGCGGTCGCGGCCCAAATCTGCCCCACGGGACCGTCCCGATCGGGGGCGTTCTAGCGTATCGACCGGGGCCGGAAGGTGGGAGAGGGGAATCGGGAAAGGGGACCCAGACGGGGGATTCGGGGGGGGGAAGGTGGCGGAGGGGGGGATCGGCTGGCCCCGGGGGGGTGGCGGGCCTACCGTTCGGGCGCGCCGGGAAGGCCCGGCCGAGACCTCGGAGAGCCCGGATGCATTACCCCAAGCGCACCAGCAACGTGAAACGACGCCGCCAGCTCGGGTTCCGCGCCCGGATGAAGACCAAGTCGGGTCGGAAGATCATCAACGGTCGTCGTCGTCGTGGTCGTCGGATCACGGCGAAGGGTCTCTGACCCGGATCGACGGATCGAACGCGAGACTTCCCGAACGGCCCGTGTCGATGACACGGGCCTTCTTTGTGCGCCCTTCGGGCGGCGCGGCCTGGGCGTGGTGTCCGGGTTGTGCTGTCGAGCGATCTTCGCGGCGGTGTGCGCCCGGCGGAACGACTGCGCCAGGAGCGCCGGCGTGCGTGTGAAGCGCGCGAGAGTTTGCGGGTTGTGACGGCGTGGGTGGCGCGGGCTGTCACGGTGATGCGCGTGCCTGAAGCGTCGGATGTCCCGAGAAAAACCGAGCGTCGTACACGGCACAATCGATGCGCGCGAAAGAGCCGTGCCTTTCGTTGCAAACCTCTCGTGGCGCGGGTCTTGTGTTCATGTCCCGCGGGATAGGAACCGCGGGAACCTGACCCGGCGAGTCGCCGGGCGGGAGGAGAGATCGCTCGACGGACCCAACGGGGGGACCTGAAAGCGTGACACACAGGGAACTGGCCGAGGGGCCGGCGCGATCGGTGCATCAACACCGGAGCGGCGGGGCCGAGGCCCGGGGCAGACCGCCTCAGATCTGGAGACAAGACCATGAAGACCGGAACCACCATCACCGCCATTGCCGCCCTTTCCATGCTCGCCGGCGCCGCCTCGGCGGACGTGATCCAGTCCACCCGCAACCTTGACGTGAACGGCGTCGTGGTCGGCTCGACCACCCGTGACGGCGAGGGCCTGCACGAGTTCAACATCAGCTCCCTGGAGCACGTCAACGTGCAGGGCAGCCAGTTCACCCGCGTCGCCACGGTCGATATCGGCGCCGGCGACTTCGGCGTGGGCGGCATCGGCTGGGACCTCTGGGCGGAAACCCCCAACGCCGACTACCTCGAGATGGTCCGCATCGCGGTCGTCAACTCGGACGGCCAGGGCGTGATCATCTCCCCCTTCGAGTACGGCCAGATGGCGCGTGGCGAAGACGGCTCCGACGCCTACCACGCCTCCGGCTGGATCGACATCTCCGACCTCCGGTTCGGCTTCCCCGTCCGTGACGGCGAGATCACCATGGAGTTCTTCCTGACGGGCAACCCGCTCGTCGGCCCCGAGGTCTCGTACCTGGACCGGAGCACGCTCTCGATCGAGGTCGTCCCGGCGCCCGGCACCGCGGCCCTGATGGGCCTGGGTGGTGTGGCGGTCGCCCGGCGCCGCCGGCGCTAAGGCCTGACCGGCTCTCTCAAGCTCTCTCGCAGACCGCGGGACGGGAACACCCGTCCCGCGGTTGTTTTTGGGGGGACGGACAATTTCGGACGGAAATCACTGGAGCCACTGGCACATACGCCAGCGTGGTGTCTATTGGACGTGTCCCGGGGAGGAGATCCGGGATGTCGGGGTAGGGCGTGCAGACCCGATCCCGGCCCGTCAGGAAGCAGGCTGAGTACGACCGTCCAGCAGGTCCGGGGAGGTTCGCCTTGAGCGGGCTGCTGCCGGGATCGGTGTGTGCTGTAGTTGCGCGGCAAATCGCCGCTGGACAGGAGTAGAGCATGAAGGTTCAGACTGGGGTCATCACGGCGTTCATCGCGGGCGCGGCGTGCAGCGCTTCGGGGCAGATCTCATCGGCAACGGGGCTCACCATCGCCTCCACGCCCATCGAGGTCGCGGCGTCCGAGGGCGCCGGCACGTTCGACGTCAACATCTCATCCATGGTGCACAACAACATCCAGGGCAGCAGCTGGAACAAGTCCATGCGCCTCGATGTGGGCGAGGACATGTGGGTGACCGGCCTCGGCTGGGACGTGAACGCCACGACCATCGACCCGATGCTTCTCAGCGACGTCTCGATCGCGATCTTCAACTCGCTCGGCGAGGGCGTGGTCCTCAACCCGTTCGACAGCCAGGACTTCGTGGGCGCCGGCGCCTCCACCTCGGGCGAGATGATCAACCTGATCCTCGCCGATCAGGAGTTCGAGGTCAGCGACGGGCAGATCTTCATCGAGTTCTTCCTGCCCTCCAACCCGATCGCGGGTCCCGAGGCGACCTACGGGCTCGGCAGCATGCTGCACGTCCAGGTCTCGTCCGTCCCCGCCCCGGGCACGCTGGCCCTGGGCATGGGCGCGCTGGGCATGGTCGCCCGTCGTCGTCGCTAAGACGAACGTCACCCATCGACGAATCAACGCGGGGCGCTGGTCAGACGACCGGCGCCCTGTTTCTTTCCCGCCCGACCGGGAGACCGCGGGCGCCGATCAGGCGGCGTTACCATGACGCCATGCTCCTGTACGCCAAAGACTCGGACTACGACGACCTCGAACCGTGCGTCAACACAAAGACGTGGCAAGAGCGGTTCCTGATCGAGAACCTGAAGCGGCACGTCACCGCCGACGCTCGGGTGCTTGAGGTCGGGGCGAACGACAACACGCTGATCCTGGACGCGATCGGGAAGGGCGAGCACTGGATCGCGGACCCGTACGACGCGGGGGGCGCGGGTGTGCTCGCCGAGCCGCCCGAGCTGGATCCGCGGATCATCATTTCGCGGTGCAACATCGGGGCCTCATCCAACGCGCTGCCGAGCGACTATTTCGACGTGATCTTCTCGTCGTCCGTGCTGGAGCACATCGGGCAGCGTGAGACGAACTTCGACACGCGGTACACGCCCAACCCGCCCGAGGAACAGGAGCGACCGCGTCGCGCGTTCTGCCGCGAGTGCATGCGCCTGCTCAAGCCCGGGGGCGTGACGATTCACACGATCGACCACGGGGTCCGGAACATCTCCTTCGACGCCAACTTCCGGGAGGTGGGGTTCGAGCCCCTCAACCCGGAGGACACGCTGACGCACCGGGAGATGCTCGACGACCCCGAGGCGCTGCGCCAGACGATGTCCTGGCACGACAAGACCCAGCCGCTCCACCCCGGCGTCGCACGGCTCAACACGGTCCTGGCGGTGGGGTACCGCAAGCCCATCGGGGCTCCCCGGCTGTGGGCCGAGCTGCCAGCCCACACGATCGACCCGACGCTGAAGGAGCGTCCGCCGATGGCGCCGACGCCCTGGCGGACGGAGAAGTGATCCGGATCGCGGGGCCTTGGCGGCTCAGCCGAGTCCGAGGGGGACCGGCTGGGGGCGGACCGCGTGGTTGGGCTCGAGGGCAATGCCGAGGGGGATCCGCTTGCCGTCGGGTCCCTTGGGGGGGATGCCGTCCTCGTCGATGATGCGCGGGATCGCCATGCCGCCCTCGAGGAGCTGCTCGGGGCGGGGGGGGCATCCGGGGACGTAGACATCGACGGGGATGAACTGATCGCAGCCCTGGACGGTGGCGTAGGTGTCGAAGACGCCGCCGGTTGAGGCGCAGGCGCCCATGGAGATGACCCACTTGGGCTCGGCCATCTGTTCGTAGATGCGCTGGAGGACGGGGAGCATCTTGACGGAGATGCGTCCGGCGACGATGAGCAGATCCGCCTGGCGGGGGCTGAATCGCATGGCCTCAGCGCCGAAGCGGGCGATGTCGTAGCGGGAGCAGGCGGTGGCCATGAGTTCGATGCCGCAGCAGGCGGTGGCGAAGGGCATGGGCCAGAGGCTGGAGCGTCGGGCCCAGTTGACGACCCGCTTGAGCTGGGTGGTCAGGACGAGGTCGGTGGAGAGTGCGGCTTCGATACCCATCGGAACTCCCGGGCTGAAGGGGGCGGCGGCCCGCCGATCGGGGGATCGTAGCCAACGGGGAGGAGGGGTGGAACGGGTCAATGGCCCGTCATCGCGGGGTTTGGTGTGAAGATCGGGAAGCTGGAGGGGTTATCCAGACCCGAACGTGCAGCTAACTTAAAGCTGTGCCAGCAAATTCGGGGGGAAAGGCGCAATTGGCCTTGACGGATGGCGGGCAATTGCGGGAAACTGCCCTTCTCGTGGGTTCGGGTGCTCATCCGGGCCTTCGAGTGTGTGAGAGAGAGATCGAGCGTCCGCCGTGCCTGCGGCGGACGTGAAAGCAAAGAGAGTGTTCGATCTCCTCGAGATGTGTTGAGAAGTTGCTGGTCATGCGTGGCAAGACGCAGGGCTGGCAAGAGTTGTTTCTGAGATTCTGCCGCGAGGCAGAGGAGGGAATTTGAGATGAAGAGTCTGATTACTGCGGCCGCCCTGGCTGCCCTTGCTGGCGGCGCCAGCGCTGACGTGCTCTCGAGCGTTGCCCCGATCTACGACACCAAGACCGAGACGACCGCCGGTGACTTCACCGCGCAGACCTCTCGCGCTGGCTTCACCCGCACCGTGGCGCTGGATCAGGTCGCGGTCTGGGACGGCCTCGGCAGCGCCAACAACGTGGTCATGACCATCGATATGGCCGCCCTCTTCGGTCTGGCCTCCGGTTCGGCCATCGACCTGAACGGCATCGGCTGGGACGTCACCGTCTCGACCTTCGGCGCCAGCTGGCTCTCCGAGGCGACGATGTACTTCGACAACCAGACGCAGGACTCCGGCGCTGGCATCTTCCTGAGCGTCGGCGCCGGCAACGACTTCGCCGGTACCGCCAACTTCACCTCGGGCGGCATCGTCAAGCTCGTGGACGCGGGTCTTCCCGACCTGGTCCTCGCTGACGGCATGCTCCGCATCGAGTTCTGGGATTCCTTCGACGACATCACCGACGAGATCGACGCCATCATGGACGGCTCGATCACCCTGCAGTCCAGCGTCCCCGCTCCGAGCGGCGTCGCCCTGCTCGGCCTCGGTGGCCTCGTCGCCGCCCGTCGTCGTCGCTAATCACTGAGCCTTCGGGCTCTATTGGTTCTTGACCCAAAATCAGACATTCGTCTACGGCCACGCCCCGACGGGGGCGTGGCTCGTTTTTGCTCCCCCACCACCACGCCCGCTCACGGCGCCCGAAAGACCACCACCGACGGCGCCCACCCCGGAGAGCACCCTCGGGGGAATCTGCCCGGGAGCCCCGCCCCGCGGCGGGGCGCACTGGACCTGCAACGATGTGATCCTCGATCGCGAACGGCGTCCTGACCGGCTGCGTCGGCCTCTCAGGCCCTTTCCTCCCCGACGGCATGCTGCTCGAGTTCTTCGAGGCCTGCGACGGCGTCGCGGGCGCGTTGGATACGCGGATCACGGGGACGCTAACGCTTCAGTCGTGGCTGCCGACGCCGGGGCCGCTCGGGGCCTTCGCGTTGACCGGGCTGATCGGTTCGCGTCGGCGGCGTCCGTGCGCGTGGCGAGGTCTCGGATGAACCGGATTAGGTGACGTGGGCGCTGATGGTCTCGATCGCCTTGTCCAGATCATCCACGCAGATGATCACCCGGGTCGGGTTCCCGTTCTGCGCCGGGCAGAGGTAGACGTGCTTCACGTTGACCCTGGCGTCGGCCATCATGACGGAGAGGTCGCGGACCGCGCCGGGGCGTTGATCGATCTCCACGCTGAGCACGGGCGTCTCGACCGCGGGGCCGAGGCCGGACTCGACAAGGGACTCCATGACGTGGCGGAGCGACTCCTCGGGGGCGCCGATGAGGCGAACCAGGCCGCGCTCGTTGTACTCGGTGACCGAGAGGCCTTCGACGTCGACGCCAGCCACGGCCGCGGCTTCGAGCAACCCGGCCAGCTCGCCCGGGCGTTGGGCGAGGTAGATCGTGAACTCGGTGAGGCGTTCCACGTTCATGGGGACTGGGAGGGTAGGCGGGAGTCCCCCGCGGGGCCCTCGGGCGGGCTCTCACCCGGTTCAGGGGGCGACGAGGGCGTTTCCGGGGCCTCCCCGGGCGTCGAGAGGGCGCCCAGGTCCGCGATTGTCTGCTCCCCGAGGGCCTCAATCCGGGCGGCGTCGAGGCGGGCGATCACGCCCCGGTCCTCGGGGGCGCCCGTGAGGTGGACGCCCCGCGTGAGCACGTCGGCGGCTCGGATGACGGAAGGGGGGGCGGCGAGGGCGTACCGATCGGCGCCCTGCTCCGTGAGGCG
>JBITAG010000026.1:0-10416 GCA_044439985.1 Phycisphaerales bacterium JB059 | reverse complement strand
GCGCTCGCGCTGGAATACCGGCTGGACCTCCAGAACCGGCGGGATCGGCTCGACGATCAGCGGCGCGCGGTCGCCAACGCGCGCAACGAGCTTCTGCCGGACCTGAACCTGGACGCGAGCGTGAGCCTCCCGACCGACCCGGACGAGATGAACGGCGGGTTCTCCCTCGACCCCGATGAGCTGGACTACTCGGTGGGCGCCACCTTCAGCCTCCCCCTTGACCGGCGCATCGAGAAGCTCGGACTCCGGCGCGCGATGATCGCGCTCGAGCGCGCCCAGCGGACGTACGACGAGTTCCGGGACGGGGTGATCATCGCGGCCCGGCAGGCGGTGAGAAACGTGGACCTGGCTCGCTTCCAGCTCCAGCTCGCCGAGGAGCAGGTGCGCATCAACGAGCTGGGCCTCGAAGAGCTGCTCATCCGGGAGGACTCGGACCCGCAGTCGATCGTGGACCGGCGCAACGACCTGCTCGACGCCGAGAACGCGCGCGACCAGGCGATCGCGGACCTTCGCAACGCGATCCTCGAGTACCTGCTCGCGACCGGGCAGGCGCGCGTGCGCCCGGACGGCGCCTTCGAGCCGCTGCCCGGGATGGTCGGCAACGCCCCGGCCGGGGACGCGAACCCGTAAACGCCGGTTTGGGGCGCTCGATCAGGCGGCGTGCTTGACGAAAAAGTCGTGGGCGCGCCAGTCGGAACCCACCTGCAGGTGCGAGCGCTGCGAGCGATCCTCGGTGAACCCGAGCTTCTCGACCAGGCGCCGGCTGGCGACGTTCTCCGGATCGATCCCCGCGTGCACCGCGTGCAGGCCGAGGCCCTCGGGCGGGTCGCCCAGCGCGTACCGGAGCATCGCGCCGATCCCCTCGCTCGCCAGCCCCCGGCGGGTGTGCGCGGCGCCGACCCACCAGACCGCGTCGGCGTGCCAGCTCAGCCCCCGCGTGATCGCGTTGAGATGGAACGCCCCGACAAGACGCCCGTCGGCGAGCGCCCCGACGCGTCGCCACGCCTGCCCGGTCTCGTCCCCCGTGCGGGCGTGGGCGAGCTGGCGATCGAAGAAGGCGTCGTCCGACTCGCCCGGGTTGTGGAGCGGGACCCAGGGGGTCAGGTGATCCAGGCTGGTCCGCACCAGGCGGATGAACGCCTCCCGATCCGACTCAACCAGAGGGCGCAGGGTCAGGCGCGGCGTCCGGACCTCCTCGGGGCTGATCACCTCCACGGGCGAGCGCGGGGCGATGCGTCCCAGGAGTTCGCGGGCGGAGGCTCGGATCGCGGTCCGCAGGGGGGTGATCTGGAGGGCTGGGCGTGGCACGTCGGGGCTCCCCGGGCCGGCGGGGCGCTCCCGTCGGCGATCGGAGCCCATCGGCGCGCGTCGCCCTTTCTCGACAGGTTCGGGCCCCGGTCACGCCCCGGGTGGTTCTCGGACGTTGGCGCCCGCCACCCGGTCCGGGTCACTCGACCGTAACGCTCTTGGCCAGATTCCGGGGCTTGTCCACGTCGTGCCCGCGCAGGACCGCGGCGTGGTAGGCCATCAGCTGGAGGGGGACGACGGTGACCATCGGGCTGAGGCAGTCGGGGACGGGCGGGACGTAGAGCACGTCGTGGGCGACGCGCTTGATCTGGGTATCCCCCTGTGTGGCGACGGCGATGACGTGCCCCCCCCGGGCCCGGACCTCCTCGATGTTGTTGATCACCTTGTCGTACTGCGGGCCCTGGGTGGCGATGAAGACCACCGGCATCCCCTCGTCGATCAGGGCGATCGGCCCGTGCTTCATCTCCGCCGCGGGCATCCCCTCGGCGTGGATGTAGCTGATCTCCTTGAGCTTGAGGGCGCCCTCGAGGGCGGTCGGGTAGTTGTACCCGCGCCCGAGGAAGAGCCAGTTCTCGCGCTCGATGTACTTCTCGGTGACGCGGCGCACGACGTCATTGCTCTCGAGCGCAGTCTCGATCGCGTCCGGGATCTTGAGCAGGTCGTCGAGCATGCGCCGGGAGGCCTCGTCGGACATGAAGCGGCGACGGGCGAGGAAGAGGGCGATGAGCGTGAGCACCGCGACCTGGCCCGTGAAGGCCTTGGTGGAGGCGACGCCGATCTCCGGGCCGACGCGCAGGTAAACCCCCGCGTCGGTCTCGCGCGCGATGGTCGAGCCGACCACGTTGATCACGCCCAGGGAGAGGGCGCCCCGGTCGCGGGCCTCCTGCAACGCCGAGAGCGTGTCGATCGTCTCCCCGGACTGGCTGACGGCGATGACGGCCGTGCGGTCCTCGATGATCGGGTTGCGGTACCGGAACTCGCTGGCGAACTCGCACTCGGCGGGGACCTTGGCCAGGTCCTCGATGAGGTACTCGCCGATCATCGCGGCGTGCAGGGCGGTCCCCTGCGCCAGCAGGATGTACCGGCGGGTCTTGACCAGCTCCTTGGCGCAGTCCATCAGGCCACCGAGCACGATCTTGCCCTCGGAGACGTCCACGCGCCCGCGCATCGTCGTCCGCAGGGAGGCGGGCTGCTCGAAGATCTCCTTGAGCATGTAGTGCTCGTACGCGCCAAGCTCGGCCTGCTCGAGGTCGAGTTCGAGCTGCATCATCTTGGGCGTGACGGGCTTGTTGTCGATCGTGGAGGTGCGGAACCCGTCGCGGGTGATGCGCGCGACGTTGTAGTCCTCGAGCGCGAAGGCCTGGCTCGTGTGAGCCACGATCGCGGAGGGATCCGACGCGACCACACACTCCCCGGCGCCCACGCCCACCATGAGGGGGCTGCCCTTGCGCGCACAGACGAGGACGTCCGGCTCCTGGGCGCACATCACGGCGATCGCGTACGCGCCGGTGACCTCCCGCAGCGCCGCCTGCACCGCCGCCTCCAGGTCACCCTCGTACAACTCCCCGATGAGCACCGCGAGCACCTCGGTGTCGGTGTCGGATTGGAAGGTGTGCCCGCGTTCGGTGAGGAGTTTCTTCAGGGCGGCGTAGTTCTCGATGATCCCGTTGTGGACCAGGGCGATGCCCGACTTGTCGTCCCGGTGGGGGTGGGCGTTGGGCTCGGTGACCCCGCCGTGGGTCGCCCAGCGCGTGTGGGCCAGGCCGAGGGTCCCCTCGAAGCCGGACACGTCCTTGAGCTTCTTCTCCAGGTTGCCAACACGCCCGACGGCCTTGGCGACCTCGATCTCGCCGTTGAGGACGGCCAGCCCCGCGGAGTCATACCCGCGGTACTCCAGCCGCTTGAGTCCCTCCAGCAGAAGCGGGCGGGCGGGCTTGGAGCCGATGTACGCGACGATTCCACACATGTGATCGGCCCCTGTTCAGGCGCCCGAGAACCTCGGGCAGGTGGGCAAGCGAGTCGAAAGACAAGGCTACGTCGGCGGGGAAGCCCGAGGGGCTGAAATCCGACCCGCGCGACGCCGTTGAACCCTTGAGAAGGTGTACGCGCCACCCCCCGAGGTGGTTCGTCGCCCGGACGCCCGGACCGGAGAACCCGCATGATCCGCACCACCCGACTGCTGCTCGGCGCATCCCTCGCCCTCACGCTGGGCGGTCACGCCCGGGGGCAGACGGGGGACGCCAACCCCCTCGCCGGTCCATCGGTGGCCTCCTCGGCCCGCGCGCCGACGCTGGTGGATCGCGGGTACGACGGCGCCCTGCGCCCCCTCGACGCCCCCGCCGAGATTGCCGCCCTCGACCTGCTCGACCTGACTTCCGAGGACTGGGCGGAGATCGAGCCGGTCCTCGAAAGCCGCGCCGAAGCGATCGACCGGGTCGTGCTCAACCACATCCGGACGCTGGTGGAACTGCAGAGCGCCCGGGCGAGCGGGGACATCGGCGAGCAACGCCGGCTCACCGCCCTGATGGTGGAGGACCTGCGTCCCCTGCAGCGTCAGGGGCGGTTCATCGATCAGGTCGCCCGGGTCCTTCCCGCGGAGAAGCGGGATCGGTACAAGGCCCTCGTCCGGGAGCGTCACCTGGCCCGGTACGAGGAGATCCGGGCCGGGCTCGAGGGCGAGGGCGTCGAGCACGCCGAGTCCGAGGCGTTCAAGCGGCTGATCGCCGAGGCGCTCGGACAGGAGATCCAGCGCTCGTACGACCGTGTGGCGGTCCAGCAGACCCAGCGGCTCGAGGAGCTGCTCCGGGAGCTGGACCTGGACCTGGAGACCGAGGGAGAGGTCCGGCGCCTGGTCACGGCGTTCGGGCAGCGCACGGCGCTGAACCCCACGCCCGAGGAGCGTCGATCGCTCTTTGCGCAGATCTACCGGGCGTTGCCCCCGGACGCGCAGGGTCGCCTGCTGCGTGTCCTCCGCGGGCGGGTGGACGACTGAGGCAACTGGCCCCGGGGCTCCGGGTGGCCTATTCTGATCGAGTTTGCGCCGCTTTGGCGCAAGCGGTCGGAGACCGCCCATGCCCCGCCGCGACGATATCCACACGATCCTGATCATCGGCTCTGGCCCCATCGTCATCGGACAGGGGTGCGAGTTTGACTACTCGGGCGCCCAGGCCTGCAAGGCGCTGCGCGCCGAGGGGTACCGGGTCGTCCTGATCAACTCCAACCCCGCGACGATCATGACCGACCCGTCGTTCGCGGACCGGACGTACATCGAGCCGATCACCCCCGAGACGGTCCGGAAGATTCTCCAGAAGGAGAAGGACAACGGGACGCCGATCGACGCGGTCCTCCCCACGCTTGGCGGGCAGACCGGGCTCAACTGCGCCTGCGAGATGTACGACCGGGGCATGTTCGAGTCGTTCGGGGGCGAGATGATCGGCGCCGACCGGCAGGTCATCCACCGGGCCGAGGACCGGCAGGAGTTCGCCGACGTCTGCGAACGCATCGGCCTCAAGACGCCCGAGGCGGCGGTCGTGACCACCCTCGACGAGGCCGAGGCCTTCGTCGACAAGGTCGGCCTCCCCGCGATCATCCGGCCCGCCTTCACCCTCGGCGGCTGGGGCGGGGGCATCGCCTACAACCGCGAGGAGCTCGAGGAACTCGTCACCCGTGGCATCCGCGCCAGCATGATCAACCAGGTCCAGGTGGACCGGTCCCTGCTGGGCTGGAAGGAGTACGAACTCGAGGTCGTCCGGGACAAGAACGACAACTGCGTCATCGTCTGCGGCATCGAGAACATCGACGCGATGGGCGTGCACACGGGCGACTCGGTCACCGTCGCCCCGATCCTCACGCTCACCGACAAGGAATACCAGGTCCTTCGCGACGCCTCGCTGGCGATCATGCGAGAGGTGGGCGTGGAGACGGGCGGGTCGAACGTGCAGTTCGCGGTGAACCCGAACCCCGAAGATGGCAAGTTTGACTTCGTCGTCGTCGAGATGAACCCGCGCGTGAGCCGGAGTTCGGCCCTGGCCTCCAAGGCGACGGGCTTCCCGATCGCCAAGATCGCGGCCAAGCTCGCCATCGGGTACACCCTCGACGAGCTGCGCAACGACATCACGGGCACGACCAGCGCCTGCTTCGAGCCGAGCATCGACTACGTCGTCACCAAGATGCCCCGCTGGACCTTCGAGAAGTTCCCCGAAGCGGACGAGACGCTCACCACGCAGATGAAGTCCGTCGGCGAGGCGATGGCGATCGGGCGGACCTTCAAGGAGTCCTTCCAGAAGGTCATCCGATCGATGGAGGTCAAACGCTTCGGGCTCGGCCTGGACCGGAACGACAAGTGGCTCACGGCGATGCGCGCCGTCGAGACCGGCCAGGTCGTGCTGGACCTGAACCCGAGCGAGGACGGGCCCGCCAAGCGGACCGCCGACGGGCAGCCCATCGAGTGGCCCATCGCGGAGACGAAGCTCACGCGCAAGCTCAGCGTCCCCAGCCAGGGGCGGCTCTACTACGTCCGCTACGCCCTCAAGATGGGCTGGAGCATCGAGCGGATCCACGAACTCACACGCATCGATCCCTTCTTCCTCGACCAGATCGCGCAGCTCGTCGAGTTCGAGGATGAGTTGTGCGCCCACACCTCGCTCGAGGATCTCCCGCGTGAGGTGCTCGAGCGGGCGAAGATCCTCGGCTACTCCGACGCGCAGCTGGCGAACCTGTACCTGGGGGACATCAAGAGCGAGAGCATCCTCAAGGTCCGGCGCCACCGTGAAGGACAGGGCATCCGCGCGGTCTACAAGCTGGTCGACACCTGCGCCGCGGAGTTCGAGGCGATCACGCCCTACTACTACTCGACCTACGAGACCGGACACGAGCGGATCAACGACCGGGGCGAGGGCGAGCGGGTCCCCCCCGAGTGCGAGCTGACGCAGCGCCTCGCATCGAGCGACAAGCAGAAGGTCGTCATCCTCGGCGGCGGGCCGAACCGCATCGGTCAGGGGATCGAGTTCGACTACTGCTGTGTGCACGCCGCGTACGCCGCGCGGGACATGGGGTTCGAGTCGGTGATGATCAACTCCAACCCGGAGACGGTCAGCACGGACTATGACACGAGCGACCTGCTCTTCTTCGAGCCGCTGACCCTGGAGGACGTGCTCAACGTCGTGGAGCGTCTGCGCGAGACGATCCGGGGCGTCATTGTCCAGTTCGGGGGGCAGACACCCCTCAACCTCGCCCACGGCCTCGCCCTGGCCGAGACGCCGCTCATCGGGACCTCGCTCGACTCGATCGACCTGGCGGAGGACCGGGACCGGTTCGACGCGCTGCTCGAGCGTCTGGACCTCAAGAAGCCCGAGTCGGGAATCGCCCGCTCGTTCGAGGACGCCGTCTCGATCGCGGGGCGGATCGGGTACCCCGTGCTCGTGCGTCCGAGCTACGTGCTGGGCGGGCGGGGGATGGAGATCTGCCCGGACGAGGCGGCGCTCAAGCACTACATGGCGACCGCCGTGGACGTCTCGGGCCTGGACGACGCCCCGATCCTGATCGACAAGTTCCTCGACGGCGCCACGGAGGTGGATGTCGATGTCGTCGCGGACTACGACCGCGAGGGCGCCGGCAAGGGCCTGATCTGTGGCGTCATGCAGCACATCGAGCACGCGGGCGTCCACTCGGGCGACTCGGCCTGCTGCATCCCCGCCTTCTCCATGAACCGACGCACCGAGACGGAGATCCGGGAGATCGCCCGCACGCTCGCCAGGGAACTCCGCGTCAACGGGCTGATGAACCTGCAGATCGCGGTCAAGGACGACATCCCGTACATCCTGGAGGTCAACCCCCGGGCGAGCCGGACCGTTCCCTTCGTGGGCAAGGCCAAGGGGGTGAGCTGGGCCTCGACCGCCGCGAAGGTGATGATGGGGGCCACGCTCGACGAGCTGGGCGCCCGGGAAGTCCGCGACACCGGGCGGTTCGCCGTCAAGGAGAGCGTCTTCCCCTTCAAGAAGTTCCCGGGCGTGGACTTCGTGCTCGGGCCGGAGATGCGCTCGACCGGCGAGGTGATGGGCATCGACATGTCGATGCCGGTCGCCTACCTCAAGGCCGTCCTCGCGGCGGGCATCGTCCTGCCCCGCGAGGGCGGGCTGTTCGTCTCGGTGCGCGACGCGGACAAGGACGAGATCGTCGAGCCCGTCCGCTCGCTCGTCGCGATGGGCTTCGCGTGCTTCTCGACCGGTGGCACGGCGTCCCTGCTCGAACGCCACGGCATGCGCCCCACCGTCCTCCAGAAGATCCAGGCGGGCGCCCGTCCCAACGTGCTGGACCTCATGGCCGATGGGAAGATCCAGCTCATCATCAACACCCCCACCACCACCGGGTGGCAGACGGACGAGGGGCGCATCCGCGCCACGGCCGTCCGCCTGGGCATCCCGATGCTGACAACGGTGGGCGCGATCAACGCCGCGACACGGGCGATCCAGGCGCTGCGCTCGGGGGACTGGGGCGTCTCCGCCCTGCAGGACATGGACGCGGGCGTGGCGAGCGCCTGAGGGCGAGCGGTACACTCGGGCATGCCCCTCCCGCCCGCCGGCGACGCGTTCCCTCCCCGCTACAGCGACGGCGTGACCCCCGTCCAGCTCGGCGACCAGGTCGAGGCCCGCGTGCCGTTCTTCGTGCGCATCCGCGGGCACGTGGTCTACCTGCCCGGCGTCTCCCCGAAACGCGCCGAGATGGAGTTCGACGGGCTGCGCTACGTGGGCGTGCGCGACGAGAAGAACGACCTGTACACCATGCTCGTCCACCCCGACACCGGGCTGCTCAAGAAGAAGGTCCGCTTCCTCGCCCGGGGCCCGGCGACCGACCCGCTGGGCGAGCACGAGCGGTTCTTCGAGGACGACCCGTCGCACGACGGCTAGCTTCACTCGCCCAGCAGGGGCAGGTTCGTCTCCTCGAGCGTGAAGGTGTGCGTGGCGACATCGGTGAGCACGGTCACGCGGACCGCCCCGATCTCGCTCTTGCCGACGTCGGCGCCGTTGATGAAGACCAGGCCCTGGGTCGCGTCGCGGGTGACGATCTCCTTGGAGGCGGTGGTCGTTGAGATGACGTCGCCGTTCGTGTTGATGACCTCCAGCGTGTGGAAGACCGGCATCGGCCCGTCGTTGTCCGGGATGCGGTAGTCGAGCGTCGCGTACAGCGCCCCCTCGCCCGAGACGCGGTACCGCGTCAGCCCGGCGCTGAAGTTGGGGAAGATCTCGACCAGATCCCCCGTCGCCTCGGGCTTGAGGTCCGCCCGCCCGATGTCCGCGGCCATCTCCACATCGACCTCCATCGCCACGCGACCGATCCCGCTGATCCCGGGGCGGAACGAGCCAAGGCTGACGTTGAAGTTCTGGTTGACGCTCGACGCGTTGGCGCGCGTGAACGGTCGTATCTGGCGGCTCTGCGGGTTGATCTGCACCTGAGCCTCGCGGGTCAGGTCGCGCCCGCCCAGGTCGCTCAGCTCGAGCAGGCGCGGCGTGCCCGCGAGGCGGAAGATCCGCTTGCCCGTGTGGTCCGCGAGCATGCCCGAGATGTTCAGGCTCCGCTTGAGCCGCGCCCCGGGCGCCCCCCAGCTCGCGCTCGAGTAGCTCACGCTCAGCGAAACGTTGTTGATCTGGCAGACGAGCCCCTCCCACTCGTGGACGCTGAATCGGTCGTAGATCGCCACGCCGGGCAGGTCCGCGCGCGGTTGCCCGGGCACGGGCGTCCCGCACCGGGGCGGTGGCGATGACACCGGGAATCCACCGAGCGCGGCGCCGGCGAGCGTGAGCGTAAGCAGAGCGGTTCGGGCATGGTTCATGGCGACCTCCGTGGTTGATCTGTGCAGATTTACCATGCGGATCGGGCGCCGGCTCCCATCGATCGACCGCCCGTGACGCGCCGGTTACGCCCGCGTGACACGGACGTGACGAGAGGCGTCAGAAGTTCGACGCCGTGAACGCCGAGGCGGTCGCCTCCCGCTCCCAGGTGTGCGAGGGACCCGCCTTGGACTCGTAGAAACGCCACAGCTCGAACCAGTAGCTCTTGAACTTGTGCTCGCCGAAAGGCTCGAAGTGGGCGGCGACCTTCTTCATGATCTGGGCGTCGGTCCCGGTCATGCCCAGCACGGTCTTGCCGTGCCGGACCGACTCGGTGTCCAGCGCGATCCGCGAGTAACGCCCGAGCAGTTGCATGATGTTGCTTGCCGCGTACGGCCCGATGCCCGGGAGCGTGATCAGGAACCTGAAGACCTCCTCGTCCTCCGTCGCCGGGTCGCTCAGCCAGGCCTCGTCGATCTCACCCCGCACGAACAGTTTCGCCAGGTCCACCATCCGCCGGTCGCGGTACCCCACGCGGCATCGCCCCCGGAGCGTCCCGGGCCTCGTCCGGGCCATCTTCTCCGGGGTCGGGAACGCGTGGGCGTTCTCGCACCGGGCGCCGAGTGTCTCGCAGAGCCGCTTGTTCATGTTCACCGTGCTGGGCCACGCGACGTTGCAGCTCGTGACGGTCTTGATGACGTCCTCGAACAGCGTCGGCGAGCGGAAGAGCCTCGCCCGCCCGGATCGCCTCCACCTCGGGTCCACGCGGTGGAACGCCCGCACCGCGTCCCGGTCCTCGTCGAGGCGCAGCATCCGCGTGATCTGCGACCGGGCCTCGCCCTGCTCGGCCCGGGTGAGCGTCCGGTCGAACCGGGCGCGCAGCGCCCCGCCCTTGCCCGCGGGCTGATCGATCACGCACGACGCGCCCCCCGACCCGAGCGCCAGGGCGCGGCGCAGACGCTGGCTGGTCACGTCCCAGTGGTTCGGCGCAAGCACGAAGTACCCGTACGAGCAGACGTCGCGCGCCAGGTGATAATCCTCGGGCGGCGCGATCGTCAGGCGCGAGCCCATCAGACGGACAGCAGCTCGGAGAACGGGAAGGCGAACGAGGCGAGGTTCACGCAGAGCCGGTCAGCGATCAGCCCGAACCGCTCGTAGTGCTCCTCCGCCTCGACGCTGATCTGGCTCTGATTCACCCCCGCCCGGTCCAGAAGCTCCGACTCCGCCCCCGCCAGACGGTCGATGCCCGGCCGGTCCAGCTCGAAGTGGAACTGAAACCCGT
>JBITAG010000025.1:0-13797 GCA_044439985.1 Phycisphaerales bacterium JB059 | reverse complement strand
CTGTACCGGCGCTCCAGGTACCACACCTCCAGGTCGTGCGCCCCCGCCTCCAGCGTCACGCTCCCCGTCTTCCAGCGGAAGCTGTGGGCCGACGCGTCGATCACCACCGGCTCCCCGTCGATGAACAGCAGCGCGCTCTCGTCCGACCCCAGCCCGAACGTCCACACCCCGTCCGCCGGCACGTCCAACCGAGTCAGCAGACGCACCGCGAAGTAGTCCGTCGCCCCCTCCTCCCGGAACGCCCCGCTCGTCAGGCGCCACGACAGGTTGTCCTCCACCGAACGCGTGGCGTGCTGGTCCCAGTCCACCTGCCCCACCTTCGTCGCGTGCGACAGCCCCTCCGACCAGTACGCGTGCACCCCCCCGCTCCCCGAGTCGTACGGCGTGTCGTTCGCCGGGTGCGAGAACGCGCTCGGCGGAACCACCGTCTCGATCCCCCCCGGCGGTGTCCACGTCAACACCAGCCCCGCGCTGTACCGACGCTCCAGGTACTGCACCTCGATCGCGTGCTCCCCCGCCTCCAGCTCCACCTCGCGCGACTTCCAGCGGAAACTGTGCGCCGAATCGTCGTTGATCACCAGCTCGCCATCGATGTACAGACGCGCGCTCTCGTCCGACCCCAGCCCGAAGGTCCACGCCCCCCCGCTCTCGATCGAGACCGTCCCCGTCAGCCGGACCGCGAAGTAATCCGTCGGCCCTCCCTCGTAGAACGCCTCGCCCGTGGACGCCCACGAGACGTTCGGCTCGATCGAACTCGAGTCCGACTCGGTCCAGTCCACCTGCCCCACGTTCGTCGCGTGACTCACGCTCGTCAGCCACGACGCCCGCAGCCCCGACCCCCCTTCCCCCATCGACGGGTCCTCCTCGCGAAGCGAGAACGCGCTCCGCGGGATCACCTGCTCCACCAGATCCCCCGGTCCCTGCCAGGTCAGCACCAACCCCGCCGAGTACCGGCGCTCCAGAAACCGCACCTCGATGTCGTGCTCCCCCGCCGAGAGACTCACCGTCCCCGACTTCCATCGGAAGCTGTGCGCCGATGCGTCGTCCACCACCACCCGGTCATCGACGTACAGCCGCGCCGACTCGTCCGATCCCAGATTGAACGACCAGGTTCCCGTGCGCGGCACGCTCACCCGCGCCACCAACCGAACCGCAAAGTAGTCCGTCGCCCCTCCGTCCAGGAACGCCCCCGATGTGCTCGCCCAGTACACCTGCGAGACGCCCGTCACCGATCCCGAGTCCGCCCACTCGATCTGTCCCACCGTCTGGGCGTAGCTCACCCCCTCCGACCAGTACGCGCGCAGCCCCTCCCCCGCCGTCGGCGACGGGATCCCCGCGCCGGGGTGGAACGCGCTCGACGGAACGATCGACGTGTGGGCGTCGCTCGGCCCCCGCCACGCGAGAAACAGACCCGCCGAGTACCGACGCTCCAGGTACCGCACCTCGACCCGGTGCAGCCCCTCCGCCAGCGTCACCGTCCCCGATTTCCAGCGGAAGCTGTGCGCCGACGCGTCCGCGACCACCACCGACCCATCGATCAGCAGCATCGCCGACTCGTCCGAGCCCAGCTCAAAGGTCCACTCCCCCTCCTCGTCGATCTCGATCTGCCCCACCAGGTTCGCCCCGAAGTGGTCCTCCGGCCCCCCCAGCTCGAACGAGCCGCTCGTGATCGGGTACGCCACGCGCTCGGCCAGCTCGATCCGGTCGTGCGAGCCCCAGTCGATCTGCCCCACGTTCGTCGCGTGCGAAACGCCGCGCACCCACCCCACCCAGAGTCCCTCCCCCCCTTCGAAGGTCGGCTCCTCCACCGGGCTCCACAGCGCCCCGGGCGGGATCACCTCTCGCGCCGTCGTCGGCCCGGTCCACTCCAGCACCAGCCCGGCGTTGTAGCGACGCTCCAGGTACCGAACCTCGATCGTGTGCGTCCCCTCATCCAGCCAGACCACGCCGTCGCGAGACCGGTAGCTGTGCGCCAGCCCGTCGTTGACCACCAGTTGGCCGTCGATCCAGAGCCGAGCCCCCTCGTCACTCGAGAGCGTGAACGTCCACGACCCCGTCTCGGGCACGTCGATCTCCCCCACCAGGCGCAGCGCGAACCAGTCCGCCGGACCTTCCGCGTAGAACCCCTCGGAGGTGCTTGGGAAGTTGACGCTCGGGACCGTGCTCGTCCGGTCGTACCGCTCCCAGTCAACGTGCCCCAGCTTCGACGCGTGCGCCGCGCTGGTGGTCCAGTACGCCCGCAGGCCGGGGGAGCGTGCCTCCTCCGCGAGGCCCCATCGGGGCGCCGCCGCGAGCAGAATCCACGCCACCATCCAACCCCAGAGCCCGACGCCACGCGGTGTGTCCATCCGAGAAAGATCGGACCGAACCGCCCCCCCCCACGGCGACACCCAGGCCCCCGTCACTTGATGAGGCGATCCGCCCAGCCCCAGCCGGCCAACGCGGATCCAGTCATCAAGTCACCCACCCGATAACGACCCGGACGCGCCCTACGCCCCGTCCTCCCGCAGCGACGCGCTGATCGAGATCTCCTGGAGACGCACGCTCGCCCGGTCCAGAGCCTCCTTCGCCGCGTGGAAGGCGTTCGGCTCCACGCTCGACCAGTCCGCGCTCGCGCGCTCGACCAGGCCCCGGAGCGTCTCCATCCGCTCGCGCAGCTCGCGCGCCGCGGGCGCCTCAAGCCGGTCCCCGTACCGATCGAGCCGCTCGCCGATCCACCTCAGGTCCAGCTTCGAGTTCGTAATCAGGTCCGCGATCCGGTGCCGGGTCATGTCCTCCCGCGCATGCTCGAAACTCTCCGCCTCGATCCGCTCGACCTCCTCGCGCGTCAACCCGTGGTTCGGGACCACCTGCAGACTCGCCCGCTTCCCCGACCGACGCTCGTGCGCGCTCACCCGCAGCACCCCATTGGCGTCCACGAGAAACTCCACCTCCAGCTGCGGGATCCCCGCGGGCATCGGCGGGATGCCCGACAGCTCGAACACCCCCAGGCTCCGGCAGTCCTCCACCATCTCCCGCTCCCCCTGCACCACGTTGATCTTGATCGAGGTCTGCCCGTCCACCCCCGTCGAGAACATCTCCGTGGCCCGCGCCGGCGCCGTCGTGTTCCGCACGATCAGCTTCGCCACCGCCCCCCCGGCCGTCTCCACCCCCAGGCTCAGCGGGATCACGTCCAGCAGCAGGCTCCCCTTGGCCTCCCCCGAGAGAATCCCCCCCTGCACCGCCGCCCCCATCGCAACCACCCGGTCCGGGTCCAGCGCCGTGTACGCCTCCACCCCGAAGAACGCCCCCACCCGCGACCGCACGAGCGGCACGCGCGTCGACCCCCCCACCAGGATCACCGCGTCCACCCCGCCTTCCCCCAGCTCCCCCTGGGCGTCGCGCATCGCCCGCTCGCACGCCTCCAGCGTGCGCTCCACCCACCCCGAGATCAGCCCCTCAAGCTCCTCCCGCGTCACCACCCGCTAGTACACCAGCCCCTCGTTCACCCCGATCCGCACCGACGCCGCCTCGTCCTCACTCAGCCGGCACTTCACCGACTCCGCGAACGCCTTGAGCGCCCGGCGCGTCGAAGGGGGAAAGGCCGAGAGATCCTCCACCCCCGCCCCCGCCCCGACGCCCATCTTCTCCCGGATCTCACGCGCAAACATCGACACCAACAGGTGGTCCACGTCGTCCCCCCCCAGGCGCGTGTCACCCGCGGTCGAGAGCACCTGGAAGAACGACGTCTCCCCCTCTCCCGACCCCGGCGTCAGACGCAGGATGGACACGTCAAACGTCCCTCCACCCAGGTCGTACACCGCCACCGTCTCGCCCGAGGTCGCCCCCGCGCGCGCGCCGAGCCCGTACGCCAGCGCCGCCGCCGTCGGCTCGTTCACGATCCGGACCACCTCAAGCCCCGCCAGGCGCCCCGCGTCGCGCGTCGCCTGACGCTGCGCGTCATCGAAGTACGCCGGAACAGTCACCACCGCGCGCCCGACCGGGCGCCCCAGCTCCCGCTCGGCGAGCCCCTTCAGCTCCCGGAGGATGCTCGCGGACACCTCCTGCGGAGAGACCTCCTTCGACGCCCCGTCCTCAAACACCACCCGCGCGCGCGCCTGCCCGTGCGCTCCCTCGACCACCTCGTACCCCAGGTACGCCAGATCCCCCCGCGCGTCCTCCACGGAACGCCCCATCAGCCGCTTCACGCTCGCGATCGTGCGCGCGGGGAACTCCACCGCGCCCGCTTTGGCCTCCTCACCCACCACCACCCGGACCCCCCCGGGCGCCCCCGCGTCCTGCTCGTAGCGCACCACGCTCGGAACGATCGCCCCCCCCGCCTCGCCCAGCACCCGCGGCGCCCCCCCTTCAAAGACCGCCACCAGCGAGTTCGTCGTCCCCAGATCGATCCCGACGATCGGCCCCCGGTCGTCCTGTGCATCGGCGTTCATCCGGCACGATAGGCCCCGGCGTCTACTCCTCCGGCATCCATGACCAGGCCCCCAACCGATCCAGCAACGCCTCGATCCGGGGCGCCCCCAATCCCGAGGACGCCCCCAACGCCGCCGCCCGATGCACCCGACGCCCGTTCGCCGTCACCGAGAGCACCACGCTCGGCTCGTTCGCCGGAGGCGCCCACGTGTCCCCCCACTCGATCGCCCGCGCCGAATCGGGGCGCGTCAACTCCGCCGCCTCCACCATCGCCCACAGCTCATCCAGCTGCCCGGCGTCCAGCGTCCGCGCCAGACGCGGGATCGTCCGCTCGTTGACCCCCGGCCCGAACGCGACCCGCAAAGTCCCGTCGGCGCCCACCAGGTACCGGGCCGGACGACGCCAGCGCTTCGCCCCCTCGCCCCGCCCCGCCGGGTCACGCACCAACGCGTCGAGGCTGAAGTCCGCCGGACGCGAGCCCGCCCCGATCTCCCTCGTCGCGGCGCACCCCACCAGGGCCAGACCAGCCATCAATCCCATGATCCAAACCAGAACTCGTCGTGCATCCATGCGGCGCGGAGGATACCCACCGGGCCCTATCCTTGCCCCTCATGGATATCTCCCTCCACTGGCTCAACAAGTACCTCGCCCCCGACGGACTCACCCCCGACGAGGCCGATGATCTGCTCACCCGCGCCGGCTTCCCCATCGAGGCCCGCACCGACCTCGGGGGGGGTGACGTCCTCCTCGATGTCGAGGTCACCTCCAACCGCGGCGACTGCCTCAGCCACCTCGGGTGCGCCCGCGAGATCGCCGCCTCCCGATCCGCCTCCACCCCACGACAGCTCATGCCACCGGTCATCCACGACCCGTCCACAGAGGGACACGTCGCCGACCACCTCGCCCTCACCAACCACGAGTCCCTCGTCTGCCCCCGCTTCACCGCCCGCGTGATCCGCAACGTCACGGTCGGCCCCAGCCCCGACTGGCTCGTCACCGCCCTCGAGTCCATCGGCCAACGCTCGATCAACAACGTCGTGGACGTGACCAACTTCATCACCCACGAACTCGGCAACCCCTGCCACGTCTTCGACCTCGCCCGCCTCGCCGGCGCCCAGCTTCACGTCCGCTTCGCCCGCGAGGGCGAGACCCTCACCACCCTCGACGCCAAGTCCCACACCCTCCGCCCCACCGACCTCGTCGTCGCCGACGCCCAGCGCCCCCAGTCCCTCGCCGGCGTCATGGGCGGCAAGGACTCGGAGGTCACGCCCTCCACCACCGACGTCGTCTTCGAGATGGCGACCTGGGACCCGGTCACCATCCGCTCCGCCGCTCGACGCCTCGCCATCCGCACCGACGCGGGGTATCGCTTCGAGCGCGGCGTGGACCCCCGCACCATCGACGACGCCGCGCGACGCGCCGTCGCCCTCATCTGCGAACTCACCGGCGGAACCCTCTGCGACGGCGTGCTCGACCAGGGCGCCCCCCTCCCCGCCCCCACGCGGATCTCCCTCCGCCCCAGCCGGTGCGACCGAATCCTCGGCATCCGCGTCCCCGCGGGGGACATCATCGAGTCGCTCCGCGCCCTCGAGATCGGCGTGGAGCAGGTCAGCGAGGACGAACTCCGCTGCACCATCCCCCCCCACCGGCTCGACCTCACCCGTGAGATCGATCTCGTCGAGGAGGTCGCCCGCACCACCAGCCTCGACGTCATCCCCATCCAGGACCGCCTCGCCATCAACGTCCGCCCCCCGCAGGAGTCCGAACGCGCCATGCGCGAGGTCGGCGCCCTCCTCACCGGGATGGGCTTCTACGAGACCGTGACCTTCAGCTTTACTTCTCCCCAGCGCGCCAAGATGTTCCGTCCCGAGGACCTGACCCTCCTCGCCGTGGACGACGACCGACGCAAGGCCGAGCCGACGCTCCGCCCCAGCGTGCTCACCGGTCTGCTCGAGTGCCGGCGCGCCAACCAGGACGCCGGCGTCACCCCCCCCGGCGGCGTCCGCCTCTACGAGGTCGCCTCCGTCTTCGCTGAACGCGACGGCGCCTCGGTCGAACACCGCAACCTCGCCCTCCTCCTCGACGCCAGCGACGCGTCCGCCAAGCCCTCCCACGACGACGCGCAGCGCGCCGTCCGCACGGCCCGCGGCGCCGTCGAGACCCTCGCCCGCGCCCTGGCCGGGCCCGACGCCCGAGTTCGGGTCGAGCCGTCCAAGCCGCACGCCCCGGCCTTCGACGATCGCGCCTACGCCCGCCTCACCCTCGAGGCCGGGGCGTCCTCCGCGCCCCTCGGCTACCTCGCCCTTCTGGGCAGGAAGGCGCGCGACGCCTTTGGCCACGACGTGGAACTCGTCGTCGCGGAACTCGGGATCGATCCCCTCCTCGCGCACTTCCCCCCCGCCGCCAGCGTCCACCCCCTCCCCGAGTTCCCCGCCATCGAGCGAGACCTCTCCCTCGTCTTGGCCGAGGATGTCCCCTGGGCCCGGGTGGACAAGCTCGTCCGCGAGGCGAGCCTGGACCGGCTTGAGTCCTGCGACTTCGTGGGCGTCTACCGGGGCAAGCAGGTCGGCGCCGGCAAGAAGTCCCTCACCCTCCGCCTGACCTTCCGCGACCCCGGGCGAACCCTCCGGCACGAGGAGGTCGATCCCCAGGTGGAGACGGCGCTCGGTCGCTTCAAACAGGCCCTCAACGCCGAAATTCGCGCCTGACTCCCTCCGAACCCGTCTTCGGGATCGACCGTACCTCCCGGGCCATGAAGCGCACCAATCGCCGCTAAGTACGCGGTTTGTTTGTGTTTTGGTTGATCTCGGTTTGCAGCTTTTCCAACCGATCGATCTCACACTGGTAGAATGGGTCATGTCGACCGCCCCCTGGGCGGGATGACCGGGAGGAACTTGAATGAGTCAGACCTTGCCGAGGACGGAGCCCGTGCCCACCCCCGAGAGCGTCGCCGACCCCACGCAGGATCGCCCCCTCATCTGGGTCAACGGCCGCCTGGTCCCCAAGAGCCAGGCGATGGTCTCGGTGTACGACCACGGGCTGCTCTACGGCGACGGGGTCTTCGAGGGCATCCGCGTCTACAACGGCAAGATCTTCAAGTGCGAACAGCACATGGACCGCCTCTACGAGTGCGCCAGCAAGATCTTCCTCGAGATCCCCGTGCCCCGCGACGAGATGGTCGCCATCCAGCGCAAGTGCATCGAGGCCAACGGGATCCGTGACGGGTACATCCGCCTCGTCGTGACCCGGGGCGAGGGCACCCTCGGCCTCAACCCCTACCTCTGCCCCGAGGCGGGGGTGATCTGCATCGCCGATACCATCCAGCTCTTCAAGCCCGAGATGTACGAGCGCGGGATGCGGGTCGTGGTCGCCAACCGACCCAAGACCCCCATCGCCTGCCTCGACCCCCGCGTCAAGAGCCTCAACTACCTCAACAACATCATGGCCAAGTGCGAGGCCATCCACCTCTCCAAGAAGATGGGCATCGAGACCCCCGGGGACCAGCTCCTCGAGGTCATCATGCTCAACACGGAGGGGAAGGTCGCCGAGGGTTCGGGCGACAACATCTTCGCCGTCAAGGACGGCAAGCTCTTCACGCCCCCCAGCGACGCGGGCATCCTCGAGGGCATCACCCGCCGGTTCGTGAAGGACGAACTCTGCCCGATGCTCGGCCTCGAGTGCGAGGAACGCTTCTTCGAGCTTGACGAGCTCCTCAACGCCGACGAGATCTTCCTGACCGGCTCGGCCGCCGAGATGATCGCCGTGCGCGAGGTCCTGCGTCACGACAACCTCGAGGTCACCTCGACGCACACAATCTCGGAAGGCGAGGGCCCGATCACGAACCGCCTGCGCTCCAAGTTCCGGGAGATCGTCACCTCGGACAACGTCCCCGAGAACTGATCTCCTCCCTCCCGCGGACCAGTCCCGACGCCCCGCTCCCCCGAGCCGGGCGTCTTTCAATTCGGCGCCGGAGCGTTCGATCAGCCCGTGGATTGCATCGCCGCAGCGAGCGCGTTGAGGCTCGCGAGGATCGCGGGCTTGACACGCTCACGCTCCGCGTCGCCGCCGCGCTCGTGCCGATCGAGCAGATCGATCTGGACCAGATTGAGCACGTCGGTCCAGGGGTTCCGGGCCTCGATCGCCCGCTGGATGACCGGGGCGTTGTCCAGCAGGCTTTCCTGACCCGTGATGTCGAGCACGGCCCGACGCGCCCGCCCGAACTCCGCGGCGATGTGCTCGTGAAACGCATCGCCGTCGGGCGCCCGCCTGGCGTAGCGCACGCCGATCGGCAAACGGGCCCGGGCCATCTCCTGCTGGGCGTTGTCGATCAGCGTCGCCAGGGCGGGCCACTCGCGGTAGAGGACGGGCAGGCGCTCCCGATCGCCCGGCTCGAGGGCCTCGACGCCAGCGCCCAGACCGAACCATCCCGGCGCAAGGTACCGGGTCTGGATCCAGCTGAAGCCCCACGGGATCGCCCGGATCGAGTCCATCCCCAGCGCGCCGCCCCGCGAGACCGGACGCGAGGCGATGGGCAGCGCCCCGATGTGCCCCACCGGGGTCGCCCCCACGAACCAGGACCAGAAGCCGGGGTCGTCGATCAACGCCCGGTACGCCTGCATCGCCGGGCCGGCCAAGGCCGCGAGCACCCGCTCCCCCTCCCGCGCGGAGGCGTCCCCCTCGCCGGCGTGCGTCGCCAGCAGCACCGCGCTGACGATCTGTTCGAGGTGTCGGTGCGCAATCTCGGGCATCGCGTACCGAAAGGAGATGACCTCCCCCTGTTCGGTGAAGCGGATGCGCCCGTTGGAGGACTCGGGGGGCGCCGAGAGGATCGCCCGGTTCGCCCGCCCCCCGCCCCGGCCCACCGTTCCCCCGCGACCGTGGAAGAGCCGGAACGCGACGGCGTGCGTGTTGCAGGTCCGAGCGATCTCGCGCTGGGCGCGGTGAAGGGCGGCGTTGGCCATGAGGAACCCGCCGTCCTTGTTCGAGTCGGAATACCCGAGCATGATCTCCTGCAGGCGTCCGGCGTGGACGCCCGCCCGCGCGTCGAGCTGCGCCGTGTACGCCGGGCTGGTGAACATCGCCCCGAGCAGCTCCGGTGCGCGCTCCAGGTCATCGATCGTCTCGAACAGCGGCACAACGTCCAGATCGCTCGAGGCCCCCTCCGCCGAGACGCGGAAGAGCCCGGTCTCCTTCATCAGCGTCAGAACCTCGAGCAGGTCGCTGACCGAGTCCGTCATCGAGATGATGTACGACTCCACGGAGGCGGGCTCGCGTCGCTTGGCCTCCCGCACCACGCGCAGCACATCGAGCGCTTCGCGCGTCTCCGGGCTCAGCTCCGCCTCCCCCCCGCAGAGCGGGCGGGGCGTGAGCAGCTCACGCGAGAGCAACGCCACGCGCTCGCTCTCCCCCAGCCCCGCGTAGTCGTCGCACACCCCCGCGAGGCGGAGCAGCTCACCCACCGCGTGCTCGTGCACGCGTGAGTGCTGGCGGATGTCCATCGTCGCCAGGTGGAGCCCGAAGGCCCGGACGCGCAGACGCAGAGCGCCCAGACGCCCGCGCGTGGCGACCTCCTCCAGCCCGATCTCCCGCAACGCCCGGTCCATCTCGTCCAGGCTCGCGAGCAGCCCGGACGCGTCGAGTTCGCCCGCGAGCAGGCGTCGCCGGATCTGCATCGCCCGCACGCGCATCGGCTCGTACGTCGCGTGCTGCACGAAGCTGGTGTCCTCGATCCCACCGGCGCCGTCCTCCTCAACCAGCGCGACAAACCACGCGGGCACGGGCGCTCGGCGCGTCGAGACGCTCAGCTCATGGCGCAGGACGAGCAGCTCGTCCGCGATGCGATCGACGATCGCCGTGCGCATCAGGGCGAGCGCTTCGCGGGTGACCTCGGCGGTGACGTTCGGGTTCCCGTCCCGGTCCCCCCCGATCCAGGTGCGGTAGCGCAGGGGGATGACGTCGGGGGTCGGGCCCTCGCCGAAGACCCCCGTGACGGCGTCCTCGACATCGCGGGCGAGGCGGGGCAGGGCCTCCCAGACGGCGTCGGTCAGGTAGAAGAGCCCGTTGCGGACCTCATCGAGCACGCCGAGGCGCTTGGCGCGCACGTCGTCGGTCACCATCAGCAGGGAGATGACGCGCCGGAGTTCGCTCTCGATCGCCTCGTGCTCCGGGGGAGTCGGGTCCGAGCGTCGGAGGGTCTGGACGCAGGCGACGATCTCCCGCTGTTTGTGCATGATCGCCCGCCGGCGGGTCTCGGTCGGATGGGCGGTGAAGGTCGGCGTGACCTCGATCTGCGAAAGCAGTTCCAGGACGCCCGCCCGGTCCAGGCCATGGTCCTTGAGGGCGCCGACCGCCTCCATGATCGACTCGCGCCGGGGGGACTCGGGCGTCGCCGCGCGGGCGCGTTCCCGGTTGATGCGGGCGATGCTCAGCTGCTCGGCCTTGTTGAGCAGGTGGAACCGGGCCGTGGAGTACCGGAGGACCCAGAGCAGCTCCTCAACACGCATGGAGGCGATCCGGGCGGCGGCGGCCTCGCGGTCGGGATGCTCCACCGCGTCGCCCGCCCCCCGGCAGAGGCCCGCCAGCTCGTGGGTGACCGCGCGGGCCCGGTCCAGATCGCCCTCGCAGATCTGGTCCAGCGTGGAAGTCAGGAGGGCGAAGTCGTCTGGGGAGGGGGTGGGCATGGGCGAACGCTAGCCGCCCGGGACAACGCCCGCGGGGCGGGCGGCGTGAATCAGAGCCGCCCGATCACCCTGCCCAGGACGACCACGACCGGAACGACCATGGGCGAGGCGAAGAGCAGGATCGCGGCGGCGAACTGCACGGTCGGCGAGACGCGCGAATCGGTCACCCACACATCGACCGGTTCTTCGGGGCTCCCGCACTCGGGGCAGACGCGCGTCGGCGTGCCGCTCCGGTCATACCCACACGACGAGCAGATCGCTCTGGAGCCGTCCACGCCCGACCATACGGACGGGCGTCGGCCCGGGCGCCATCACCCGCTCTTGCTGTCACCCCGCGCGAAGATGCTCGCGACGTAGTTGAGCACGTCGGTGGCGCTCGCGTCGTTGTACCCGAAGTTCTTGATGAGGCGCTGCTTGACGACGTCGATCTTCTGCTGCGTCTCGTCATCGACGACGGAGCTGACCAGGTTCTTGAGCTTGATCGTGTCGCGGCTGTCCTCGAAGAGCTTGAGTTCAAGGGCCGTGTAGAGCCGCGCGTTCGTGTTGTACTCGAACTTCTTGTTGTCGAGCGCCAGCGCCCCGATGTAGTTCATGATCTCCTGGCGGAAGTCGTCCTTGCGGGAGTCGGGGATGTCGATCTTCTCCTCGATGGCGCGCATCAGCCGCTCGTCGGGCTCCTCGTCCTTGCCCGTGTACTTGTTGACGACCTTCTCCTTCTGCGTGTACGCCCGGACGTTCTCGATGTAGTTGGCGCACAGCCGCTTGATGGCCTCCTCGTCGGCGCTGATCGCCCGCTGCACCTCGCCCTTGATGATGTCCTCGTACTCGTCCTTGACGACGCTGAGCAGTTCGCGGTACCGCTTCTTGGTCTCCTCGTCGGTGATCAGGGAGTGACGACCGAGCCCGGCCTCCAGCTCGTTGAGCACCATAAACGGGTTGACCGTCTTCTCCTCGATCGCCTGGCGGGAGACGAGGGCGTTGGAGACCTTGTCCTGGATGAAGCGCGGGCTGATGCCGCTCATCCCCTCGCGCGGCGCCTCCTCCTTGAGTTCCTTGACGGACTCCTCGGTGAAGCCGGCGATGGACTTGCCGTTGTAGAGCTTGAGCTTCTGCATCATCGTCAGCCCGGCCTTCTTCGGCTCCTCGAGTCGGGTCATGACGGCCCACATCGCGGCGACCTCCAGGGTATGGGGCGCGATGTGGATGCCCCGGATGCGATCCGGGCCGAAGTCCTTCTTGTAGATCTTGATCTCGTCGTCGAGACGGATGTTATAGGGAATGTCGATCTTGATGGTGCGATCGCGGAACGCCTCCATCATCTCGTTGGACTGGAGGCGCTTGTACTCCGGCTCGTTCGTGGGCGCCTGGATCACCTCGTCGATGTACGTCTGGGCGAACTTCTTGGGCTTGATCGTGTGTTCCTGCGTGGCGCCGAGGAGGTCGTAGAGGAAGGCCACGTCGAGCTTGAGGATCTCGATGAACTCGCAGATGCCGCGGTTGGCGATGTTGAGTTCGCCGTCGAAGTTGAAGGCGCGGGGGTCGGAGTCGGATCCGTACTGCGCGATTTTGCGGTAGTTGATGTCGCCGGTGAGTTCGGTGGAGTCCTGGTTCTTCTCGTCCTTGGGCTGGAAGGTGCCGATGCCGACGCGGTCCTTCTCGGAGAGGACGATCCGCCGAACCTGGACGTGGTTCATGACCTTCTTCCAGTCGCCGTTGTAGAAGGCCATGAGGTCTTCGAAGACCTTGCGGCTGAAGGGGTCGGGCTCGCCGTAGGCGCGCAGCCGCCCGTTGTGGTGCTCGGGGTGGTAGTTCTCGTTGAAGCGTGCGATGAGGTCGTCGCGTGCCGCGCGGGGAACGAGGACGATGGGGTCCTCGTGCATGGGCGAGGGGTAGGCGTGGTCGCGCCGCGCCTCGTGGGGGTTGCCCTCCGCGGGGGAGACCTCGCAGTGTTCGTCGAGGAGCCAGCTGAAGGAGTAGAGGGCGCCCTCGGGGGTGCGTGAGTACTGCTCAAGACCCTTCTTGAAAAGGCGCGCGATCGTGGACTTGGAGGAGCCGACCGGGCCGTGGAGAAGAATGATGCGCTTGTCGGTGCCGTAGCCCTCGGCGGCGGAGCGGAGGACATCGACCAGCTGCATGAGGGCGAGGTCGAGACCAAAGATGCCGTCGGCGCCCGCGTCGAAGGGATCGGTGAAGAACGTATAGCGGACGGCGTCGCGCTTGAAGAGACGGTAACGCTCGACGCCCTGGCTGAGGACGGCGTCGTAGAGCCGCTGGTAGGCGTTCCGGAGGACCGCCGGGTTCTTCTGGCAGATCTCGAGGTATTCCCAGAAGGTCCCGGTCCAGTGATGGTCCTGGAAGCTCTGTCGGTCGAGGCGGGACTCGATGAGGTTGACCAGTTCGCTCGGGAAACTCTCGCTGTGCGGTTGCATGACCAGTGGCCCTCCGTGCCCGTTCGCCCGAGTCGGGACGCCCCGCCTCCCCATGCAGATATCGGCACGTTCCGGGGGTCCCATCGGAAATCCCGGTTGATCGGGCAAACGCCGAGAGCCGCCCACCGGCGGGTCGCGGGCCACCATTCTGTACGAACACCCCCCCGGCGCAGTTCTTCGCCGGAATCCGCCCGTCCGATGGGGGATCGACCGGGGTACGATCGCGCATGTCGTTCGGACTCGGTCATGGGCGTGCGTTGGACCCGGGGCTGGGCCTC
>JBITAG010000024.1:0-3932 GCA_044439985.1 Phycisphaerales bacterium JB059 | reverse complement strand
CCTGCTCTCGATGGGCATGAGCGGCGACTACGAGATCGCGCTCGAAGAGGGCGCCAACATCGTCCGAGTCGGGTCGAGCATCTTCGGCCCGCGTCCGGAACCCGTCGAGGCCTGAGGCTGTTCGGGGCGCTTATGCCCGACGCAGGCGTCCCCCCCGCGAGCGGGAGGCGTTCATCATCGCCTGGAGCGACCGTCCCGGGCAGGCGGTCGGGGCGAACTCCTGGTGGGTCCGGACCTCGCTCAGGGGCACCCGGAGACGGCGCATCTCGGAGGCGATGAGGTTTTCCAGGGAGGTCATCGCCGCCCGGGTCGGACGCTGGCGCTCGAAGTTGCCCAGGACGCAGATGCCCAGGTTGTGCGGGTTGGCGGACTTGACGTGGGCGCCCTGCAACTCGAGGGGGCGGGCCTGCCAGATCCGCCCGGCGGGATCGATGACGTAGTGGTACCCGATGTCCGCCCACCCCTTCCCGGTGTGGGCGTTGCGGATGGCCTCGATGCGTCGGGCGGCGCTGCCCCAGGTGCTGCTGGTGAAGGGGCTCATCCCGTCGTGGTGGACGGTGATGCGTCGGATCCCGTCCATCGGATCCGCCAGCCAGGGCCTCGGGGCGCCCTTGGCCCAGTGCGAGCGGGAGATCACCCCACTGATTGAGGGGGGTGGGGTCGTCGGCAGGGTTTCGGGGGTCGCGGTGGGGGCGGGGGCGGGAGCAATCCACGGCTCCACGCGGGTGGGCGCCCGGGCGATGCTCGGATCCGCCGGGATCGGCTCGCCGATGTGAACCCCGGACCGGCGTTTGGACGAGGCGCACCCGGCCAGGGCGCCGGTCAACGCGCCGGCTCCGAGCGTCGCCGCTCCGGTCCGGATAACGAGCTTCACCGCGTCACGTCGGTTCATGCAGACCTCCGGCCCATTCCATCGGACTCGCGCGGGCCCCGAGTCCAATGGTATCGCATCTGAACCCGCCACCCGCCAGCTGATCCTCGGGGCTCTGGGTTGTGGACAGTCCCCCCCATGGATAGCCTCTCGCCGACCCGCGACGTTGGCGGGCAGACCCCCCCAGGATTCGACAGAAGGAGCAGGCCAGGTGGACAGGACGAACAGGACCATGAAAGCGACAATCGCGACGCTGCTGCTGACGTGCGGCGGTGCGCTGGGGGCAGACGCCGACACGACGGGCGCCGACCGGCTCGACGATGCCCGGTCGAGGCTTGAGGCGGCCCGGGCCGCCCTCGAAGCCGCGCAGCGCGACTACGACGCCGCCGTGGCCGAGCGTGAGCGCGAGCAGCCCGACGTGGAGGCGCCGGCGGACGCGGGCGACGCCCCCGAGCCCGTCTCGACCTCCTTCTGGAGCGGCTGGGAGGGAAGCGTCGAACTCGGCGTCACCGGCTCGGACGGCAACTCGGAGGCCTTCAATCTCCGGACCGCCATCGACGGAGAGCGTCTCACGGAGCGCATGGAGACGCGCATCGGGCTCAGCTACCGGTACGGCACCCAGAACGGGACGGAGAACACCAACCGCTTCGAGGCCTACGGTCGCAACGACTGGCTCTTCCCCAGCAGCCGCTGGCGCGCCTTCGCCCAGGCCAAGTTCGAGTACGACGAGTTCCAGGCCTGGGACATGCGGATCTCCGGGTTCGGCGGGCTCGGGTACGAACTCATCCGCCCCGAGGACCAGAAGGCCGACATGTCCCTCCTCGCCCGCGCCGGCATCGGCGGCTCGCAGACGATCGGCGGCCCCAACGAGGAGTTCCGCCCCGAGGCGTTGCTCGGGCTCGACTACAACTGGAACATCAAGGAGGGGCAGAAGTTCTTTGTCGTCTCCGAACTCTACCCAAGCCTCGACGACGCGGGCGATTTTCGCTGGAATACCAACGCCGGGTACGAGATCGTGCTCGACGAGGAGAGCAACCTCTACCTCACGCTCGGGCTGGAGAACCGGTACGACACGAACCCGGGCGCCGGCGCCAAGCGCAACGACGTCGATTATTACGTGACGCTCGGCTGGAAGTTCTGACTCCGGACCGATCGGTTCAGCGCACAAAGAAGCCCGCCCGGGACGCCTCCCGGGCGGGCTTGTTCTTTGGACTGATGTTGTCGATCAGCCGTTGGACTTCAGGGAGTCGCGGATCTCCATGAGCAGCTGGTCGGTCGTGCTGACCTTGGGCTCCTCGGCGGGCGCCTCAACTTCCTTCTTCTTCATCGCCTCGGTCGCCTTGTTCATCATCTTGATGACCATGAAGATCGCGAATGCGACGATCAGGAAGTCGAGCAGCACGTTGATGAACGTGCCGTAGTTGATGGTGACCGGCGCGACCGCGGCGACGGTCTCGCCCGCCTCGTTCACGGTCTCGGCCGTCCCCTCCTGGATCGTCAGCTTCAGATCGGCAAAGTCCACGCCGCCCATGATCATGCCGATCGGGGGCATGATGATGTCGCTCACGAGGGAGCTGACGATCTTGCCGAACGCGGCGCCGATGATGATGCCGACCGCCATGTCCATGACATTGCCGCGCATCGCGAAATCTTTGAACTCTTTGATGATGCCCATGAGACTTTCCTTTGGTGATGGCGCCGGAGCGCCGGATGTTTGTCGGCGGCGTGAACAATGGAACGAATGACTCGCCGCGCAGGTCCCCCGGTTGGGGGCTAGTGTAGACAATGCCCCCGTCTCGCTCCGTCCGGACGCGAAACTCTGTGAAGCGGGCGTCTGATGAACCTCAAAGCACGCCCGATGGGCCAAAATGAAGAATTAGGGAGATCTGCCCAATGAGCTTCCAGGATACGCCCGACGCCCTTCCCGCCACCGCCGCCGATCCGGGCGCCGAGACGCCCGTCGAGGCCGCGAATCCTGCCATCGAGAACATGCAGAACGCTTGGGCGGGGCTCACCGACGGCGAGATCACCGGGGATGACCTCTGGCTTGTCTGGGACGCGGTCGGGTGGCCGCTGGTGAAGGTCATCGCGCTCATCGTGGCCGTGCTGCTGATCTCCGGCTGGGCCCGCCGGTTCGTGACCAAGGTTTGCACGAAGGCCAACGTCGAGATCACGCTCGCGCGGTTCTTCGGGAATCTCGCCAAGTACGCGATCATGATCCTGGGCGGGATCACCATCCTCCAGACCTTCGGCGTGGAGGCCACCAGCTTCGCCGCCGTCATCGCCGCCGTCGGCTTTGCGATCGGCATGGCGCTCTCGGGCATGCTGGGCAACATCGCCGCCGGGGTGATGCTGCTCATCTTCCGCCCCTTCCGCGTGGGTGACGTGGTGAGCGCCGCGGGCGTGACCGGGAAGGTCTTCGAGATCGGGCTCTTCACAACCAGCTTCGACACCCCCGACAACCGGCGCATCATCGTGCCCAACGGCTCGCTCTTCGGCGACACCATCGAGAACGTCTCGCACCATGACCTCCGACGCGTGGACGTTGCCGTCGGCGTCGCGTACGAGGCGGACATCGACGAGGCCCGGAAGGTGCTCGAGGGCGTCTGCGCCAACGTCGAGGGCGGGCTGGACAACCCGGCGCCCGTCGTCTACCTGAGCGAACTCGGCGGCTCTTCCGTGGACTTCGCCCTCCGCGTCTGGGCCAAGGCCTCGGACTTCTGGGCGGTGAAGGAACGCCTCACGCGGGATACAAAGGTTGCGCTCGACAAGGCCGGCATCGGCATCCCGTACCCCCAGCGTGACGTGCACATCCCGCAGGGCGTCGAGGTCACCGTCAAGAACGGGTGATGTTCAGGCGGACCTGACCCGCTGGAGCCACTTGGCCCAGATCGAGAGCACGAGCAGCATGTACAGGCGCTGGCTGTGGTCGCGCCCGTGCCAGGGGTTGAGGCTGCGCTCACCGGCCGCGTCGTGCTCGCGCAGCATTCGGCTGACGAACGCCATGTTGATCTCCACGCCCGCCTCGCCCAGGCCCGGGAACGGGTCCGCGGACTCAAGG
>JBITAG010000023.1:0-2630 GCA_044439985.1 Phycisphaerales bacterium JB059 | reverse complement strand
TTGCCACGTTCTTCACCCTCGCCTGCGCCGTCATGCCGGGCATGCCCGCAACCGGTTTCGCATCGCGCGCGGGGGCGGGCGCGGCGACGACCTGGCTCGGTGTCGTCGTCCTCGGGCTCGTGCTCGTCGCGAAGACCCCGTACTTCCACGGGCTCTTCCGCGAGCGGCTGCCCGAGGACCCGACCTTCGGCGGGCGAGGGATCCTGTGGGCCTCGCTGACGCTGGCGCTCATGACCCTCCCGGTCGTCATTGTGGCGACCGAGGAGGCGATCAGCGCCGTGCCCGGGTCGATGCGGGAGGGGAGTCTCGCCTGCGGGGCGACCCGCTGGCAGACGATCCGCCGGATCGTGCTCCCCGCGGCCCAGCCGGGCATCATGACCGGGGCGATCCTGGCGATGGCCCGGGGGGCGGGGGAAGTGGCCCCGCTCATGCTCGTCGGGGCGGTGAACCTGGCGCCCGCCCTGCCCGTGAGCGCCGACGCCCCATTCCTGCACGCCGACCGGACCTTCATGCACCTGGGGTTCCACATTTATAATCTGGGGTTTCAGAACCCCGATTCGGAGGCCACCGAGCCGCTCGTCTGGACGACCACGCTCCTCCTGATCACGATCGTCCTCGCACTGAACTTTGCCGCCATCATCATCCGTGGGCGCCTCCGCGCCCGCTCGCATGGGGCGAGCGTCTAGGCTTGGGTGAGACGATGACCACCATGGATATACCCGCCGCCGAATCGCAGCATCCCCGGGTCGTCGTCACGGCGCCGAGCCCCTCGCCCTCGCCGGAACAGACGCGTCTCAACGTGCTCGAGGCCATCCGCGCCGGGCAGGCGGTCGAGTCGGTCGTTCACCCGGAGGTGCACCGGGCCGCGCACGTGCTCGAGACCGTGGACTTCTCGCTCTGGTACGGGGAGGCCAAGACGCTGCACGAGGTCTCGATGGGGGTTCCCCGGGGCAAGGTCACCGCCCTGATCGGGCCCTCGGGGTGTGGCAAGTCCACCCTCCTCCGCTCGATCAACCGCCTCAACGACCTGATCGACGGCGTGCGGATCGGGGGGGAAGTCTCGCTCAACGGGGAGCCGATCTACTCCCCCAACGTCGATGTCATCGAACTCCGCAAGCGGCTGGGGATGGTCTTCCAGCGTCCCAACCCCTTTCCGATGTCGATCTTTGAGAACGTGGTCTACCCCCTCCGGATCGACGGGGAGAACCGCAAGCCGGTGCTCCGGGAGGCCTGCGAGAAGGCGCTGAAGGCCGCGGCCCTCTGGGATGAGGTCAAGGACCGGCTCTCCGGCTCGGCCCTCGGGCTCTCGGGGGGGCAGCAGCAGCGGCTCTGCATCGCCCGGGCGGTGGTCGCCGATCCGGAGGTCCTGCTGCTCGACGAGCCCTGCTCGGCGCTGGACCCGATCGCGACGATCCGGATCGAGGAGCTGATCCACGAGATCTCGAGCCGGTACACGGTCCTGATCGTGACGCACAACATGCAGCAGGCCGCCCGGGTGAGCGATTTCACGGCGTTCATGTACCTGGGGCGCCTGGTGGAGTACGGGCCGACGGAGAAGATCTTCCAGAAGCCGAAGCTGCCGGAGACCGAACAGTATGTGACCGGGCGGTTCGGCTGATTCTGCGCGTCGGCGGGGCGGATCGGCGCCCCGAAGTGGGCATGATTTCAGCAGTGACGCCCCCGGGAGGCCGATAGCCCGGACTATGATGCCGAGAGGCGTCGGCGTGGCGCCTCGTGAGCGCTTCTTCGCCCCTTTCCCTGGGCGCCAGCCGCCCTCAGGCGAGGCAGACAATGAGTTCGGCTCCGCGACCTGTTCCCCCGTCGCTCAACAACTGGAACGCCGAGTTCCTTGACGAGCAGTACCGCCAGTACCAGCAGGACCCGGGGTCCGTCCCCGACGACCTGCGGGCGTTCTTTCAGGGCTTCGACCTGGCCAACGCCGGAGAGCTTGATCTCTCTCCGGGCGCCGGGCCGTCGAGCGGGCGTGCGACCGAGTCGCGCCCCCCGGCGCCCACCGGTCCGGTCCGCATCACCCCGGGCGCCGGGCGACCCGCCGGGCGGGCCTCGCACTTCCAGGCCGTCGTCGACGACCTCATCGGGGCGTACCGGGACCACGGGCACCTGGCGGCGAAGATCGACCCGTTCGGCAAGGAGCGTCCCCGTCCGGCGACGCTGACGCTGGAGTACCACGGGCTCACCGAGCAGGACATGGACCGCCCGGTCGACGCCGAGGCGTTGGGCGTCAAGGGGGAGCTGCCCCTCCGCGAGATCATCGACCGGCTCGAGATGACGTACTGCTCGACCATCGGCGTCGAGTTCATGCACATCCAGGACGAGGAGATGCGGGCCTGGCTGCTCGAACGATTCGAGCGGACGGGCGGGCGTCTCGAGCTGACGCGTCCGCAGCGGGCGCACATCCTTGAGCAGCTGGTGCAGAGCGAGCTGTTTGAGAAGTTCCTGGGCAAGCGCTACCCCGGGGAGAAGCGTTTCAGCCTGGAAGGCGCCGAGGCCCTGATCCCGCTTCTCAACCACACCCTCGAGGCCGCGAGCGACACGGGCGTGGAGGAGGTCGTGCTGGGCATGGCCCACCGCGGCCGCCTGAACGTGCTGCACAACATCATCGGCAAGAC
>JBITAG010000022.1:0-13048 GCA_044439985.1 Phycisphaerales bacterium JB059 | reverse complement strand
GCGCTCGGGAGGACGGGCCGGGGCTGGCGGGCGTTGTGCGAAACGCTGCTGAATGCGCGGGAGCCGCTCGATCTCGAGGACCAAGCGGCGCGCGTCGAGACGCTGCGGCGCCGAGCGGAGCGTCCGCGCGTCCAGCGGCGTTTTGCGGGCGTCGCGGGCGTGATCGGCCTGCTGGCGGTGGGGGCGGTGCTGCTCTTCGGGACCGGGGGGGACGCGGGCAAGGGGGGGTCGACCCGGGCGCCCTTCGAGGAAGCGCCCTTCCGCGCCTGGTGTGCCGACGCGGAGCTGTGGGCGTTGTACCTGCAGCGCGACGCGCAGACTCGGCGGTCGGAGCTCGAACTCGACCCACACCTGCGCGACGCCTTGCTCCCGGTGATCGACGAGGCCGCGGCCCGCGAGATCGAGCTTGATCCGCGCACGCTCGTCCGCGCTTCGCCGCGCTCGCGACTGCGACTGACCGAGATGGTCGAGCCGGACGAGCGCAACCGGAAGCTGGGTGGACGGACGACCGAGGCGCTGGACATCATCGGGCGATGGCGCGAGGCGATCGCGTCCTGGGCGGCGCTCTCTGGCGCGCGGGAGCGGGCGGGGAGCTACCCGGGGCGCGGGTGGCGTCCGCAGGGGGCGTTCTACGCCCACCTCGCCGATCGCGTGCTGCCGCCCGAGTGGCTCGAGCCGGAGACCGGGGTGGTCTCCGTTCCGGAGTCCATCGATGAATCCTTCGGTCCTGAGTTTGTGGAGAACCTCATCCAACTGAGCGAGGCGGACCGCCTGGGCGCCGAGATCGACGCGGGGTGGGCGCGCCTCGGCGAGCGGATCGAGCGGATTCAGGCCGCGGCCCGGGGTGATGGGGAGTCTCGCCCGGGCGACCCCCTTCTCGCGCGGTTTGGCGAGCTGCCGGAGCGTCACGCGACCTTCCGCGGGCTCGGCGGGGATCTGGAGAGCGTGCGTCTTTTGCACCGGCGCGTCACCGAACTCGACGCGTTGGCCGGGTCGATCGACGCCTTCCTCGCGGACGGCTGGGAGAACGTCGATCACGAGTTCTTCGCCAGCGTCTCGACGGCGCTGGCCAGGCATGACCCGGCGAGCCCTGTTCGGCTGGAGGAGTTTGAACGCTGGCTCGCCGAGGCGTCCGACCCGGGGGTGACGCGCCTCGAGCCCGAGAGCGACCCGCGCCTGGCGTACGGCGGGGCGGAGGCCTTCACGCCTCTCCCCGGGCGGGTCGGTGCGCTCCAGGATCGGTACGGCGCGGACCTGGTCACCGAGCTGCTGGGGGGCAGCGACCTGGTTAAACGGGTGGAGGCCGAACTCGACGCCGCCCGCTCGCTCGACCAGATCCCCTGGAAGCGGCTGACGCAAGACGAGGTGCGATCCGGGGCGGACGCGATCGCCCGGGCGCTGGAACGAACGGCCACCGAGATCGACACCCTCGCGGCGGAGCTGGACCGCGTGGCGACGGCGTACCTGGATGAACTCCGGGCGGGATCGGGGATCTCACCCGCCGGCACGCCCTCGATCGACGCGGCGTGGCGGGCGATGCGCGATCAACTCATCGCCCGGTACGACGCGGACGGCCGGTTTGCGGATCTGCGACGAGACGAGACCCCCGCCCGGGAGGTCCTGCTGGACGTTGAACGCGCAGTCACGCTGGAGGCGCCGCTCGATCGCGCGCCGCGCGGATTCTAGCCCTCGCTCCTCGATCCGGTGCTGCGCGAGCGGACGGATCGCGCCGCGGAAGAGATCCTGAGCCATCTGGCCTGGAATGGGACCGCGTACGAGATCGGGGCGGACTTTGAGAGCGTGCGCGCCGGTGTCATCGAGCGAGAGCGGGCGTGGCGGGCGCGCCTGGCGGAGTTGGTCCGCGATCACGCGACCATCGAGGGACTGCTCGACGACGGCTGGCAGCTCGACGAGGCGACACCCGAGGGGGCGGTGCGCGCGTTGGCCCTCCGATGGCGTGAGAGCGAGGAGCTTGCAGACCCACGCTTGCGGGAGGGCCTCTCCGGTGTGCTCGATCGCGTCTCGCGGCTTGAGGCGATCGAGGGCGAGACGGAAACCGACCGGCTCGTTGACGTGATCAATGCCGGGGGTGAGGCGCCCGTCGGCGTGCTCGCCGCGTACCTCGGGCTCGATCGCGCGGATCCCGCCTGGCCTGGGCCGGTGGCGCCGCTCGAGGCGGAGCGTCGGGCCATGGGCCGCGTGATCGAGGCGGCCGAGGGACTGGCGAGCGGTGAACGGTCCGAACAGGTCGGCGATCGCGTGCGATCGATCGCGCAGGAGCGCTGGGCTCGGTTCGCCAACGCGGCGGGGACGCTGGGCGAGGTGGACGCCGCGGCAGAGTCACGGGAAGCGTTCGGCGCCGGGCTGGAGATGCTCCGCCCCCGCCCGGCGTACAACGTGGCGCTGCGGGAGTTCATGCTCGGTGTGAGCCTGGACATGGACGAGGAGGCGCTGCGTCAACGCGTCGCGGCGTTCCGGGATCGTCTCACGCCGCTGCGTCAGGGCGTGGGGGATACCCGCGCCGAGCGGCTGATCGATGAGATCACGCAGATCGCCATGCCCCCCGATGATTCCCGGCCGGTGCTGGAGGCCTCGATGTTCGGACCGGGGCGCCACGGGTGGAGTTCGACGGACATCGACGGTGGCGAGCAACTCGTCTACACGACCAACCACCGGGGCCAGCCGCTCCGGATCGAGTTCGTCCGCATCGAGCCGGACAGTGTCAACGGGCTCAGCCGGGCGGCCTACGTCTCAAGGCGTGAGGTCTCGCTGGGGGTCGCCCTGGCGATGTGCGACGCGGTGGGGGACTGGGAGACCCTCGGAGACGCGTGGCTGGCGCTCGACGACGCACGCCAGACGGCCTCCGAGCCCGGGGGGCAGCGCTGGGATGGCGCTCGGGTCTGGCGGTGGGACCCGAGCCTCGACCGCGGGCGCGGGGCGTTGACCGTCAACGACGCCTGGCTGATGCGCCACCCGCAGATCACGCCCGAGCAGCCCGCCTACCCGCCCGGCATCGGAGATCCGCAGGATCCCCTCCGCATCGACGCCTCGCAGGGACCCCCCGGGTTCTCGATGCCGATGAACCACGTCTCACCCCGCGCCGCCGAGGCGCTCGCGAGCGCCCGGGGCGCCCGCCTCCCCACGGAGCAGGAGTGGCGGGCGGCGCTGGCCCGGGGGGGGGCGACGCCGAACGCGAACCGGCGTGACGCGACCTTCGCGCGTCAGCGCGACTGGGTGCGGCGGGTCGAGCGTGAGCTGACCGCCACGGGCGCCGTCTCGCAGTTTTCGTACCCGGATCGGGGCGCCTACCAGCCCCGCTCGGTCTCCACGCCGACCGATGGGGCGGCGACCACGCTGCCCACCGACGACGGCGTGCTCTGGCTGGCGCCCGTGGACGCCCCCGGGGCAATGTTCTCACACCTCGTGGGGAACGTGGCGGAGATTGTCCGGCAGGGCGAGCGATTCGCGGTCATCGGGGCCTCGGCCCTCTCCGCGCCCGAGGTGGACCCGGAGACGGCCTACACCGCGCGCAACGCGTATGCGCGACGCGGGTTTAACGATGACGTCGGGTTCCGTCTGGCCCTCGACGTGCCCGACGGTGTCTTCCGCCAGACCGTCAACCGGCGCCTGGAGAAGCTCCTGGCCCGGGCCGAATGCGTGTTCGAACCGTGACGCCCTTACTCGGTGGGGACCGAGGCGTACGCCCCGCCCATCGGGGCCTGCATCGCCTCGTAGTACGCGACGACCATCGGCTGGTGGAAGCTCGACGAGCCGAGCGAATCGCCCACCCCCGGGCTGTAGAGCAGGGCGCTCGGGTTGCAGGGCGCGGGCTTGCTCGCCCGGTTCACGCTCGAGCCACACCCGACGGCCGAAAGGGCGGCAAGGGCGAGGGCGGAGGCGACGATGGACTGACGACGGTTGCGCATGAGGTATCCCCTGGTCGGTGGTCAGTGGGATCCTCGAATTGAGCGCCCGCGCCGCCCATGCGCCCGGTCCGCTGGACGCGCCGCGGGCGGTCGGGTCCCCGAACACCCAGCACAACCGGCGCAGGCGCGCGTCCGCCGGGTCCGAGAGCGGGGCCGACGCGGGGCAGACCCGGGAGCGGCCCCGTATCATGCCCGCCGCGGGCGAACGCCCCGAGAAGGATGACCACCCCGATGAGCAACCAGCCCGAGAACTCAAGCAGGTCGGGCGCCGAGCGCGTGCGAGAGGCGCTCGGATTGGACGGTTCGGGGGGCGCCGATCCGGAGCGTTTGGTCGAGGCCCTTGTGATGACGGTCGCGGCGCTCGGGGCGATCGACCAGGTCACCACGGGCGCCTGGGGCCAGATGTCGCCCGGCTCCGGGGACCGCGAACGCTCGGGCATCACCGAGCGTCTGAGGGCGTTCCTCGCCTCGGGGGACGACTCGGACCGTGCCGCCCTGCAGGAGGAACTGGAGGAGGCCCGCCTGCTGGCGGTCTGTCTGCTCGCGGCGACGCCGCGCGCCGGGCAGGTCTCCTGGCGCCACGTCGCCCGCCTGGCGCCCGAGCGTCTCGAAGGGGTGGCCAAGGCGGAGAAGAAGTGGAACGAGAGCCTCGAGTTCGCCTGCTGGCGCAAGTATCGGGAGCTGGCGGGCGAGATGGACGCGTCCGGGTTTGAGGATGAGGTGATGACCGCGATCGGTTCGTACGTGCGGACGCTGCTCGAGAAGCGTCGGCGGAGTGAGTCTGGGGGCGTTGAGGGATGACGAGTCTGCCCGAGCTGTGCGAGCCGCTCTTTCAGTATGTGTGCCGTCTGAGCCGTTCGTCGCGCAAGGGCGTCGCGCTCGACCCCGGGCTGGTGCGATCGGACGTCCGGGCGTTGATGGGGGAGCTGTCGTCCCGGGCGAGGGCGGAGAGCGGGATGTCGGCCCTCGCCGACGAGGTCCGTGTGCCGCTGGCGCTCTTCGTGGACGAGACGGTGCGTCACTGCGTTTCCGGCGCCGAGGCGAGTTGGCGCTCGCTGGCCGACGAACTGGAGGGCTTCGAGGTCGAGTCATCCCGGTTCTTTACGTCGATGGAGGACGCGCTGGGTGACATGAGTCAGGGGGGGCTGCAGCGGGTCGAGGTGCTCCAGACCTGCCTGGGCCTCGGGTACCGAGGGGGGCGAACGCCCGGCGAGATCGCCTCGCTGATCGAACGCGGCGCCGAACGCCTCAGCGGCCGCATGGACGCCGATCCGAGCGCCCGTGTCTGCCCGGAGGCGTACGACCACGTGGACACCAGCGACCTGATCCAGCCCGCGGGTCGGAGCGTGCTCGGGATCGGCATCGCGCTCGTGACGCTCATCGTCGTGGTCGCCGTCGGCAACGCCATCATCTATAAGACCGCGTCGGGCGAGCTTCGCGCGGCGTTGCGCGGTATCGAGCGCGCGATCGGGGGAGAATAACCGTGGCGCTGCTTCCCGCGAGCATCATGAATCTCCCGCGACTGATCCGCCTCGGGCTGGCGCTGCTCGCCCTGATCGCCGTTGGGGTCGCGGTCGCCCTCGCCCCGCGCCCGGTGAACTGGCTCATCCTTGCGCTGGTGATCGCGGGGGGGCTGGTGCTGGCGCTCTACGGGGTGGCCCTGCGCGTGCTGGATCGCCGGCGGATCGGGCCATTCCAGGCGAGCCTCGGTGAGAACGTCGGGACGGCGCCCAAGCAGGTGCGTGATCCCGCCGCCCGCGCACGGATCGACGAGCTGCGTTCCAGGTTCGAGGAGGGCGCGAGCGTCTTCCGTGAGCACGGGAAGGACCTCTACTCCATCCCCTGGTACCTCATCGTGGGCGAGCCGGGCTCGGGCAAGACCGAGGCCGTTCGCCACTCCGGCGTCGGTTTCCCTCCCGGTCTGCAGGACGAGTTGCAGGGGGCGGGTGGCACGCTCAACATGAACTGGTGGTTCACCAACCACGCCGTCATCCTCGACACGGCCGGTCGCCTGCTCTTCGAGGAGGTCGAGGCGGGCTCGACAAGCGAGTGGCGGGAGTTCCTCAAGCTACTGCGGAGCGCCCGCCCGAACTGCCCGGTGAACGGGATGCTGCTCGTGATCCCCGCCGACAGCCTCATCCGGGACACGGGCGAGGAGATCGAGGCGAAGGCGAGCCAGATCGCCGAGCAGCTCGACCACATTCAGCGGGCCCTGGGGGTCCGGTTCCCCGTCTTCGTGGTCATCACCAAGGCGGACCTGATCAACGGATTCCGCGAGTTCTTCGACGACATGACCGACCCCGCCGAGCAGCACCAGATGCTCGGGTGGTCGAACCCCGCCCCGCTCGACTCGAGTTTCAGCCCCGACGCGGTGGAGGAGCACCTCAAGATGGTGCGCGAGCGTCTGCTCCGCCGGCGCCTCCGTCTGCTGGGCGCCGCGGGGTCGGGTGTCGAGCCCGGGCTGGAGCAGGCGGACGCGCTCTACGCCTTCCCGGACAGCCTGATGAAACTGGCGCCGCGCCTTCGTCGGTACCTGGAGATGGTCTTCGTTCAGGGGGAGTGGAGCGCCCGCCCGCTCTTCCTGCGCGGGATCTACTTCACCAGCTCGATGCGGGAGGGATCGGCGCTGGACCAGGATCTGGCCGAGGTGCTCGGCGTGGACGTCGGCAGCCTGCCGGAGGGACGCGCCTGGGAGCGGGACCGGAGCTACTTCCTCAAGGACCTCTTCCTGAACAAGGTGTTCAAGGAAAGGGGCCTCGTCACCCGAGCGGCCAGCGCGTCCAAGACCAAGCGCCGGCGTCAGGCGGCGGTCCTTGGCGCCGGGTTCGTCATGGTCGCCGGGATCGCCCTGCTCACCTGGCTCGGCGATCGCCAGCTGCGCGAAGCGATCATCGCGCCGAGCGAGTTCTGGTCGCAACTCAACCGGGCGATGCGCAATGAGCGGGGCGAGGTGGACGCGGGGGTTGAGGACATCGAGCTGGTCTATTACGACCAGATGACCGCCCGACACCAGTACCAGGGTGAGAACCCGGTGAACCTGGGCGCCATCGGCATGCTCTCGACGGTCGACATGCTCAAAGAGGCGCAGAAGCGTTCCACCGAGGCCCCCGACCCGCCCGCCATCTTTGCGCCCGTTGCGCAGATCTGGGGCGACCCCTTTGAGGAGGCGCCGCGGGTCCAGCGCGTCCTCTTTGAAAGGAGCGTCCTCGATCCGTTGGTGGTGCACGCCCGCTCCCGTCTGGCCCGCGCCGACGAGGCGTGGAACGACGCGGCGACGGCGGCGCTGGGTGAGCTCATCGAGTTCGAGCTGGCGGCGCAGGAGGGGGCGGGCGGATCACCCTCGCTCGATCTTGACCGCCTCCTCGCGTATGTCCTCCAGGACAACGAGGCGGTGGACCCGGAGCAGCGGCGCCGGGACGCCCAGACCCTTCAGAAGGTTCTGGAGGCCTCCTATCCGGGAGGTCAGGGCTGGCCCCCCGAGGAGATCCGGGGGCCGGAGGGGGTTTCCGCCCGCATCATCCGGGAAGGCGTGGACCGTTTCGTCGCGTTCTGGGCCGAGCGGGGCGGGACGGACAGCCCGACCCTCGTGGAGCTGCGCACCCTGGGCGACGCCGCCGATCGGTTCGAGCAGGCGGAGCGCGCCATCCTGGCGTTCGGGGACCGGGCGCTGGTCGATGACGCGTGGGATGAGGCGTTTGCCGAGCTGGTCGAGGCTCGCGACGCCATCGACGAGGCGTTGGCGACGGCCGGGGTCTCGCGCCAGACCGACCCGGTCGAGCTGCAGAGCCGCGTCCGGGAAGAGTCGCTCGAGGCCGCCCGCTCCTCATTCCAGACGCTCCTTCGCCGGCTCGCGGGGGAGGAGGATCTCTCCGAGGGGTCGGAGTTTCGCGCCGAGCTGCGCAATCGACTCGAGGGCGCCTGGGAGAGCTTGCAGCGTTCGATCGACCGGCGACTGACCGACTCGCTCGAGCGCGTCGCTCGCCACGAGGCCTCGCTGTTGGCGAGAAGCAACTCCGGGGATCAGCGCTTCAGCCTCCGGTTCGCGGTCTTCGAGACGCTGCACCACGCCCGCGAGACGCGCCCCGGGCGGGAGGGCGTCATCGGGCTCGAGGGGGCGCTTGAGACGATCGACCGGGCGCACCAGCGGGCCGAGGAGGAACTTTCGACGCTGGGCTCAGCGAGCGTGGGGGCGCCCCGGCGCACCCTCTCGTTCGGTCGTGAGGCCCTCGAAGCGCTCCGCCGTGTGCGCACGGGGCGGGTCATCCGCTCGGCGCTGGCCGACCTGGAAGGGGAGGCGCGGGCGATTGAGGGCTTCGTGGAACGCCGGGCGGCGGACCTCGGGCTGCTCGAACGCCCGAGCGTGCCCCTCACCCGCCTCGACGGCGGACACTTCGACCCGCGATACCACGCGCAGGCGGCGGGGGAGGTCTTCCGCGGCCTCGAGGCGGCTCGCTCGCTGGCCGAGCGTGACGATGCGGGCGTCCTGATGGAGGGGGTCGAGCAGATCAGGCGGGGGCTGGGCGAGGCGGACCGGCGTCTGGAGGCGTACGCCCGGGCGGACCTGGGGTACTGGCTGGGGACCGTCTTCGAGGACGCGAAGGTCTTCATCGAGCCGGACTGGGGGGAGTGCTTCACCAAGCTCGGACGGGTGGACGCCCTGGAACTCAACCCCGTGCTCGCGGAGCTGACGCGCAACCTGATCGAGGCGCTCGGCGTCCTGCCCGAGTCGGTCCTCGCGGGCGATGCGCGGGCGTTGCGGCTCCAGCGGGTGCTGGGGGACGAACTCGCGGAGCTGAGCGACGGTCGCTTCAGCCTGGAATGCGGGCGGGCGATCGATCGCTGGCGGTTGCTCTCGCCGGGCGTGGAGGACGCGCGGGCGAGCGTGCTCATCCTGACCCCCGGGGCGTTCAAGCGGGAGTACATGCTGCTGCACGACCGGGACGAGATGGGGCCGGGGCGGGGGTACTGGAGCCAGGTGCAGTACCAGTCGCTTGTGGCGCTTGCGCAGAGCGCTTCGGACCGTGCCTCGGACGCGCGGGATCGACTGATCCGCGAGGGGCGGGGCTTCCCGCTCTGCCTTGACTGTGCCGAGACGCTCGACCCGGTCGCGGTCCGCCAGAGCGTGGCGCTCATGGGCCTGATCGATCTGCCCGGGGATCTGGAGACGGGGGCGCGCAATCGGATCGGGAGCGGCGACTTCGGGAGTCTCGACACGCCCGTGCAGGAGCAGCTCAAGCGGTTGCGGGGTGACCTGATCTGGGCCAGCGCCGAGCAGCGCCGTTGGTACGAGCGTCTCAGTGAGGTCCTCGCGTTGTTCGATGAGAGCGCGGGCGCGTTCGAGCAGGAGTTGGTCATTCTCCGCGGCGCCTCGCAGGAGGACCCATCGGTCGTTGGCGAGTTCCCGGTGATGGAGATCTACCTGGGGGGACGGCGCCTTCCGATCGACGGGGAGGGGGTGGTCCCGACGGACCGGCTCAACACCCGGACGGGGCTGCGGCTGTCGACGCCGATCGAGGAGGGGATCGAGGTTCGGTTCCGGCGCAGCGCCGGGGGACCGGTGGAGGCGGTGGGGCGGGCCCCGGCGCCGTGGGGCGGTCTGGGCGCGGTCCGGTGGAGCACCGGCCCGATGGACCCGGATGATGTCTCGCCGGAGGGGCTGCCGGTGACCGGGGTGTGGCGGCTCCCCCTGGAGTTGACGACGCCGGACGGTCGCCCGCTGCGTCAGGCGGGAGGGGGCCCGAGGCGGTACGTGCTCGGGGTGCGGTTCTTCGGGCGACAGATCCCGGACCCGACGACGTGGGCGACGGAGCGGAGCTGGCCCATCGAATAGGGTTGGTCGGGCGTGGGCGGCGTTGGAGGAGCCTCGGGCGATGCGGATCGGGTTCAAGCGAAAGCGGTCGGGTGGGGAGCGGGTGTGGGTGGCCGCCTTCGGCAAGCACCCGGCCTGGGACGATCACTTCGACTCGCCGGGCCTGGACACGTCAAGGCTGACCCAGCTGCGCGCCACGCTCTACAGCGAGGGGATCGGGGGGAGCATCGACTCGGGGGTCTGGGAGCAGCTGGACGAGCAGGCGCGGATCACGGACTTTGCGCACACGGTGGTGTGGCGCACGATGGACGGCGTGATCGTGGCCCGTCTGGACAACTCGGAGGACGGCAAGGGGCGTCAGCGGTACCCGCTCGTGGTGTGCGCGCACGCGCGGGGAACGCCGATGGCGTGGGCCTGCGGACCGCTCGTGGAGCGGGTGACCCGCCTCGCCCGGGCGTGCGCCAGCGCCAAGACGCGCGAGGGCGTGCTCGGCGAGGTGGAACTGGCGCGGGGGGAGCTGCGCGCCGAGGCGGGGCTGCTCGGGGAGAGCGTGCAGGAGACGGGCGATCTCAACGCCGCGGGCACGCTGGCCCAGCGGGTGGGTGAGGAGGCCCTGGTCCGGGTGCTCTATCAGTGCCGGCGGGAGATGCGCGGGTTTCTGCGAGGGGGGATGGTGGGGGACCGGTCGACCTCCCGCACGCTGGATGTCTCGGCGAAGCAGTGCCGGGCGCCCGCGGGTGGGCGGACCCCCGCGGAGGCGTGCGGGCTCTGGCTCGGGGTGATGGGGCGGCTGATGGGGGAGACGGTGCCGGTGATGGTGATCGTCCCCGACTCGCTGGAGATGGCGGACGTGTTGGTGGGGGAGCCGGAGGCGAAGCAGTTCTACTGCCTGCGGGCCGGGCTCGGGGCGCTGCCCTTGGCGAGCCAGGTGCCCTATGAGATCGACGAGGCCAACCGGGCGTGGGCCGGATCGGTGATCCGGGGGGAGCCGGTCGGGTAGTGGGGGCGGGGCGGAGCGCAGAATTTGCGTGGTTTCAAGGGGATAGCGCGGTTCTGGTGTCTTGATGGAAACCGGGGCGTCTGTTAGTGTTTGCTTTTGAGCGATTGCGATCGGGCCGCGGGGGGAGTCTGCCCGGCGGCCCGGAACTTCAACGACAAGCGGGCACGATGCTGGGAATCAGTGGCGACGGAAACGCCGACCGAATCGGCGTCTGGGGTGCGTGTCTTTGGCGGGTGATGCTCGTCGGATGTCTGTGCGCGCTCGGTCGCGCCTCGGCGCAGGACGCCCCCTCGTCCGGGGTGGTATCGGGCGAACGGGGTCGCGAAGTCCAGCGTTCGACCCCTGACGGGCGGATGGATGGGGAGGAGGCGCCCGGGGAAGGGGCGCCGCAGACCCCGGATTCCCCGGTCGATCCGGACGGCAGTGAGTTTGAGGTCGGCGAGCTGACGCTCCGGTACTTCCGGGAGCACCCTCGGCAGCCGGCGCTCGAGGAACTCGGGCGGCTGGAGGTGACCTTCGGGGTGCGCGACGGCGCGTACGTCGCGCCGCGCGAGGGGCTGGCGAGCGAGACGGTGCGGATCGAGACGCTGGGGGACGGCTCGGTGCGTCGGATGCGCGCCTCGGCGATCACGCAGGTGATGCGCGCGATCGTGGACGAGTTCAAGTCACGGACGATCATCGGGGTTTTCGTGGCGCCCGACCCGACGCAGATGATCCTCCGGGACGGGGGGATCGACTACCGGGACGGGGATCCGTCGCTCGCGTTGGTGATCTACACCGCGCGGGTGACCCGCGTGCGATCCATCGCCTCGGGGAAGCGGATCGACCGCGAGGAGCGGATCGATCACCCGCTCCACAAGCGGATCCGCGAGCGGTCACCCGTTCGCGCGCACGTGGAGGGGGAGCCGGAGGAGGAACGCCGGGACCTGCTGATCAAGGACGAGCTGGACGACTACGCGCTGCGTCTGAACCGGCGTCCGGGGCGTCGGGTGGACATCGCGGTGGCGCCGGCGGAGGGGATCGGGAACGCGGAGCTGCAGTACCTGGTGCAGGAGAACAAGCCCTGGAGCCTGTACTTCCAGCTCTCGAACACGGGCACGAAGAGCACCGACAAGTGGCGAGAGCGATTCGGGTTTCAGCACACGCAGCTGACGGGGAACGACGACACGCTGCTCGTGGAGTACGTGACCGCGGGGTTCAGCGCCTCGCACATCGTCTCGGGCTCGTACGAGCGTCCGATCAGCGCCGACGACAAGCTGCGCCTGCGCGTGGACGCGAACTGGAACGAGTTCAAGGCGTCGGACGTGGGCATCCTGAACGAGACGTTCACGGGTGACGGATGGGGTGTGGGCGGGGAGCTGATCTACAACATCTTCCAGAAGGACGAGCTGTTCGTGGACGTGCTGGGGGGGGCAAGGTTCCAGCACATCGGGGTGGTGAACCCGGGTCTGCCGGGCGGGGGGGTCGGGGAGGAGGACCTGTTCCTGCCGCGTCTGGGCGTTCGCCTGGAGCGGTACACGGACCGCAACAGCCTGACGGGGTCGGCGGTGATCGAGTGGAACCAGGCGGGCCTGACGGGGGTTTCGGTGCGGGACCTGGAGCGTCTGGGTCGGATCGCGCCGGACAAGGACTGGATGGTGCTGCGATGGGACGTGCAGGCGAGTGTCTTCCTGGAGCCGCTGTTCAACCCGGACGGGTGGGCGGACGTCTCCACGCCGGAGACCTCGACACTGGCGCACGAGTTGGTGCTGGCCTTCCGCGGGCAGTACGCGTTCAACAACCGGCTGATCCCGCAGCACGAGGCGGTGCTCGGCGGGCTGTACACGGTGCGTGGGTACGACGAATCGGTGGTGGCGGGGGACTCGACGCTGATGGTGAGCGCCGAGTACCGGTTCCACGTGCCCCGATCGTTCGACGTGAACCCGGAGCCGACCTCGACGTTCCGCGGCAAGCCCTTCAAGTGGGCGCCGCAGCAGGTGTACGGCCGTCCGGACTGGGACCTGGTGCTGCGAGCGTTCCTGGACGCGGGGATCACGCGGAACAGCCAGCGGCTGCCGTTTGAGCGGAACGAGACGCTGATCGGGGCGGGGGTCGGCGCGGAGCTGCTGGTGATGACGAACCTGTCGGTGCGGGCCGATTGGGGCTTCGCACTGTCGGATCTGGACAACGGGCTCGGAGAGGCCGGTGACAACCGCTTGCACTTTGTGCTGACGCTGTTGTTCTAGTTGATGACGTGGGGAACGCGTCGGGGGTTTCGGCCCCGGAGGTTGGTGATGGGCGCACGAGAAGTAGCGGGGATCGCGGGCGGGCTGT
>JBITAG010000021.1:0-4332 GCA_044439985.1 Phycisphaerales bacterium JB059 | reverse complement strand
GCATGGGACGGACTCCGAGTGTCGATGAAGCGGTGTACCGCTCCGAGAAGCTGACCGGTCACCGGAACCGGGCGATGGCGCACCTGATGCTCCACTTCGGCGTGCTCGAGGGCGACGTCGAGGCGGTGCTCGATGTCTATTTCCGTCAGTGTTCCGTGCTTGTGACGGCCCGCGACATGGCCGTGATGGCGGCGACGCTCGCGAACCGGGGGGTCAACCCGATCACGGGAGAGCGGGCCGTTGAGCAGTCGTACATCCGTGACACCCTGACGGTCATGCACACGTGCGGGATGTACAACTACGCCGGCGAGTGGGCGTACACGGTTGGCCTTCCCGCCAAGTCCGGGGTCTCCGGTGGGGTGATCGCGGTGCTCCCCGGCCAGTTCGGGATCTGCGTGTTTTCCCCTCCGGTGGATGAGCGGGGCAACAGCGTCCGGGGGATCCGGGTCTGCGAAGACCTGAGCCGGAATACGGGCATGCACATCTTCGAGACGCAACCTGAGCGGGACGAGGTGCTCGACCGGATCGAGGAGGTCGCCGACCCCTCCCCCGCCCTGCCCGACCCGGCGCAGCACCTCGGAGACGCGACGGTGCACGCCCGCGACGAGACGCTCGGCGGGCACGCCAAGGAGTAACCCACGGCTCTACGTCGGCGCGTGCGCGCGCGGGGACCTGCGTGCGCCACTGACCCGCGGCGACCACCACGCAAGCAGCCGCTCAAGCGCCGCGCCCCGGACGCCGAAGGCCCGGATCGCGAGCGGGGCGTACGCGGCGAGGGCGCGGTCCCGCTCGCCCGGATCGCTGGCGCCGGACGCTTGGCGGAAGTGGTCCGCGGCGCAAGACCAAGCGCCCGAATCGGTCGGGACGGGCAGCTCGAGGGTCTGTTTGGCGCTGAGCTTGATTGCGTCGGCGTGCAGCGCGGCGCCCGCGTACCGACGCATCGCCAACGCGGAGCAGACGGGGGAGGCGAGCGCTGCGGCGATCCGCCAAAGGCACTCGCCCGGATGGGGGGTGATGGTGATGATCGGGACGCTGGGGACGCAGACGCCTTGCGAGTCCACGTAGACCTCGAGGATGCGGGTCTGGGTCGCGAGCAGGACCTTGGGGACCAGACGCGCGTTGAGCCAGGACTCCATGCGGGAGCCGGGCTCGAACGCGTCGCGGTTGACACGGGGGGCGATCCAGCGGCGCTTGTGGATCCGGGTGGGGCGCGTCCCCCAGTGGCAGCAGGCCAGATCGATCAGCCCGGAGGTCACGAGCCTCGCGGATGAGGGCGCGGGCGTGGAGGGCCCGTCCTCATCGGTGGGGGTCTCAAGGATGGCCCCCTGCAGGCCATAGTACTGATCCCGGAAGTCGGCGGTCGCCTCGCAGATGTCCGCAAGCCGACGGGCCGATTCCACGCGAACCTCCGGGACGTCCTCGACGAACGCGGCCATCCGGGACCAGGAATGAGTCGCGCCCTCCAGCGCCTCCGGCGCCAGGGGCTTAACCTCGACGATCGCGGGAGAAGTGAACCGGCGGACGGGCATGGACCGGTGGCTCGGGGTCCGGGCGAAGCTGACGGCACACGTCCGGACGCTGGCGCCCGGGAAGACGGACTCTCGAGCGGCCCAGACCGTCTCAAGACGCGCGTGGGTGAGCAGGTGTTCGCGCGCGGGGGCGGCGTCGCGCGAAGAAAGGAACGAGAGGGGCATGACGAAGCCGAACCGGCCCTCCGGTCGGGTCAGGCGCCACGCCGTGAGCAGGAAGGCGATCGAGAGATCGGTGTACGCGGAGATGAGGCCAGGAAATCGAAGCCGGAGCCTGTCCGCCAACTCCGGCTGCGCAGCGGTGGCGGTTTCGAGCTGGTTGAGGAACGGGGGGTTCCCGATGACGACATCGAAGCCCGCCTCACGCCCGGTCCCCCGATCCGAGGCCTGCGGGAAGCGGTCGGCCCACGCCGCGGGGGCGCCGCCTTCCGCCGTGTCATCGCGGAACGCCAGTGCGAGGGCGTTGTCGACGCGGAGATGCTCGGCGGGGAAGGTCGGCGCGACGCGTCGGAGTTCGTGACCGGCGATCGTCAGCGCTACCGGATCGATGTCCACCCCCGCCAGGCATGAGGCGCCCACGGCCGCGAGGGCGTCGGCGCGCTGGGTCGCCGAGGGAGGCTGGCGCTCGGCCTGGATCTGGGCCAGCCGGGAGGCGAGGCGTCGCCCGGCGGCGAGCAGAAATCGCCCCGATCCGCAGGCCGGGTCGAGCACGCGCAGGGCGAGCAGGGCACTCTCGCGGTCCGCTGGGTCTGAGGCTCGGGAGATCGCGTCCTCGATCACCGGCTCGAGGCAGACGTCGAGGAGGTGTTCCACGAGTCGCGCTGGGGTGTAGAAGCTCCCCGAGACCCGTCTGGACGTGGTCGGGGCGTTTGCGGCGGCGGTTTCTGAGAGAACCTGCTCGTACGCGGCGCCAAGATCCGCGTCGGGGCCGAAGCGATGGGCGAGGTCGTCGAGAAGGTCCGCGGGTGGCCTGCCGGCCCGCTCACAAGACCTGAGCCCTTCGCGCAGGGCCTCCCGCAGTGCCGCGGGGGTGTGCCGGGTTGGATCTGGCGCCTCCACACAATCAACCTAGCGATTTTCGGGGCGTGCCGGGCGTCTCAGCGGACGCAGTGGCGGTTGAACAGCCGGAGAAACGCGAGCAGGTCGGAGAGGTCGTGGTGGGCGAACGGGGGCGCCAGATCGGCGCTCGGATCGAGGTGGGCAAAGGCGTTGAGATAGTGGAGGATGTCGTCGAAGCTCAGGATTCCATCGCGATCGCGATCCGCGCCCGGGTCGGCGAGCCAGCGGAAGAGATTGAGGGCGTACTGCCGGTGGTCGAGCTTGTTCAGGTCGGTGCCCGCGCCGTTGAGATTGAAGAACGTGTTGCGGTCGAAGTGCACGGCGAGGCGACCACACCCGGCCTCGCCCACGATCAGGGCGGAATCGGTCGGGCGGACGGCGCGGACCGTGCCGGGGATGCCGTCGTTGTCGCGGGTGATGCCGTCGGGCGTGGCGCGCACCAGCGGGAAGGTGGTCATGCCGTCGGTATCGGGGCTGACGCCGATGCCCGGAGATACACCCTCGCCCTCAAAGACGTCCACGCCCCGGAGGACTGGGTGCCCGGGTTCGAGGAAGTCGCCCTCATCCCTCGAGACGGCGTACACCCCCAGGTCCTGCTGGATGGTCCACCCGAAGCGGTCGAGGAACTGTTGATCGGAGTCTGAGGCGTCGGCCCAGTTCGAGCCGAAGCCGGCGTCGGAGATGAACAGCGCGGCGCCGCCGGCGCGGATGTACGCCTCAAATGCGTCGATCGCCTCGGTGTCGTAGACCGCGTTGTTCGATCCCATCACGATGACGTCGTAGTGCGACAGATCCATCGCCTCGAAGTCGATGTGGTCGCCCCGCGTCAGTCCGGTGGCGGGCGGGTGGTCCTCCAGCGGTTCAATGATCTGGGAGACGTCGAAGCCGATGTTTCGGAGTTCCTCGGCCAGCTCGAACCACCCGTGGTTGCCAGGGGCGGTCGAGGTGTTGTCGATGTCCGCGAGCTGCTCCGTCCGATCCGCGTCGTTCTCCGCCTCGAAGAATCCGCCGCTCCGATCGGCACCGCGCACGAACAGCACCTGCGGCGAGGCGGGGGGCGGAGGGGCGGCGAGCAGTGCGGAGACGAGACCAACGTCGATCATGCGGGTTCCCGAGTGAGGGTGCTTGCACACCCAGTTTGGGGCGCCCGGGCGCAGTGGCAAGCCAGATCCGGGCGTGTGGGACCAACTGCACAACTCGGGCCGAATGGGCCGAGTTCTCGGACGCCCGAGGGGGGTCAACGCCTCAGGGGGAGGCGTCGAGCGTGGCGGGCAGAAGCTCGCGGTACGGGTCGGCCAGCGACGAACGCCCGGTCTGGTCGTACAGCTCCACCATGCCAACGGCGAAGCGCGACCCGTAATAGCTGGTCGGGCCCGTCGCCTCAACGATCGCGTTGTACGCCGGGACGAGCAGCGCCTCGCCCTGGTCAAACTCGCCCAGACGGATCAGGGACAGGCCGCGCGAGGCGTCGATGAGGTGGATCCGCAGGTGCCCGGGCGGGAGCGATCCGGCGACGATGCGGCGGACGTCGCTCCACGTGCGTTCGGCCTCGCGGTAACGCTCCGACCGGAACTGGATCACCGCGAGCGTGTTCATCAGCACCTGAACGGAATCACTCTCGGGACCGAGGGCGGCGGTGGCGTCGGCGAGCGCCTCCCGGCAGATCGGCTCGGCGGCCTCGTACTCCCCGGCATTGACGTAGGTTGTGATCGCGTTCGCCTTGGCGGTGATCTTGCGGGGGTTG
>JBITAG010000020.1:0-2755 GCA_044439985.1 Phycisphaerales bacterium JB059 | reverse complement strand
GCGCGTCCGTACGCGGGGTACCTGGCCTTCGGCGCGTTCGTGCAGCGCGCCAGCGAAGACGTCCACGATCACCTGGAGCTGAGCGTGGGCGTGGTGGGAGAGTGGTCGGGCGCTGAGGCGACGCAGAAGTTCATCCACGCGGCCTTCCCCAACCAGGACGAGCCGCTCGGCTGGGGGACCCAGCTCTCCAACGAGCTGGCGGTCAACCTCCGGTACCAGCGTTCCTGGCGCTTCCGGAAGGCGCAGATCGGGTCGCTCCAGCTCGACGGCATCCCCCGCCTCGGGTTCGACGCGGGGAACGTCTTTGTGCGCGCCAACGCGGACATCACCTTCCGCCTGGGGTACAACCTGCCCGACGACTTCGGCCCGGGGCGCCTGCTCGACTACGCGGACGTCACCGGGAGCTGGGGGGGCGACTGGGGGGTCTACGCCTACGTGCGCGGGGGCGCCCGGGCGGTCGCGCGGAACATCTTCCTCGACGGGAACACCTTCGCCGGCTCACGCTCGGTGGACAAGCGCCCCGTCGTCGCCTCGATCACCGCGGGCTTCATGGGGCGCTACCACCACCTCGAGGCGGGGTGGAGCGTGACCTGGCTCAGCGAGGAGTTCGACACGCAGGGGAACGGGGACTCCTTCGGGACGCTCTTCGCGCGCCTGAGCTTCCCGTTCTGAGACCTACCGCTTCCCGGGCGTGAAGGGCGCGAGCTTGAAGTTCGTCTTGTGCGTGCCCACGGGGTTGCCCTTCGCGTCCACGCCGCGCATGTACTTCTTCTCCCAGTCCGCGCCGCCGGTCTCGGCGTTCTTCTGGATGATCTCGGCGCGGGACTTGGTCGCCTCCACGACCTGTCGGTGCAGCTCCGGGTTGTTGCGCACGTCCACGACCTCGGGCTTGACGGCCTCGAGCAGATGCATGGGGTAGGGCGTGAGCAGACAGACCGGGTCCCCCTTGCGGAACCAGACCGGGGAGTTGCGCCGCATGATCTTCCAGTTCATGGTGAAGGTCATCGAGAGCCAGTCGGTCTCGACGATGCCCTCGAGGGCCTGGAGGTTGTCCATCGGCCAGTTGGGGGGCCCGTGGACCCAGAGGGCGTACCCCTCGGTGGTGCGGAAGAGCCAGGGGAGGGCGAAGGTGAGGATCCCACCCCCGAAGTGTGAGCTGATGGTCTTGCCGAGCAGGTCGGCGTTGGCGTCGTCCTCGAAGGTGATCTTGAGCCCGGCGGGCTCCATCTTCCCGTTCCATTTGGCGCTGAAGGTCACGGGGGACCGAACGAGCCAGCCGCCCTGGTTGGCCAGGTTGAGGGGGAGGCAGCGGTAGGGCTGGCGGTTGGGGAACTCGTCCATCCACTGGCGCCGGGCGGGCGAGGGCTCGATGACGTAGCCGGGGTTGGGACCGACCTGGTAGGCCTTGAGGGAGACGGGGGGGTGCTGGCTCGTGTCGTGGTCGGGCATACACGCATCGTAGAGATTCACCCGGGGCGGGACACGCGCCCTCCCGGGCGCGGGTCAGCACGGGGTGCTAGGCTTGGGCGATGTCAGCGCTCGTGGGCGTCATCATGGGTTCCCGCTCGGACTGGGAGACGATGCGCCACGCGTGCGACACGCTCGAGGCGTTGGGGGTGCCTTACGAGTCGCGGGTGGTCAGCGCCCATCGAACGCCGGACCTGCTCTTCGAGTACGCCTCGGGGGCGCGCGCACGGGGGGTGGAGGTGGTGATCGCCGGGGCGGGGGGCGCCGCCCACCTGCCCGGCATGGTCGCCAGCAAGACGACGCTCCCCGTGCTCGGGGTGCCCGTGGAGAGCAGGGCGCTCTCCGGGATGGACTCGCTGCTCTCGATCGTGCAGATGCCCGGGGGCGTTCCCGTCGGGACGCTCGCGATCGGGCGAGCGGGGGCGATCAACGCGGCCCTGCTCGCGGCCTCGATCGTCTCCGGCGCCCACCCGGAGCACCTCGAGGCGCTGGAGCGTTTCCGGCATGAGCAGACCCAGCGCGTGCTGGGCGACCCGGACCCGAGCGTGGAGCCGGGCGCGTGAGCGCGGGGGCGGACGACCAATCCTCGCCCCTGCTCGCCATCCTGGGCGGGGGGCAGCTTGGTCAAATGCTCTGTCACGCCGCCGAGCGGCTGGGCGTGCGAACACGCCTGCTGGATCCGAACGAGAACGCGTGCGCCGGGCAGGTCAGCGAGCTGATCGTGGGGGACTACGACGACGCGTCGGCGCTCGAGCGGTTGTGCGAGGGCGCCTCGGCGGTGACGTACGAGTTCGAGAACGTGCCGGTCGAGCCGGTGCGGGCGCTCGCCGAGCGTCTGCGCGTGGCGCCCCCGGCCCGGGCGTTGGAGGTGGCGCAGGACCGGCTGAGCGAGCGCCGGCTGTTCGACGAGCTGGGGATCGACGCCCCGATCTCGGCGCCGGTGGACGACCTGACGGACCTGACGCACGCGGTGCAGCGCGTGGGGACGCCCGCCCTGCTCAAGGCGAGGCGTCTGGGGTACGACGGGAAGGGGCAGCACCCGCTGAGCGACCCGTCGGACGGGCCGATCGCGTGGGAGGCGATCGGGCGGGCGCCCGCGATCCTCGACTCGCAGGTCCCGTTCGTGCGTGAGCTTTCCCTCGTTTGCGTGCGCAGCGCGGGGGGGCAGACGGGGTTCTATCCGCTGGTGGAGAACGTTCATCGAGGCGGGATCCTGCGTCTGACCCGGGCGCCGGCGCTCAACGTCTCCGAGGAACTCGAGCGTCAGGCCCGTCGGGCGGGGGAGGCG
>JBITAG010000019.1:0-5756 GCA_044439985.1 Phycisphaerales bacterium JB059 | reverse complement strand
CGTGGCGATGGCGGAACGGTTCGCCCGCGAGCTGCGTCTGGACGGCGGTGACCAGCTCAGCGATGAGCAACTCACCGAGCGGGTCCGCGCGATGATTGATGGAGAACTGCCGGGATGAGCGAGGCCAACGGAACCCTGTACGACATTTCGCCGGCGCTCACGCCCGACGTGGCCGTCTTCCCCGGCGACAGCCCGCTGCGCCGCCACCGCCTTCTGGACATGAGCGACGGGGCGCACCTGACGCTCTCCACGCTGCAGACGACCGTGCACGCGGGGGCGCACGCGGACGCCCCGAGCCACTACGGCGCCGGCGCGCGGACCATGGAGCAGCAGGATCTCGGGCTCTACCTTGGCCCCTGCCAGGTGCTCGAGACCCGCTGGTGGCCCGGGCAGCGCCTGGGCGCGAGCGACGTGATCGGAAAGATCACCGAGGCGCGGGTCTTGCTCAAGACCAACAGCTGGCCCGTTCACACGGTCTTCAACGAGGACTACGCCGCCGTCTCGCCCGAGCTGGTGCGTCGGCTCGCGGACGAGGGCGTGCGTCTGCTGGGCGTGGACGTGCCCAGCGTGGACCCGCCGACGTCCAAGGGGCTCGAGTCCCATCAGGCGTGCCTCGAACGGGACGTCTCGATCATCGAGGGGCTGGACCTGAGCCGGGTTCCGCCCGGGCGGTACGAGCTGATCGCGCTCCCGCTGAAGCTCGTCGGGTTTGAGGGCAGCCCGGTCCGGGCGGTGCTGCGACCGCTCCCGAGCGTGAAACGGGTGGCGAAGAAGAGCGCCGCCGCGGAGGCCAAGCCCGCACGCCGCACGGCGAAGAAGACGGCAAAGAAGTCAGCGACCCGCAAGGCCCTCGCCAAGAAGACCACGAGGAAGAAGGCCACAAGAAAGGCGCCCGCGAAGTCCGCCAAGAAGGCGACCCGCAAGACGACGAAACGCTCCGCCCGAACGACCGCGACGAAGGCGTCGAGAAAGGTCGCGAAGAAGACGACCGGGCGTCGGACACGCGCCGCGGGGAAGAAGACGCCGACGCGATCGCGCAAGAAGACCACCCGTCGCCGGCGGGCCTGAGTCAGTCGATGGTCGCGATGACCTTGACCTCGACCGCGATCGGCGCGTTCGCGCCCTGGGGGAGCCGGGAGATCTCGATGGTGGTTCGTGTGGGGTTGGGCTTGCCCTCGCCCGCGAAGTACTCGGCGTAGACGCGGTTGTACGTCTCGAAGTCCCGCGGCATGTCCGTGAGGAAGGCGAGCACGTCCACGATCCTGTCGAAGCTCGACCCGGCGTCTTGGAGGACGTGACGCACGTTGTCGAAGCAGCTCCGGCACTGGGCCTCGATGTCGTAGTCGATCATCTTCCCCTGCGCGTCGAGCGTGACCCCGGGGACGTCCTTCGAGCCGCGCTTCCGCGGACCGACCCCGGAGAGAAAGAGGAGGTTTCCCACCCGCCGGGCGTGCGGGTAGGCGCCGACGGGCTCGGGGGCGTTGGTGCTGTCGATGCGGTCGGACATGGAGACCTCAGAGCTTGATGCAGACGTTCTTGGGTTCGGTGAAGAAGTTGAGCGCGTCCTTGCCGCCTTCCCGCCCGAGGCCCGAGTGCTTCATGCCGCCGAAGGGGGTGCGGAGGTCGCGGAGCATCCAGCAGTTCACCCAGACGATCGCCGCGTCCAGACGTTCGGCGACGCGATGGGCGCGGTTCAGTCTGCTCGTCCAGACCATCGACGCCAGGCCGTAGGGCGTGGAGTTGGCGATCGCGACGGCCTCGTCTTCAGATTCAAAGGGGGTGACGGTGACGACGGGGCCGAAGATCTCCTCCTGCTGCGGTCGGCAGGCGGGGTCGAGGCCGGTGATGACGGTGGGCTCGTAGAAGGCGCCCTGCCTGCAACGGTCGTTGGGCGGGTCGGCCCGTTTCCCCCCGCACCGGATCTCGCCCCCGAGTTCCCGGGCGAGCCGGACGTAGGCGTCCACCTTGGCGAGGTGGTCCTCGGAGACGAGGGCGCCGTGCTCGGTGGATTCTTCAAGAGGATCGCCCACCCGCCGGGCCTTGGCCCCAGCGACGAGGCGGTCCACAAACTCGTCGTGGATGGAGCGCTCCACGAGGAGGCGCGAGCCGCAGAGGCAGATCTGACCCTGATTGGTGAAGGCGGCTCGCACGCCGGTGGCGACGGCCTCGTCCATGTCCGCGTCGGCGAAGACGAGGTTGGGGTTCTTGCCCCCGAGTTCAAGACTGATGCGTTTGAAGGTGTCGGCGCCCGCGTGGGCGATGGCGCGCCCCGTCTCGGTGCCCCCGGTGAAGGAGACGGTCGGGACGTCGGGATGGGAGACGAGGGGGGCGCCGGCGCCGGCGCCGCGCCCGTGCACGATGTTGAGCACCCCCGGGGGGAAGCCCGCCTCGACCGCGAGTTCGCCCAAGCGACAGGCGGTGAGGGGGGTGACCTCGCTGGGCTTGGCGACGGCGGTGTTGCCCGTCGCGATCGCCGGGGCGATTTTCCAGGTGAGCAGGTAGAGGGGGAGATTCCAGGGGGAGATGAGGCCTGCCACGCCCCGGGGCTTGCGCAGGGTGACGTTGAGGGCGTGGATCGAGCCGCCCGGCCCGGGCAGGTTGGACTGGTGGGCGGCGGACTCGGTGTGCAGGATGGCGGTCGCAAAGAAGCGGAAGTTGGCCGCGGCGCGGGGGATGTCCACACTCCGGGCCAACGCGATCGGCTTGCCCGAGTCGATGGACTCGAGGCGGGCGAGGCTCTCCAGGTCGCGCTCGATCAGGTCGGCCAGGCGAAGGATCAGGCGGGAACGCTCCGCGGGCGGGGTCTGTGACCAGGCGGGGAAGGCGCCCTTTGCGGCGCTCACCGCGGCGTCGATGTCGGCGGCGTCCGAATCGGGAACGCTCGCGTAGACGACGCCGGTGGCGGGCTCGACCACGTCGATCCGCGCCCCCGAGGCCGCGGGGACCGGCTCGTTGTTGATCAGGGTGGTGAGTCTCTCGGGCATGGTCTAGAGCGACTGGGTGCGCCCGCCGTCCAGGGGCAGGTTGTCGCGATTGCTGTCCGCGGCGGCGGGCGAGGCGAGGAAGGCCACCGCGGCGGCGATCTCCTCGGGCAGGCCCAGGCGTCCGGCGGGGATCCCCGCGACCGCGGCGTCGCGGACCTGCTCGTAGCTCTGGCCGGTTTTCTCCGCCTTGGCGCGGAAGAGTTGTTCGAGACGAGCGGTGTCCGTGAAGCCGGGGAGGACGTTGTTGACGGTGATGTTGTCCTTGGCCAGCTCGCCGGCGAGCGTTTTGGCCCAGTTGGCCACCGCGGCGCGGATCGTGTTGGAAACCCCCAGCCCGGGGATGGGGGCCTTCACGCTGGTGGAGATGATGTTGATGACGCGCCCGTACCCCTCGGCGCGGAAGCCCGGGAGCAGGGCCTGAACCAGAAGCTGGTTGTTGATGAGGTGCTGGTTGAAGGCGGCGAGGAACGCCTCGGGCGTCGCTTCGGCGATCGGGCCGCCCGGGGGCCCGCCGGTGTTGTTGACGAGGATGTGGTACGCCGTGCCGTCGGAGAGCTTCGCGGTGACCTCATCGCGCACGGAATCGGGGTCGGCGAAGTCGGCGGCGATCCAGTCGTGGGCGCCCGCCTCGACCGGGGGAATACTCCCGACCGCCTCCCGGAGGCGGTCCTCGGAGCGGGCGAAGAGGGTGACCCGGGCGCCGAGCAGGGCGAGTTCGACGGCGGCGGCCCGCCCGATGCCCTGCGTGGCGCCGCAGACGAGGGCGTTCTTGCCGTTCAGGGAGAGTTCCATGGGGGAAAGGTAGCGGGTCCGGGCGGGGGGCGTGGGAGGCGGGCGGGGCGCGTATGCTCCGGACCCGGGCCATCGCGTCGCCCGGCGATGGGAGCGAGCATGGGCGAGCGAGTTTACGACAACATCCTGCAGGCGATCGGCGGCACCCCGCTGGTGAAACTCAACCGGGTCATCGAGCCCGGATCGGCGACGGTCATGGCCAAGTGCGAGTTCATGAACCCGGCGGGGTCGATCAAGGACCGCATGGCCGCGTACATCATCGAGCAGGCGGAGAAGCAGGGGCTGCTCAAGCCCGGCGGAACGATCGTCGAGAACACCTCCGGGAACACCGGGATGGGCGTGGCGATGACGGCGGCGGTGAAGGGGTACCGGTGCGTCTTCACGATGCCCGACAAGATGAGCCAGGAGAAGATCAACTCCATGAAGGCGTTCGGCGCCGAGGTGATCATCACGCCGACCGACGTTCCGGGGGACTCCCCCGATCACTACGTCAACGTCGCCAAGCGGATCGCCGAGGAGACGCCCGGCTCGTTCTACCTGAACCAGTACCACACCCAGCTCAACGTGGACGCGCACTACCACTCGACGGGGCGTGAGGTCTGGGAGCAGACGGGTGGGAACTTCGACGTTTTCATGGCGGCGACGGGCACGGGGGGCACCCTCTCCGGCGCGGCCAGGTACATCAAGGAACAGGACCAGTCCAAGACCACCATCGGTGTGGACATCCTCGGTTCGGTCCATTATCACCTGTTCCACACCGGCACCATGCCCACGCCGTACGTCTACAAGGTCGAGGGCATCGGCGAGGACATCAAGTGCGGCGCGATGCAGTTTGACCACGTCGATGACATGGTCCAGGTCGATGACTTCGATTCGTTCACGATGGCCCGCCGGCTCGTCCGCGAGGAGGGGTTGTTCTGTGGCGGGTCGTCCGGCTCGATCGTGCACGCCGCTGCGAAGAAGGCGAAGGAACTCGGCCCGGGCAAGACGATCGTCTGTGTGCTGCCGGACAACGCGGGGCGGTACATCTCCAAGTACCTCTCGGACGAGTGGATGCGGGACCACGGCATGCTCGATCCGAGGCAGGACCTGGGGCTGGTCGAGGATCTGCTCTCGGGCGAGCGGGCGGAGATCATCACGGCGAGCACGGGGGCCACGATCGGCGACGCGGTGGCCCTGTTGCGGGAGCACGGGGTCAGCCAGATCCCGCTTGTGGACGGCACGGGCGCCGCGAAGCTCATCGTGCACGAGCTGGACCTGCTGCGCGGGCTGCACGCCGGCGAGGTCACCTCCGACTCGCCGGTCGAGCGGGTCGCCTCGCCGATCGCGGGCCTCGTCTTCCCGAAGGCGAGGATCGCGGAGCTGTTCCACATTCTTGAATCCGACCACACGGCGATTGTGGTGGACGCCTCCAAGATCGTGGGCGTGATCTCCAAGATCGACCTCGTCGAGTACCTGGCCACCAAACGATCCTGAACCCTCCGACCCCGGAGCCCTCCCATGCACGATTCGATGCGTTTCGCGACCCGCTGCATCCACGCGGGCCAGAGCCCCGACCCCACCACCGGCGCCATCTGCACGCCCGTCTACCAGACCTCCACCTACGTCCAGGAGAGCCCGGGCAAGTTCAAGGGGGAGTACGACTACTCCCGCTCGGCCAACCCGACGCGGACCGCGCTGGAGGCGAACCTCGCCTCGCTGGAGGGGGGCGCCCACGGCCTGGCGTTCGGCTCCGGCGTGGCCTCGCTGAGCGCCACCCTGCACCTGCTCAGCACCGGCGATCACGTCATCCTCTGCGACGACGTGTACGGGGGCACGTACCGCGTCTTCAAGATGATCTTTGAGCAGCTGGGCATCACCGCCACGCGGGTGGACATGACCGACCCGGGCGCGGTCGAGAGCGCGTTCACGGACAAGACGCGTCTCGTCTGGCTGGAAACCCCCACCAACCCCACCCTGAAGATCATCGACATCGCCCGG
>JBITAG010000018.1:0-8619 GCA_044439985.1 Phycisphaerales bacterium JB059 | reverse complement strand
CGAATCTTGATGGATTCACGAGCTATCTCGACCGCCGTGCGCTCGCGGCGCTTTTCCTTCCGGGCGAGATCGGCACGGCGACGGGGGCCTTCACTTCAGTGGACGACGCCGGACTTCCCGACTTTGTGGTGACGCGCTGGGACCGGCTCTCGACGCTGTGGAACCATTTCACAGGCCAGGATGTTACGCCACCGGACATTCCTTTGAATCTGACAGGATCCGCCGACCCGTCGAGCCCGGACTGGGGCGTCCCGGATGAGGTCACCGACATCCGCGACCTGAAGTTCTTCCTGATGCGCCACTACGAGGTGTACGGACCGGGGGGCGCGTTCCCCACCGGTGACGTCCACAAGCCGATGTGGGCGCCGTACGACGCCAACGGTGATGGGCGGCTCAACTACGCTGACTTCGTGTACCTGCAAGCCCTGGACCCGCTCTCCGCCGAGGCGCTGGAATGGGATCTCGACAACGACGGCGTGTTTGAACCGTTCGACCCGGACAACGGCGGCAATGGCGAGGACACCCTCGGTGTCTTCAACTCCATCATTCGGTACGGGTACAACCACGGCGCCCTCGGGGACTTCGACGGCAGCATGACGCCGACCGCATGCTGCGAAATCCTCGGAGAGTTTGAGTACTGTGCGCCTGTTCTGTGCACCCCCGCGGTCGACACGGCCCCCGATTGTGAGGACTACCGGCTGATCTACGAGGAGCTGTGCAACCAGAACGACCTCTTCGACGGGCGGTCCTACTTCCGTGACGTGGACGAGGGCTACGTGGCGGCGCTGGACGCGGATCTCGATGGTGACAACGACATCGAGGACCGGTACTTCGTGGTGCTCCACGGGCTGGAGATCACAGACCTGGACCTCGACAGCCGGCTGACCTCGAACGACGTGTCCATCTATCTTGATCTTTACGGGAACCAGCATCCCGCCGCGGATATCGCGGAGCCGTTCGGGGTGATCGATCCCTTCGATGTCATCGAGTTCAACACCCGATTCTCGGCGAACGTGTGCAACTCGGTCACGGACTCCGAGATGTCGCCGTGGCCCTGCCCGGCTCCCTGATCGGCGCGGGGACGCCTGATCATCCAAACGCCCCCGAGCAGGCCAAACGGTTTGCTCGGGGGTTTGCGCTTACCGGCGTGGATTGCGCGGGGAGGCGCCGCGGGGGGGGCGGACGGGGCGCGGGGAACGGGGGGGCTGGGGGGATCCGTTCGTGGGGGGAGCGTCGGGTTTCTCCCCGGAGGGTTCCGACGGGGATCGGGGTGTCTCGGGCGACGCCAGGGCGTCGGCTGCGTCGTCCGGTTCGCGCGACGGTTCGTTGATGCGCCCGAAGATGAGGCGGCCCGCGGAGGTCTGGAGGGAGCTGGTCACCTTCAGGTCCACGATCAGCCCGATCGAGTCGCTCCCGTCCTCGGCGACGACCATGGTCCCGTCGTCGAGGTAGCCCACGCCCTGCCCCGGCTGCTCGCCGGGCTTGATGATCTTGAGGCGGAGGGTCTCGCCTGGGATGACGCTTGGCTTCATCGCGTTGGCGAGGTCGTTGACGTTGAGGACGGGGACGCCCTGGATCTCGGCGACGCGGCTGAGGCCCACATCGGTGGTGACGACCATGCCGGGGAGGCGGCGGGCGAGTTCGACAAGCATGGCGTCCACGGCCTTGCCGGGGATGGGGGTCTCGTCGATGGAGACGTCGAGGGCGGGCAGGCGCTGGAGGCGCCCGACGATGTCGAGCCCGCGCCGGCCCTTGGCGCGGGTCATCTTGTCGGAGTTGTCGGCGAGGAGCTGCAGCTCGCTGACGACAAAGCTGGGGATGACGACGGGGGACTGGATGAGGCCCGTCTCGGCGATCTCGACGATGCGGGCGTCGATGATCGCGGAGGAGTCGAGCAGGAGCGGGCGCGGGCCGCGGAGCTGCTTGGCGAACTCGACGTAGGGGATCACGAGGCGGAAGTCGTCCTGGGTCTGGAGGACGGTGGTGACGCCGAGGTAGCAGAGGGCGATGCCGAAGAGGACCTTGACGGTGCCGACGATGGGTGAGGTGTGCAGATCCCAGGTGGCGGCGATGAGGTCCACGACGTAGCCGAGGGCGACGGCCGCGACCAGACCCGCGAGCAGGCCGAGGATGACGCCCGAGATGGTCGCGAGGCGTTTCTGCGGCGTCATGATGTCGATGGTGAGGAAGATCACGCCGAGGAGGAGGGCGGCGCCGACGGGGATCCACCAGTTGATCGCCAGGCCGATCTCGCGCCCGCCGGTGGTCGGGTCGTCCTGGATGTTGATGATGTTGAGCAGGACCACGACCATGACCAGGACGAGGAAGCCCGCCCGGACGGCCCGGAGGAGGAGGCGGCGCTGGCGACGGCTGGCCTCAAGCGGGTCCATGGCGGTGGAGGGCGCCCGGGCCGGGCGGAGGCCCGGATCGGGCTGGGGCTGGGAGGGGCTGTGGGTCACCGGGCAAGTGTACGCGGGGAGGCTAGGATGGATGCGGACCCGCTCCGATCGGCGGCCGGGCCCGGTGCGCGGGTGGCCCGTGAACCTGGTCAGGGCTTGACCGCAGCAGCCATAAGCGGCCGTCATCCGGCGCCGCCGGTGTCCTGGCCGTCGATCGGGGCGGGTCCTTCTTCAGGGCGCCAGCCCAACGCGGAGCGAAGCGGAGCTTTGGGCTGAACGCGAACACCGAGTCCGGCCGCCCAAAGCTGCGCGTTGGGCGGGCGCCCATGAATCACACGGAGACTCGCATGCGGGGGCGCTGGATCAAGCGAGTCATCTTGTGTCTGATGGTGGGTCTGGTGGCCACGTGGTTGAGCGCGTGGGGCCTGATGTTGTTCAGGATCGGAGAGACGACTTCGGCGGAAGTCGTCGACCGGTGGCCGGCGACCGTGCCCGATGACTGGCCCTCGCCGACGCAGGCGGTGCGCGTCACGGGCCTGGGCCTGCGGTACGAGGTCACGAGCGCGGACCGGTCAGGCCCGCGGCCTGGTGGAGGCGCCGGGACCGAGCAATGGTCGCACTCGCGAGTGCGGCTCGGGTGGCCCGCGCTGTCGCTCGATTCATCACTGCGAGGACACACCACAACGAACCCCACGGCCCGAGTCGCCGTCAAAGAGGACTCCGCGACGCGGGGCATGCTTGAGTTCGGCTATCGTTCGCGCGACTACGCCATTCCTGTGCGCCCCGTCTGGCCCGGCTTCCTGATCAACACGCTGGTGTACGCGGGCGCCTGCTGGCTCCTGCTCGCGGCGCCGGGCGGGGCCGTGCGCTGGCGACGCGCGCGCCGCGGGCTCTGCCCCGCGTGCGGGTATGACCTCAACGGCCTGCCCGCCTGCCCCGAATGCGGCGTGTCACCACCTTCCAACTTTCCGCGATCCCGGCGTTGACCTGGGGCGTACTTCGCACGGATCACGCACCGATTGCGGGAAGGGGGAGCGATGAGGCGTTCACGTCGTGTGGCGGTGTCGGTTGGGATCGGGGTCGTCAGCACGTGGCTGGTCGCGTGGGGGATCGCGTACTGGCACGACATGACGCCCAGCCGCGGCGTGACGCGTGATCTGCCCGAGGCGTCGTTTCCGGGATTCGTGCCTGAGGACTGGACGCCGCCGATCGAGCACGAGCTGATCACGTTCGAGTCGTCCACGCGTTCGTGGGTGGGCGTGCGCAAGGCGTACACGGTCTGGTTCCCGACGTACGCGTACGGGCATCACGAGCCGGCGCTGGCGCCCGTGCCGGTCGAGTCGCGGATGTCGGTCATTGCCAGGTTCGGGTGGCCGATGCTGGCGATGGAGCACACGGGGCACACGCGGAGCACGTACGACCCGACCCTGAGCGTGGTGCGCTGGGGCATCCCGCTGGGCGGGCCCGAGCTGCTGCAGAAGCCGAGGGTGGCGCTGCCGCTGCGCCCGGTCTGGGGCGGGTTTCCCGTGAACTCGGCGTTGGGGGCGCTGGCGGCGTACACGCTGCTCTCGGCGCCAGGCGCTGCGGCCCGATGGAACAGGAAGCGACGCGGGCGGTGCGCCGCCTGCGGGTACGACCTGCGACACCTGACCACCTGCCCGGAGTGCGGGGCGTGAAGCTTTGAACTCGCCCCGAACGTGAGTGAGGGGTTACGAACACCCAAGGCGCGAGCAACCCCTCACCCGCGGTCGCGGCTAGTGTGGGTGTCCGCCTTTGAAGAACCTCGGACGGAGTGCTCGTGCCCATCGCTCGCCTTATCCCGACGCTGGTCTGCCTGCTCGCGGGCGCGGCGCTCTCGGTCAGCGGGGCGTGGGGGATCGCGACGGCCGACGACATGGGGCGCCTCGGCGGGTGGCGCGTGGTGCACGAGCAACACAACCCGCCGGGCCAGATGATCGAGGCGTTCGACTCGGGGCTGCCGCTGCCCGAGGCCTACCCGCGCGCGACGTGGCTGCGGCGCACCGACGGGTTCGGGCGGGTGGTCTACCGCGCGATGGGCAGCGAGGCGTGGGTCCCCGGGGAGGTCATGGCGGAGGCCAGGCCCGAGCGGGCGCAGCGGTCGTGGGCGGGCGAGCGTCAGCGGTTCGGGTGGCCGATGGTGGCGATGGAGCGCCGGACGTTCAGCGCGTTCACCATTCCGGGGCGCGACGAGTCCGACGCGGGGGCGTTGGCCTCGCCGCTGGGGGGCGTCGAGCGCGGCGTCGCGGTGGGCGCGGTGCGCCTGCCCGTGCTGCCCGCGTGGCCCGGGCTGGCGGTCGACACGCTGGTGTACGCGGGGGTGTGCTGGGTGGTCGTGTTCGCGCCGGGGGAAGCCCGGCGCTGGCGTCGGCGGCGCGCCGGGCGTTGCGCCGCGTGCGGGTACGACACGCGCGGGCTCGCGTCGTGCCCGGAGTGCGGGGCGCGAACGTTTGGCAAACAAGCCTCGAACGTCAGTGAGGAATTGCGCATGCCCGAAGCGCGGGCAAACTCTCACTGACGTTCGGGGCTATTCTCTCGAACCACACACAGGGGGGGGGCGGTGGCTTCCACGAGCACAAGAGCAAAGATCGAGGAAGACTTCCGCCTGGCGGAGGTCGCCGAGGGGGAGGCCCGCGCGTTCGCGCTCAAGTGGCTCACCTGGAACGAGGAGCAGATGCTCGCGGCGCTCGAGACGCCGATCCACTGCCCGATCCGGGGGTGCAACCACGAGTACGCGCCGATCGAGGGGATCGAGTTCGAGCGCACGCCCGTGTACGGACAGGACATCACGCGGACGAGCGTCCTGGTCCGGTGCCCGGAGTGCAGGGGGAGCAGGGAGACCCTGCTGGACAACCTGAACTTCCGTGCGAACTGGTTCTGCTGCCGCGGGTGCGGGCGGGAGGCGAAGACGGCGCCGATCCGGCAGCGCCGCCAGATCGGGCTGGTTCTGTTCCGCCTGTACAGCAACGAGCGTCGGGCGTTGTGCGCCCCGTGCGCGGCCCGGTTCTACCGGGGGATGACGGGGGTGACGCTTTTCGTGGGCTGGTGGGGGCTGATCTCGTTCTTCGTCACGCCGTACGTGCTCATCAGCAACACCGCGGACTACTTGGGGCGGGACAAGTCCGCGGGACAGCCCACGGGCGTCTGGATCGACAACCGGATCCCCGGCGCGGTACGGGACGCGCTGGCGCCGCACGTTGACTGGGCGATCGAGCGTCTCAACGCGCCCGGGCGGACCGAGACGAGCCTGGCGATCGGGGAACGGATGGCCGAGCGGGCCGGGGAGGTCCAGATCGGGCGCACGCGATCACCGGTCTCGCGGATGTACGCGATGCTCTACCTGAACGAGGTGATCTGCGAGCGGATGCGGGTGCTGCTTGAGGAGCAGACGGCGAACGCGTGAGGGCGTCCAAAGAAGGAGCCGGGAGCGCCAGCCCCCCGGGTCGCCCCCGAAGTCGGGGGACATCCCTGGTCGCTGGCGCTCCCGGCTCGCGTTGGCGGCGGGGATTCGGCGTCAGGTGCGGCGCTTGGCCTCGATGCGCTCGGGGCTGGGGACCTTGATGCGTCGGGCGAGGCCGAGCATCTCCATGGCACGGATGACGAGGTAGGACATATCGACCTCCCACCAGCGCAGGCCGTGCCGGGCCGAGGCGGGGAAGGCGTGGTGGTTGTTGTGCCACCCCTCGCCAAAGGCGAGCACGCCGCAGATCGCGTTGTTGCGGCTCTCGTCGCCGCAGTTGAAGGCGCGCGTCCCCCAGATGTGGCACATGGAGTTGACGCTCCAGGTGATGTGGTGGACGAGGAAGATGCGGACGAGCCCGCCCCAGATCAGGCCGAGCAGGGCGCCGGTCCAGGTCATGGTGATGAGCCCGCCGAGGAGGGTGGGGATGAGCAGCCCGAGGAGAGCCCAGAGGGGGAAGGTCTTGGAGAGCCAGACGACGATCTTGTCCTTCTGGAGGTCGGGGACGTACCGCTGGAAGTCGGTCTTGGTGCCCCGGGCGACGAGCCAGCCCATGTTGGCGTGCCAGGCGCCCCGGAGGTTGTTCCAGATCCCGGCGCCGTGGGTGTGCGGGGAATGGGGGTCGTGGTCCTGGTCGGAGTGCTGGTGGTGGCGACGGTGGTCGGCGACCCACCCGATGATGGGGCCTTCAACGGCCATGGAGCCGGCGATGCCGATGAGGGTCTTCATGACCGGGCCGGTCTCGAAGGACTTGTGGGTGAAGAGGCGGTGGTAGCCGACGGTGATGCCCAGGCCGGTGACGACGTACATCCCGAGCAGCAGGCCGAGGGAGGCCCAGCCGAAGCCGAAGGGCCAGAGCATGTAGATCGCCGCCCCGACGCCGAGGAAGGGGATCAGGATGATCATGAGGTTGATGAAGCGCATGGTGCGCGACATTCGGGGTTCAAGCACCGCCTGCGCGGACGGACCGACAGCGTGCTCGTGGGGCAGCACCTCAACAGGCGCATTCGTCCCTGAACGGGTCTTGGACATTCTGTTTTCCGATCTCTTGGCTCGGCGCGTGGCGCTCTGCCAGGGGGTTCAATTTCACACCTGATTATACGCTGAGTCGCCAAGCCGTGTTCGGGGGCGACGGAAATGCCCGTCCGGACCCGGAAATCGCCCCCCTGGACGCCCCCGGGGGCCCGCTACACTCACCCGCCATGGCATACACCGTCCTTGCTCGCAAGTACCGATCGAGAGACTTCGACCAGCTCGTGGGCCAGGAGCCCATCGCGCGGACGCTCACCGCCGCCATCGAGCAGGGACGTGTCGCCCACGCCTACCTCTTCTGCGGCACGCGCGGGGTCGGCAAGACCTCCGCCGCCCGCATCTTCGCCAACGCCATCAACAACCCGGACGGGGACGAGGAGATCACCCGCGCGATCATGACCGGGTCCGACGTGGACACGATTGAGATCGACGGCGCCTCGAACAACAAGGTCGAGGAGGCGCGCGACCTCATCGCCAACTCCGTCTATCGCCCGATGCGGGGCCGCTCCAAGATCTACATCATCGACGAGGTCCACATGCTCTCCACGGCGGCGTTCAACGCGCTGCTCAAGACGATGGAGGAGCCCCCCGAGCATGTGATGTTCATCCTCTGCACCACCGACCCGCAGAAGGTCCCCGCGACGATCCAGTCGCGCTGCCAGCGGTTCGACTTCCGGAACATCTCCTCGGCCCGCATCGCCGAGCACCTCGCCAACGTCCTCGGGCAGGAAGGGATCAAGGCGGAGACCGAGGTCGTCCACGCGGTCGCGCGGCTGGGCAACGGGTCGATGCGCGACGCGCTGAGCCTGCTCGACCGCCTCATGGCCGTCGGAGAGAAGAAGCTCACCACCACCCTCCTCGAAGACCTGCTGGGCCTCCCCGACCGGGAGGTCGTCGCCGGACTCATCGACGCCTTCGCCGAGGGCGACCCGGGCGTCGCGCTCACCAAGGCGGGCGAGCTGCTCAGCCGGGGCATCAGCGCCGACCAGGCCCTTGAGAGCCTGCTCGACCGATTGCGGGATCTCATGGTCCTCGGCGCCTGCGGGAAGGACACCGACCTCGTGGACCTCTCCGACGAGGCCCGGACGCAGGAGTACGAACGCAGCCAGCGTTTCGACGCGGCCGGGCTCGTCCACATGATCGCCCTCTGCGAGAGTGTGCAGCGGTCCATCAAGACGAGCAGCGCGCCCCGGGCGCTCTTCGACGCGGCGATGGTCCGGCTCGCCCTGACCGAGAAGCTCGCGGACGTGACCGCCGTGGTCGCCGCCGCCTCCGGGAGCGCTCGCCTCAAGGCGCCCGGGAGAGCCACGTCAAAAAAAGCCTGACGGCGACGGACACCCCGGCGAGCAACGCCCCCCGGTTCGCTCCCCGTCCGTCGCCGACACCCACGACACCGACCACGCCGGCGCCCGAGGTGGCGCACCCGTCTCCCGACCCCTCGCCCGTCACCCGCCAGGCGAGCGTGGACACCAAGGCCCTGCGCGAGCAGGCGATCGAGCACCCGCTGGTCAAGGACGCGCTCGAGCTGCTGGGTGGCAAGATCGTCCGCGTGGAGCTCAAGAGCGACCTGCCCCGCGAGGGCGGAGCCTCAACCGAGCCCGGAACGTGAGTGACGGCCTCCGTGTCGTGATGGGGCAATGGTGAAGAGGCAATGGTGAAGAGGCAATAGGCAATGGGTTGGTATTCTCACCCCATTGCCCATTGCCCATT
>JBITAG010000017.1:0-5824 GCA_044439985.1 Phycisphaerales bacterium JB059 | reverse complement strand
GGGCGCCCTTGCGGCGGGTGATCCGCCCGTCCCGCCGCACGACAACCTGCCGCAGACGCTGCTCCCGCTTTACCGGGAGCTGATGAACGGGGGCAGTGGGGACGTCATGCTGTTGGGGGATTCTCTGACAGTGACGGAGGGGACGTTCACGTACGTCATGGACGACCTGTTCTGGTCGCAGTACGGGATCGCGGGCGATGGAAGCCGCGGCCTGGGCGCAGGGTTCGCCTCGGACATGCGCCCGGGAATCGCCTTCATCTCCGGGCCGAATACAGACCGCTCATCCCTCGGCGGGGCGAGAGAGATGCCCATCGGCGCGTACACGCTGGCGGGGAGTTTCACGACGATGCATCCGCCGGACGGGGCGCTGACCTATCGGCTGCTCGGCCCGAAGATCCGGGTGGAGTACGTCACCCAGCCCGGGGGCGGGACCTTCGTGCTGACCGACGACCACGACCTCAACATCACGGTCAGCACGGACGGGGCGTATGGGACCGGGTTCGTGGATCTCTCGCTCCAGGGCGACCCGGATGCGCCGAAGTATCTCTACGTGGACACCGCTCCCGGATCGACAGGAGACATCGTGCTCTCGAGCTTCGTAATGCGCACCGGGCGCCCCGGGTACATCCAGCACTACGCCGGGCGAGGCGGGGTGGGGCCGGAAGACTTTCTGCGCGCGGACCCGCAGGCGTATACCGACCTGATTTCCCGGCTGAATCCGGAGCTGGTCTTTGTGATGCTCGACTACATCGGCGCGGTCGAGCCCACGGGGTACAAGGCGGCGATGGAGGAGATGCTCGACCGCGTTGAGGCGGGCGCCCCGGACGCCAAGATCGTCCTGGTCACGCACCACCCCTTCCACCAGAACCTCTACATGGAGGCGTTCACGTACTACGAGCTGGCGCAGGAGCGCGGGTACGGGTTCGTGAACCTCTTCCATCTCTTCGATGGGCCGGAGGAGTTGCAGGACCTCGGGTACCTGCGCGACATCGTCCACCTCTCCCCAGCGGGCGCCGAGTTCTTCGGCCACTACTTCTTCGATCTGTTCGAGGAGCAGGGACGCGCGGCGGTCATCGCCGACCGGAACGAGGACGGTCAGTTCGACTTCGCGGACGTGACCCGCTTTATTGAGGCCTTCGCCGGTCAGGAAGCGGACGCGGACCTCGCCGAGCCGATGGGCGTTCTCGATTTCAACGACGCCGTGGCGTTCCTGCTCGCGTACGACACGGCCACCCGCTGACCGGACCGAATCGGATCGGCCCGGCGACGCCTCAGCGTTCCCCGATCGGAACGTACGGGGCGTCGTGCGGGCCGACGTAGTTGACGGTCGGGCGGAAGAGGCGGTTGTCGCCCAGCTGCTCGATGACATGCCCGGACCAGCCGGCGATGCGGCTGAGGGCGAACATTGGGGTGAACAGGTCGAGCTTGAGCCCGATGCAGTGGTACGTCGTCGCGGAGTAGAAATCGACGTTGGGGTAGATGCCCTTGGAGGCGACCTCTCGCTCCATGATGAGCTCGATCGCGTGCGACTTCTCGTACAGGTCGGTGTTGCCCGTGTCTTCGGCGAGCTGCTTGGCGAGGGTCATCAGCTCGGTGGCGCGGGGGTCCTTGGCCTTGTAGACCCGGTGCCCGAAGCCCATGATGCGCTCCTTGCGTTCGAGCTTGCCCATGACATACGCCTCGGCGTCGTTGACCGAGTCGATCTCGTTGAGCATCTTCATAACGCCCTCGTTGGCCCCGCCGTGCAGCGGGCCACGGAGCGAGCCGATGGCGCCCGTGATCGCGGAGTACATATCGGAAAGCGTGGAGATGATGACGCGGGCGGTGAACGTGGAGTTGTTCAGGCCGTGGTCGGCGTGGGTGATCATGCAGATGTCGAAAGCGCGGATCATGGCGTCCGTCGGCTTCTCGGCGTTGAGCATGTAGAGGAAGTTGGCGCTGAAGCCGAGCGAGGTGTCCGGCGCCACGGGCTCCAGCCCGCGCCGCTGGCGGTCGAAGGCCGCGACGATCGCGGGCGTCCAGGCGAGGATGTTGAGCGCCTTGTCCCGGGCCGCCTCGACCGTGTTCTCGTTCGGGTTCTCGTCTTCCATCGCCAGGGAGCTGACCATGGTGCGGAGCACGTGCATGGGCTCGGCGTCGTTCGGGAGGCCTTTGATCCGGTCGAGGACGCCCCGCGGGAGGGCGTACCGGGAGCGCAGGTCGCGGGTGAAGGCGTCCAGCTCGCTCCTGGTGGGCAGACGCTGGTTCCAGAGGAGGAAGACGGTTTCTTCGAAGGTGGACTTGGAGGCGAGTTCGCCGATCGGGATGCCCACGTACTCGAGGACGCCGTTGGTCCCGTCGATGTAGGAGATCGCGGTTTCGGCGGCAACGATCCCTTCCAGGCCCTTGGAGAAGGTGGTCATCAAGGCGTTCCTCTTTCGTCGCAAGCGGGGTAAAGGTCGGGGAGGGCGGTTGGCCCCCGCCGGGGCGCCGGGCGGCCCCGGCCAGGACGCGATTATAGACGCACAAACCGGGCCAAGTCCGGGGCGTCCGAGCCCCCAGCCGCGGCGCCGGGGTACGATCGCGCCGTGCTGATTCCCCTTGGTACAGACCGTCCGACCCGCCGCCCGAGCCTGGTCACGCCCGCGATCCTGGCGGTCACGGTCCTGGCGCATCTTGTGATGCAGGTGGTGCTGCGAGTCGATCCGGAGCGTGGGGCGTGGGTCTACGACACCTTCAGCGTGGGGGGCGCCGAGTTCCGGTGGTGGGGCCTGCTGACCAGCCTGCTCCTCCACAGCCCGGCCTCCTGGCTTCACCTGATCGCCAACATGCTCTTCCTCTGGGTCTTCGGGCCCTCGGTGGAGGACCGGTTCGGTCGCCTCGGCTTCCTGGCGCTCTACCTGCTCGGGGGGGTGGCCAGCGGGGGGCTGCACGCGGCCTTCGAACCGAGCCCCGCGATCGGCGCCTCGGGGGCGATCGCCGCGATCGCGGGCGCCTTCCTGGTCCTCTTCCCGCGCACCCGGATCAAGTGTTTCTGGATCTTCACCCTCTCGGTGATCCCCGTCCCCGCGTGGTGGTTCATCGGGCTCGCCGTCGCGTGGGATCTGCTCGCCCACGCGTTCCAGGCGGCGGACAACATCGCTCGCCTGGCGCACCTGGGCGGGTACGCTTTCGGGATCGGCGTCAGCGCGGCGCTGCTCCGGGCGGGGGTCTTCCCGAGCGAGCCGTACGATCTTCTCACGATCTTCCGCCAGGCGCGTCGTCGGCGAGCGTTCCGAGCCGCCGGGGCGATGGCGAACCACTCGGCGCCCGCCGCCGCCAAGGCCAAGGGTGACCGGCACGCCCATCAATCCGACGCCCTCGCGGGGGCGCGGGCGGAGGTCTCCGAGGCGCTCAGCCGGGGCGAGCTTGACCTTGCCGCGGATCGATACCGCGAGCTGCTCAGCGAGTACGCGGACCAGCCCGGGGCGGCGACGCTGGCGCGAGACGCGCAGTACCGGCTCGGCGTACACCTGGCCGCGGCGGGTGACCACGAGACCGCCGCCATCGCGTTCGAGCGGTTCGTGGAGGCCTACCCGCTCGACCGGGAGATCGAGCAGATCCGACTGATGCTGGGGCGTCTCCTGGGGCGATACCTCGGGCGCCGTGAGCGGGGGCTCGAGCTGCTGACCGAGGTGATGAACCAGACGCACGACGAGGAACTTCGCGCGATCGCCCGCGAGGAGATCGAGCACCTCCGGGAGGACGCGGCATGAACGGGCGGACCCGAATCAAGATCTGCGGGGTGCGTGACGCGGAGACCGCCCGCGTGTGCGCCTCCAGCGGGGCTGACGCGGTGGGCCTGATGTTCGTGGAGTCCTCCCCGCGCGCGGTCGACCCGGATCGGGCACTTGAGGTCATGGGCGCCCTCCCGGTCTTCACCACCGCCGTGGGCGTGGTGGCCGATCTGGACGTGGACGCGTTCTGTGACCTGGAGGCGGCCTGCCCGGCGCCCGTCTTCCAGCTCCACGGGCGGGAGGACGAGAAGACCGTCCGGGCCTGCGGCCCCGGGCTGATCAAGGCGTTCCGGTTTGACGCCGCCACGATCGGCTCGCAGCTCGCCCGATGGGGCGGAATCGACGAGGTGGACGCCGTGCTCATCGACGGGTCGAGCGGCGGGGCGGGGACGAGCTTCGACTGGGGGGCGCTCGCGGCGGCGTTGGATGACTTCCCCAAGCGGGTGATCGTGGCGGGAGGACTGCACGCGGGGAACGTCGGGGAGGCGATCCGGACCGTCCGCCCCTTCGCCGTGGATGTGTCCAGCGGCGTTGAGTCCGCCCCCGGGGTGAAGGATCACGACAAGATCCGGGCGTTCTGCGAGGCGGTGCGAGCCGCGGACGCCGCGCTTGCGTCTAGCTGACGCCGAGTGCGCCGAGAATCCGGTCGAGCGTGGTCTCGGCGGGCTCGTCGCCCACGTCGATCGTCTCGCCGAGCGTCCGGTAGAGCGCGTCACGCTGCTCGAAGAGGGTTTGGATTTCCTCGAGCGCGCCCCGTCCGGTCAGGGTGGGGCGCTGCGAAAGATCGGACGCGCGCAGGCGACGCGTGAGCCCCTCAGGGGTGAGGCGCAGGTAGACGATCCGCGCGTCGGCGCGGCGCATCTGCTCGACCGCGCCGGGCGCGGTGGGGGCGCCCCCGCCCAGGGAGACGACGCGCGCCGGCTCGGCGAGAACCGCCGCCAGGGCGCGTGCCTCCCCCTCGCGGAACGCCGCCTCGCCCAGGGTGGTCAGGGCCGCGGCGCACGAGTCGAAACCGAGCACGGACGCGGTTCGATCGTCAAGATCGACATGGTCAGCGCCGATCCGCGCGGCGAGCATCCGCCCGAGGGTGGACTTCCCCGAGCCGCGCAAGCCGGCGAGCAGAATGGGACGCTCGAGCGTCAAGGGCCGACCTCGACGCCGAGGGGCGCCACGCTCACCCGGGGCTCGCCGAGCGTCCCCGTAACGCGGTAGGTGACGAGCTGGTCGGTGAGCTTGCCGATGAGCTTGCCCGCCTGGCCGAGCATCCCCTGGAGCTTCTCAAGCGGGCCGGCGTTGACCCTCAGATCCAGCGATTGGTCGAAGCCAACCAGCCCCACGCCCCGCGCGAGCATGGTGGGCGTCTCGATGCGGCTGGCGGTGATCCGGGCGCCCTCGGGGACGAGGTCGAACTCGATGTCCGCCGTGTGGGTCCGCTGCCCGGGACTGGTGAGGCTGCCGACCTCCGCCGCCTGGGCGACCGCGCTGAGCCCGGGCGTCCGGACGAGGATCCCGTCGCGGACCTGCAGGGCGCCTTCTCCGGCGAGCTGCGTTTGGTCCTGGAGAGCGCCCGTCGCGTTGACCGTGGCGCTGAGCAGCCCCGCGAGGCTCGGATCCTGCCCCGCGGGCGTGGTGGCGCGGAGGAGCCGCTCGAGGTCCACATCGGTGATGGTCAGGCTCAGGTGCGCGGGGCGGGCCGGCTCGGTGAGGCGCACGCCGCCCGTCGCGTTCAGGGCGCCACCAAGCAGGGAGGCGTCAAGCCGGCGAAGGCTCAGGGCGCCCTCGCCCAGCGCCAGGTCCGCCTGAAGCTGATCGATCGGCAGGCGATACTCGCCCGACGCGAAGGAGGCGTCGGTCATGCGCAGCGTGCCGTCGGCACGGGCGGAGAGCGGGTCGCGCAGGGGGACCGAGCCGGAGAAACTCGCGCCGGCGTCGCCGCGGATGTCGTGCTCGCGCAGCGTCTGGGCGAGCGGTGGGGGGAGGGTGGAGATCGTCTCGGGCGAGAGGTCGATCGCCGCGTCACCCCGTCGCGTCCAGAGCATGAGCGTGTCGATGTTCAGCCGACCCTCCAC
>JBITAG010000016.1:0-7449 GCA_044439985.1 Phycisphaerales bacterium JB059 | reverse complement strand
AATTGCATCCCGGCGCGGCACAGATACGACGCTTAAATCTGCATACACCATTTGAACTCGCCCCTGAACACGCGACAACTTCTGGTAAGCAAGCAACAGCGAACCTGACTCTCTGTCAACAGGATCATCTCCACAGACGATCACGAAAGCAGACACATCATCAAGCTCGCCAGCTGTCGGACGCTTTCTTGATTGCGACCACCTCTCTACAATCTCAATCGAATCACGATAGGGCTCTTGAGGCGACAAAATCATGCCCTGCAGGCCTCCGAGAAACATATCTATCGCCTTTAAATCCTGAGGATAACAATCAAAGACAACTGCATACTCATCAGTAGCAATGCCAATTTGCTGCAAGTTGGCAGCACACATTGCAGCACGCCTGCTTGCAACAAACTTCGACCAAACCAAGGCGCCGCTCAATGACGCAACAAGCACCACCAACAGGATCGCAATACCCCATCGCCTTCGGTTAGACCTGTACTTACGTGGCATATGTTTATTGTACAGCCGGGTGCCCGCCCAACGCGCAGCTTTGGGCGGATACGGCCGCCGAGTCGTCGAATCAGCCCAAAGCTCCGCGTCGCTCCGCGTTGGGCTGGCACCCTTTAAGCTAGTCTCATGGGGTTGATCGCCGACCGAGTTCACGCTGCCCGTGCCGGGGGGAATCCGCATGTCATCGCTCGACTGCCCTCGGGGTGGGCGGTGCTGGGGGATACGCAGCCGCTGCGTGGCTACTGCCTGCTGCTGGCGGACCCCGTCGCGCCCCACCTGAACGCGATGGCGCCCGGGGACCAGCGGGCGTTCCTGGCGGACATGGCCCGCCTAGGGGACGCCGTGCTCGCGGTGACGGGGGGCGTGCGCATCAACTACGAGATCCTGGGCAACCTCGTCCCCGAGCTGCACGCCCACGTCATCCCGCGGTACGGGGACGAACCCGAGGACAAGCGGGCCCTGCCCCCCATGAGCGCGTACGACTGGGCCGGCGCCCGCGCGAGCGAGCCGGAGGGCGCGGACCGGGAGCTGATGGCGGCGATCCGGGCGCGCCTTGAGGGCGGGTGAGACCTAGTCGGCCTGGCCCAGGAGCACCACCACCGTCCCCGAGTCGTAGTTTGCCGCGACGACGTCCGGGCGTCCGTCCCCGTTCATGTCGCCCACGCTGACGCTCGGGTCCTCGCCCAGGCTGTCCACCCGCTGGGGTGGTCCGAAGCGCCCGTCGCCCAGGCCCAGGCGGCAGCCGAAGGCGCGGCCCGCGGCGCCGTCGGAGACGAGGTCCAGGGCGCCGTCGTTGTTGAGATCGGCCAGCGTCACCCCCGTGGTCGGCGCCGCCAGCTCCAGCGCTGCCCCGGTCTCGAGGAACTCGCCGCTTCCGTCGTTGAGCATGAGCACGGCCTGCGGGGCTTCCTCGATGGCGAGGATCGCGTCCGGATCGGCGTCGTTATCCACGTCCCCCACCGCCGCCGCCATGGGTCGTTCGGCGAGCGTCACGGGCGTGTGGGCCTCGAGGGAGAAGCCGCGGGAAGAGGCGAACATGCCCGTGCCCGAGCCGGAGAGGACGGTCAGCCCGTTGCCGCGCACGTCGGTGAGGAGGGCGTCGGGGTGGGTGTCGTGGTTGAGGTCGTGGATGTTGAGCTGGGCGTACGGGTGGCGGTGGGCGAAGTAGGGCTGGGCGAGGGCGGGGGTGAAGCCGCCCTTGCCATCGCCCAGGTGGACGCTCAGGGCATGGTCATCCACGAGGGTCGCGAGGACGTCGAGGTTCCCGTCGTGGTTGACGTCGGCCAGGACGAGCGAATGGACGTGGGGCGAGGCGCCCCGGTGCAGGGTGAAGTAGGACGGACGCCCGAGCCCGCCCGCCCCGTCGCCCAGAAGCACGCCGGCCTCGTACGAGGCGTGATGGAACGCGACGGCGTCGGGGCGTCCGTCGTTGTTGATGTCCCCCACCGCAACGCCCAACGCGGAGTCGAGGAGCTTGATCGGCGTGCGGCGCGGGGAGAGCGCGCCCCGCCCGTCGTTGAAGAGGACCTGGAGATGCCCGGATCGGGGATCAGGGTCGCGCCCGCAGCAGGGGCCACAGGCGAGGACAACGTCCAGGTCCCCGTCGGCGTCCATGTCCACCAGGACAGGGCGGGTGGGCATGGGGCCGACCTGAACGGGCGCCAGGGGCTGGAACCGGAGGGGGGAGGGAGAGGCGAGCATCAGGGCGAGGGTGGTCAGCATGAACGGGTCTCCTTGAGCGTCGGGCGGTGCGTGCCCGCGTCCGGAGATCTGGTACCCCCGCGAACCTCTGGCGTGTCGGGTGTTTGCGCCAACGGCGCAGGATGGCGCGCCAGCGGCGCGCCTCAGCCTCCGGGGGTGGAGGTGGCGCCGGGGCGCCCGGGGGCGAGTGTTCCGAGCGCGTCCCACCGCCGGCGGCTGACCGGCACGCTCCGGCCCGTGCTCAGGCGGAGCGTCCCGTCCCGATGGGGGGAGCCGAGGACCTCGCGCACATGCCCGAGGTTGACCAGGTTCGCGCGGTGGACGCGGACGATCCCGAACTCGCCCAGGTCCTGCTCAAGGCGGGCGAGGGATGCGCGGGCCTCGACGGCGCCGTCGGGCGTGTGAATCCGGGCGCCCCGCGGCTCGGCGGTGATGTGCGTGATCGTGCCGGGATCCAGCACGGCCCGTCCGGCGCGCGTCTCCACGCTGATGCGCACCGGCGGGGGCGTGCCGACCGGGTCGGGCGCCGGCTCGCGTTCCACGAGTCGGCGGCGGGTGTCCGCGTACGCCCCGGCGAGCAGGGAGGCCCAGAAGCAGGCGATCCCGATCACCGCCCACTGTGGCCCGGACTTGTAGAACGGGGCGCCGAAGAAGGACCAGACAACGGGGGCGGGGTGCAGCAGGCGGCGCACGGGGATGGCGATCCAGAGAAAGACCAGGCCGAAGGCGACGCTCGCGATCAGATAGAGGGCGATGCGCCGGACCGCCCGCTCACCCTCGGGGGGCCAGCGTCGCACGACGACGAAGACGACCGTGGCCATCGGCGTAAGAACGAGCCAGCTCGGCGCCTGGTAGAGAAAGGCGGCGAGCCAGGACATCTGCTTCGGGGTGCCCGCGAGCTGGACCTGCTGCTGGGTGGCGCCGAGCGCGGCCAGGGCGAGGCTGATGGCGACCAGGGCGAGGGCGAGGGGCATCCAGCGGGTTGGAACGGTGGCCTTCATGGGGGGACTCGATCGGCGCGGGGGGCTAGAGGCGCGCCCGGACCCGCTCGTCCAGATCCTCCACGACCCTTCGCATCGTTGAGAGGTCGAGCCTCGCGGGCACCTCCTCGGCGTCGAGCACGCGCACAAGGACGGCGAGGAGGGCCTCGACGACCTGGCTGGGCGCGTTGACGCCACCGGAGATGTGGTCGTGGTCGGCCCAGCTCAGCGTGACGCGGTACTCCCCCTCGACGCCCTCCGGCCAGACGATGGTGGCCTCGTAGGTCCAGCCCGAGGGGGTTTCGGTCTCTCGCCCGAGGGTGACGCGTGCCACCTCGTCGTGTTGGGGTCGGTAGGATCCCATGCCGCTCACTCTATCGGCGCCCCCCCCGCCTCCGCCCGTGAAAACCGGGTCCGAGTCGGACCGGGCGCCCCGCCGAAGGGTCTTGTTCGCGTGACGTTCCTCATCGAGACCATCAAGCTGGGCCTGGCCAATCTGCGTCTGCAGATGCTCCGGAGCATCCTGACGGCGTTGGGCATCATTTTCGGTGTCGCCGCCGTGATCACCATGGTCTCGATCGGGGAGGGGTCCACGGCCGAGGCGTTGGCGCAGATCGAGAGCCTGGGGGCGAAGAACATCATCCTCCGGTCGCAGAAGCCGCCGGAGGACCAGTCGCAGCAGAACAGCCAGCAGCGGTCGTTCGTGAGCAAGTACGGGATCACGCGGGAGGATTTCCGAGTGATCCAGCAGAACTTCCCGGACGCCGAAGCGATCGTTCCCCTGAAGGAGGTGGGCGCCCAGGTGCTCCGCGGGAACAAACGCCAGACCTCGCAGGGGATCGGGACGACCCCGGACCTGCTGGAGGCGGCGAAGCTCCGGATCGCCCGGGGTCGGTACCTCACCGAGCAGGACATGGAGGCGCGCGACGTGGTCTGCGTCATCGGGCACGAGGTCGCCAAGGAGATGTTCCACCTCGAGGACCCGATCGGGGAGACGATCCACATCGACTCCACCCCGCTTCGGGTGATTGGCGTGCTGGCGCCGGTGGGCCTCTCGGGGGGCGCCGGGGCAACGCGCGTCGGACGCGACCTGAACCTGGACATCCACCTGCCGATCACCACGGCGCGCTCGGTGTTCGGGGACACCGTGATGCGCCGGACGAGCGGGTCCTTCCAGGCCAGCGAGGTTCAGATCAGCGAGGTCTACCTGGTCGCGCCGACCCGCGACCGCGTGGTCTCCGACGCGGCCCGCCTCCGCCGACTGATGAACCACCGGCATGGGGGGATGGAAGAGCTGGGCATGATCGTCCCGTACGAGCTGCTGGAGACCGCCCGGAAGGAGGCGCTGACCGGGCAGTGGATCTCGGGCGCGATCGCGGCGATCAGCCTGCTGGTGGGCGGCATCGGGATCATGAACATCATGCTCGCCAGCGTCACGGAGCGGACGCGCGAGATCGGCATCCGGCGGGCCCTCGGGGCGACCCGCAAGCACATCGTCAGCCAGTTCCTCGTCGAGACGGGCGTTCTCAGTTCGATCGGCGGGCTCATCGGCGTCGCGCTGGGGCTGGGCCTGAGCCTCGGGCTCAACGTGCTGGTCCCCTGGCTGCCCCGCGCGCCCATGATCGGGAAGTACTTCCCCGCGGACGCGACGCTCCCGACGCTTGTCTCCCCCTGGTCGGTGATCGTCGCCTTCCTCGTGGCGGCGGCGACGGGGCTGGTCTTCGGCATCTACCCCGCGCGCAAGGCCGCCGCCCAGGACCCGATCGTGGCGCTGCGTCACGACTGAGGGGCGCATGAAAGAAGCCCACCGCGGGTGCGGCGGGCTTCGAAGGTTTGCTCCGGGGTTCGAACGCGTCAGCCGCCGAGCAGCTCGTTGATCTCGTCATCGACGGGGTTGGTCGCGCGCTGGTCGGCCGGGCCCTTGCCCCGCTTGGTGCCCACGCCCGAGGCCTCCTCGGCGCCCTCGTCGTCGTGATCGTCCGCCTCGTCGGCGAGGTTCTGCTTGGCGACCTCCGCCTCGAGCTTGGCCAGGTCCTCTTCCTCGTGGGCCTTGCCCGCCTCGGCGAGCTTCCGCTTGACGCCTTCGATCTTCACCTTGTCGGGGGCGAGGAGGATGCTCGCCTGGCGCCCCATCCAGCGGGGCGCCATCTCGATCTTGGCGATATCGGAGAGGTCCTCGCAGATCTGCGCCAGACGCTCGAGCCCGAGTTCCTTGTGCGCCATCTCGCGCCCGCGGAACCGCTGGGTGAGCTGCACCTTGTGCCCCGCCATCAGGAAACGTCGGGCCTGATCCACGCGGATCTTCACGTCGTGCGGATCGATCTTGATCGAACGCCCCAGCCGGATCTCCTTGAGTTCCGACTGCTTGCTCGACGCCCGGGACTGCTGCTCCTTCTTGGACAGGTCGTACTTGTACTTCCCGTAGTCCATGATCTTGCAGACGGGGGGGCGCGCGTCGGCGACGACCTCGACCAGATCCAGGCCGGCCTCCTGGGCGCGACGGATGGCCTCGTGGGTTTCCACTAGGCCGACCTGCTCGTTGTTCTCGTCGATCAGCCGGATCGGAGAGATCCGGATCATGTGGTTGACGCGGGTGCGCCGGATCGGCCCCTGGGGGCGAAGAAACCTTCTGCGTGCGATGGTGTCAGCTCCTGAAAGTAACGCTCGCCACCCAAAGGGAGACGAGAAGGCCACGCCGCCGTCTCACGACGAGACGGGCGACACGCGAACCGATGAAGTTCGTCTGCGGGGTCATGAGGACGAGCGGACGTCCGGCGCTCCCGCGCCATCCTTCCGCTCCGCGTTGCCTGTTCGATCGAACAGCGTCAGTCCTCCGACCCGGGCCCCCACCCTGGAGTCCCGATGCGCCCTATTCAACCGCCCCGGGGGCGGGAAAGCAACCCCGACCGGATCATCGGCCCCTCCCGGGGCCTCCTTAACGGGCGCCCACCACGGCCAGCACGATGTTGAGCACCACGCTGACCCCCAGCAGGGCCAGCAGGATCATGTAGGGCGGGCTCAGGAGGATGTCCCCGATCGACCGCCCCCCCCCCGGCGCCGAGGAATCCACGGGGATCTCCCCCTCCGACCCCGCCTTGGCCTCCGCCGCGGCGAGCGTGGCCAGATCCGACTCGGGGATCACGTCCCGGTGGGCGATCGGGGGCAGCTCCCCCTTCTTCACCGCACGCAGATCGACAAGCAGATCGGTGCAGCTCGGGTACCGCTTCTTGGGGTTGCGGGCCATCATCATCTCGATGACCTCGCTGATCCCCGCGCTGAGCTTCGGGTTGACGTGGTCGGGGGCGACCAGCTCTCCCTTGAGGTGCTTGTGCATCACCGCGGAGGGATTCTTCCCTTCGTAGGGGACCGAGCCGGTGACCATGTGATAGAGCGTGGCGCCAAGGGAGTAGATGTCCGCGGGGGGGCCGATCTCCACCTCGCCGCGGATCTGCTCCGGGCTGATGTAGTAGGGCGTGCCGAAGGCCTTGCCCTTCTCGGCCTCGGCAGCCTCCTTGTCGGAGACGGCGCGGGCCAGGCCCATGTCGGCGAGCTTCACCACGCCCTCGTGCGTGATCATCACGTTCTTGGGCTTGACGTCTCGGTGGATCAGGCCCTTGCCGTGGGCGTGCTCGAGCGCCTCGGCGACCTGGATGACGATATCGATCGCCTCGGACTCGGCGTAGCGTTTGTGGGACTGGATGTCGTCGTGGACGGTCCGGCCCGCGACGTACTCCATCACGAAGTAGTACGTCTCTCCGGTCGAGTCGACGTCGAAGGCCTGGACGATGTTGGGGTGGTTGAGCTGAGCCGCGGCGCGCCCCTCGGCGTAGAACCGCTCGATGAACTGCGCGTTCTGGGAGTACTTCTTGGGGAGGACCTTGATGGCCACCTCCCGGTTCAGGCGCAGCTGCTTGGCCTTGTAGACCTTCGCCATCGCCCCGGCGCCCAGCTCGCCCAGGATCTTGTACCCCGGGATCTTCTGCCCCTCCCGCTCGGCCTCCAGGATCTCGCGCAGGCGCGCGAGCTGGCGGTTGGTGACGTACTCACGCTCCACGAGCAGGTGCATCAGCGACTTGTTGGACTCGTCGTCCTCCCCGGATCGCCGGATCTCGAGGCAGTGCTTGACCTCCTCCGGGGTCGCCAGGCCCTGCTCGACCACGAGGCGCCCGACGAGGGTGTCGATGTTGGTCCCGCTCTTGGTCGCGTCCTGGAGGCTCTTCTGCGTCTCTTCGACGCTCTTGGGCCCGTCCGGGGGCGCGGCGCCACCGGACCG
>JBITAG010000015.1:0-13467 GCA_044439985.1 Phycisphaerales bacterium JB059 | reverse complement strand
ACGGGCGCCGCCCTCGTGCGTGATTCACGCGTCGAGACGATCGCCTTCACCGGCTCGCGGGCGGTGGGGCTGGACATCATCCAGTCCGCAGCGTCCGCGGACCCGGCGCAGACCCACGTCAAGCAGGTGATCGCGGAGATGGGGGGGAAGAACGCGATCATCGTGGACGCGAGCGCGGACCTGGACGAGGCGGTGCTGGGGGTGCGGGCCTCGGCGTTCGGGTTCCAGGGGCAGAAGTGCTCGGCCTGCTCGCGCTGCATCGTCGTGGACCCGGAGGGGCCGGATGGGCGGGCGTCGCGGACGTTCCTCGACCGCCTCGTGAACTCGACGAGTTCGCTGATCATCGGTGACCCGCGCGAGCCGGGGACGGACATCGGCCCGATCATCGACCAGGAGGCGGCGGGGCGGATCCGCGTGGCGATCGAGCAGGCGACCGAGGAGGTCGGCCCGCCGGTGTTGGCGATGCGGGTTCCGGCGGGTCTGGAGGCGAAGGTGGGCAAGCCGTACGTGGGGCCGCACATCTTCGCGGGCGTCGAACGGCAGCACCAGCTGGCGATCCACGAGATCTTCGGGCCGGTGCTGGCGGTGATGCACGCGTCGAGCTTCGCCGAGGCGCTCGAGATCGCCAACGATCACACGTACAAGCTCACGGGGGGCGTGTTCACGCGCAAGCCCTCGCATATTGACCTGGCAAAGCAGGAGTTCCGCGTGGGGAACCTGTACATCAACCGCTCGATCACGGGGGCGCTCGTCGGGCGTCACCCGTTCGGGGGGTTCGGGATGTCGGGGGTGGGCTCGAAGGCGGGCGGGCCGGACTATCTGTTGCAGTTCGTGCTGCCGCGGGCGTGCGCGGAGAACACGATGCGGCGGGGGTTTGCGCCGGAGTTGTAGAGTCCAAGACTGGGGGTTTGTCATTTGCCCTTACCTCCGCTTTCTTCAAAGCGGGGGGTGAAGGAACTTGGACCCGCGCTCACGCTCGCTCCGTCGACTTGGCGAGTGGGGTCGGCGTGTCATCAACGGGTAGACCGGTGATCTGCTCGCCGGCGCCGCCGGGTCACCGCCCCGTTCCGGCATGATCCCTCCCACGGGCACACCCGCCCCATCCCGCACAACCCGACCCACCCCCGCCCCGCTCAATCCGCGCCGCCGGCGCAGGCCGAACGGAACGTGCGTTCGCGGGGCGTGGTTGGTGGGATCTTCCCGGGTGCGCGGCATGCTTTGGGTGTGCGGCGGCGCCTGTGCCGCGGCCACCCAAGAGAAGAGAGAGAAGGAGCTTCCCATGAATCGCCTCGCCGCTGCCGCCGGTGTCGGACTGCTCGCCCTCGCCTCGGGCTCGGCCATGGCCAATGTCCGCGTGAACACGTTCGTCATTGAGAACGACGACGGGGCGCCCACCGGCGGCCTGGACATCTGGATCGAGGCGATCGACCTGGGCAGCGAGATCGAGCTGGTCTGGCACAACGACTCGACCATCAGCGCCAACGTCACGGACATCTACATCGAGGGCAACGCGATCTCCGAATCGGCGCTGGGCGACGCGACGATCCTGAACACCGCGGACGTGCAGTACTCCGAGGGGACCACCCCGCTCAACCCGGCCGGGTCGATCCAGTTCTTCGGCGGGCCGTGGAAGGGGACGACCTTCGGGGCCGACCCGGACACGCCGCGCCCGCAGGTCAACGCGATCAACCCCGGTGAATCGCTGGCGATCCGGTTCACGCTGGAGGGCGGGGCGACGTTCGACGACGTGCTGGCGAGCCTGAACGCGGGCGAGGACGGGTTCCGGATGGCGGCGCACGTGCAGGGGCTGGACCCGAACGACGCGTCGCTGTGGGTGGTGACGCCGGCGCCCGGGGCCGTGGCGCCGCTGGCCATCGCGGGGCTGGGGCTGGCGAGGCGCCGGCGCCGGGCCTGAGCCGTCCGGGTCAGCCGGGCCGAGAAGATCAACGCGTGACACGCCAGAGCCCCGGGGGGGCTCTTTTTGTGCGCCCAGGCCTTTGGCGCGGTGCTCGGAATCGCTTGAATGCCAGTGGGTTACAGAATTTATGGCGTGGGACGGAAGTTGTTTCGCCAACCCGCTGGCCCGGGGGGCGTCGTGTGGCACCTTCTCGGACGTAGACGGGCCGCGACGGCTCGGAAGGAGGGAGTGGACATGCGCAGCACGATGATGGCGCTGGGATTCCTGGCGACGGCCTCCGTGGCCGGCGCAGGCGTTACGGGCGAGCGGTTTGACCTGTTCGTCTTCGAGAACGCCGACGGCGTGGGCACGGGGAACATCGACATCTGGGTCGAGGTGATCGATCTGGGGACAAGCGTTGATTTTGTCTGGCACAACGACTCGACGGAAACGGCGAACCTGACCTCGATCTACATCGAGAGCTCCGACGCGTCGGACCTGCTGGTCAACGCCCAGATCTTCAACACGGCAGGGGTGAACTACGCCGAGGGGGCGTCGCCCGGCAACCCGCCCGGCTCGATCTCCGCGTTCGGCGGCGCCTGGGGCGGGAACGTCTTCGATGCCGACCCGAACACGCCGATGCCCAACGTCAACGCGATCAACGCGGGCGAGTCGCTCACCACTCGGTTCGATCTGTCGGGGTTCCTGACGTACGGCGACCTGCTCGGCGCGCTGAGCGGGGGCGACGGCGCCTTCCGCCTGGCCGGTCATGTGCAGGGCATCGGGGCGGGGGACGCGTCGATCTGGGTCGTCAGCCCGGCGCCCTCGACCGCGTCGCTCATGGTCTGCGGCCTGCTGGTGGCGTCGCGCCGGCGGCGCGGAGGCGGATCACCAGCTCAGCGGCTCCCCGTCGTAGCGGACGAAGCGGCGTCCCTGCCCGGGGAAAAGCCCGTCGATGGTCTTGATGATCGCCGACACGGCGTCGGTGCGCTCGAGCTCGGCGCCCTCGCCGCCCATGTCGGTCTTCACCCAGCCGGGGTGGAGGGCGACCGAGGCGAGGCCGCGCTCGGAAAGCTCGTTGTCCATCAGCACGCTGACCATGTTGAGCGCGGCCTTGGAGGCGCAGTAGGCGGTCCAGCCGGTGCGTTTCTCGTTGACGGCGGCGCTGATCGAGCCGAGGTTGGAGGAGGTCTGGATGGCGAGCTTGCGCTGGCCGCGTTCCAGGTTCGGCGCGAGGGCGCGGGTGAGGAGGAAGGGGCCGATGACGTTGACGCGGTAGGTGTCGAGCATCTGCTCGGCGCTGGTCGCCTCGAAGGACGTGGCCCGTCCGTCGAGGAAGACGCCCGCGTTGTTGATGAGCACGTCGATCGGCTCGTCGGCGAGGCGATCGGCGAGGGCGAGGATGGAGGCTTCGTCCGAGGTGTCGAGCGGCTCGACCCGGTCGGTGAGGGATCGGAGGTCGGTGGCGGCGTCGGGGTCGCGGGCGGCGCCGATGACCGTGTCGCCTCGGGCGGTGAGCTGGCGGGTGAGCTCGAGGCCGATGCCCCGGTTGGCGCCGGTGATGAGGTAGGTGGGCATGGGATCTCCCGTGTGAGGGTGTTCCCAAGGATATGTGGGCTGGGCGGCGGTCAGGTAACCATGGCCCGGAGTCGGGCGACGACGGCCTCGATCAGCGAGACGTCCTCGCCCGTGAGGGGGTCGTCCGGGAGGCGGGCCGGGGTCGGGTTGTCGGGGGCGAACCGGTCGATCAGGCCGCGGACCTCGTCGATCTCGTCGTTCTCGATGTGCTTGAGGGCGAAACGGGCGAAGTCGCGCTCATCGATGGGTGAGACGTTGACGAGTGTCACGCGGTCGTGCCGGTCGTCGGCGAGGATGGTGGTGTAGAGTGAGTCGATGGTCGGGGAGGCGCCCTCAAGGACCTGCACGAACTGCCTGGGGCCGAACCAGAGACACCCGGTGACGTTGAGGCGACGGTTTTTGCGCATGGCGGGCAGCACGATGTTGTCCACCACTTCGTCGGTCGTGACGTGGTCCTTGCGTCGGCTCACGTAGACGAGCTGGGTGAGTGCGGTCATGTGGAGCATCCCCCTTGGCGCCGGGCGCCCGGCCGGTTCGTTGAGGCCTCGTGAGAAGGCGTTCGAGCGATGGCGCAGCGCGGATTCGGGGGCGGTCGGCGATGACCGGACCCCCGTCCGCCTGGCTCGGGGCCTCTGGGGCCGGATGGAGGGGCGTCGATCAGCGTTCGACCACCATCGCGACGGCGTTGCCCCCGCCGAGGCAGAGGGCGGCCAGGCCGCGCTTGGCGCCGGTGCGCTGCATCTGGTGGACGAGGGTGGTGAGGACGCGGGCGCCCGAGGCGCCGATGGGGTGGCCGAGGGCGACGCCGCCACCGCAGATGTTGAGCTTGTCGTCGGGGATATTGAGTTCCTTGACGTTGCAGAGGACCTGGGTGGCGAAGGCCTCGTTGATCTCGAAGAGGTCGATGTCGTCGATGGAGAGGTTGGCCTTCTTGAGGGCGCCCTGGATGCCGCCGATGGGGGCGGCGAAGATGTCCTTGGGGTCCACACCGTGGGTGTGGTAGCTGACGATCTTGGCCATGGGCTTGAGGCCGAGGGCCTCGGCCTTGGCGGAGGAGCAGACGGCGACGGCGGCGGCGCCGTCGGAGATCTGGCTCGCGTTGCCGGCGGTGACGGAGCCGTCCTTGGTGAAGGCGGCGCGGAGCTTGGCGAGGCCCTCGGGGTTGGACTCGGGTCGGATGCCCTCGTCGCGCTGGATGCCGCCCTCGGGGCCGGGGTTGCGCCGGTTGCCGAGCTGCTCGCCGGTGAGGGTGACGACCTCGGCGTCGAAGTGGCCCGCCTCCCACGCGGCGTGGGCGCGTTGATGGCTCATGGCGCTGAAGGCGTCCTGGGCTTCACGGGAGATGCCGAACTTGTCGGCGATGTACTCGGCGGCGTTGCCCATGGGCCAGCACTCGAAGGGGCAGGTGAGCCCGTCGTGGGCCATGAGGTCGGTCATCTCGGTCGGGCCGTACTTGACGCCCTGGCGGACGTGGGCGAAGTGGGGGGCTCCGGTCATGTTCTCGAAGCCGCCGGCGATAACACACTCGTTGTCGCCGGCCTTGATGGACTGGGCCGCCATCATGACGGCTTCGAGCCCGGACCCGCAGACCTTATTGATGGTCTTCGCGGAGGTGGTGGTGGGGAGGCCCGCCTTGAGGGCGGCCTGACGGGCGGGGTTCTGGCCGAGCCCGCCCTGGAGGACACAGCCGAAGATGGCCTCGTCGATGTGATCCTTGATCGCCGGGACGTCGGCGAGCACCCCTTCGATCGCGAACGCGCCGAGCTGCGGGGAGGGGGTGCGGGCGAGGGCGCCGAAGAACTTGCCGATGGGGGTGCGCTTGGCGCTGACGATGACGGGAGTGCTGGACATCTCGGCCTCCGTGGGGGTTGGGGTTGGGCCGAAATGATAGGAAGGCTCTGGGGGGGCGTCCGTGCGGGCTTTCGGGGGCTCAGGGGCATCCGGCGCCGAACGAAGTGAGGAACGCGAGGACGTCGGAGAAGTCAAAGGTAAACGCGGGCGGGGCGAGATCGGCGCTCGGGCGGGCCTCCGAGAACGCTTCGAGGAAGGCCAGCACGTCGGTGAAGTCGAGCACGCCCTCGGGCGCGGCGAGGTCGGCGGGACAGTCCGCGGGGCACTCGAAGCGGTAGACCTTGCCCTGGAAGTAGGCGCCCAGGTAGACCTCGCCCTGCGCGTCTTCCCCGAAGCAGGAGATCTTGAGTCCGGTGGCGGTGGCGAGGTTCTCAACACCGAGGGCGCCGCTCGCGTCGAAGTCCATGGCCCAGATGTTGCCGGAGATGAAGTCGCCGAAGATGTACCGCCCGTGCAGCGCGGAGCAGGCGAAGCCCTCGTAGACGTGCCCGCCCGTCACGGCGAGTCCGCCCTGTGGGGTGGAGTTGTGCCCGTAGTCGTACAGCGGGAGTGTGAGGCCGGACTGGTCGCAGGACTTTGTGCCTTCGGGGAAGCAGTCGAAGCCTTCCATGATCGGCCAGCCGAGGTTGGCGCCGGAGAATCCCCAGGAGATCTCCTCGCGCCGGCGTTGGCCGACGTCGCCAATCCAGAGGTTGCCGAGTGAATCGAAGGAGAACCGCCAGGGGTTGCGCAGGCCGTAGCAGTAGATCTCATCGACGTACCCCTGCGTGTTGCCCGCGAAGGGGTTGTCGTCGGGGATGGCGTAGTTGAGGCCGGGGTCGGCGTGGTCGATGTCGATGCGGAGGATCGTGCCCTGGATGGTGGTCAGATCCTGCCCGTTCTGGTCCGGGTCGTTGCAGCAGCCTCCGTCACCCACGGAGACGTAGAGGTATCCGTCGGGGCCGAAGACGAGGCGGTGCATCGTGTGGTTCTGGCGGAACGTGTTGAGGTTGAGGATTTCCACCTCGGTTGCGGGGTCGAGGGCGTCGGGGTTCTTGGCGGACCGTGTGAAGCGTGAGACGATCGACCGGTGTGTTCCCCCGTCGCTGATCGCGTAGGTCACGAAGGCGTGCCCGTTGGTCGCAAAGTCGGGATGGAAGGCCAGCGCGATCACGCCGCCCTCCTCCGAGAAGGTCACGCGATCGGAAAGGTCGAGGAAGAGGGACTTGGTGGAGGTGGCGGGGTCGTTGTTGAAGATCGAGATCGTGCCGGGGTGCTGCTCGACCACGCAGAGGCGTCCGCTGTCGTCCGGGGGGGCGACGATGTCCACGGGGTTGCTGAACGAGAGGTTCGGGAAGGCGTCAACGAGGACCACGGAACCGGCGCGGGCGGGCTGGGCGGCGCCCGGGCTGACGAGCACGGCGATCAGCGCGCCGGGGGCGAGTCGCCGCGTCATGGAGAGGAGTTTTTTCATCGGTATCGTCCGGGGTTCAAGTATGCCTCCCCGCTCTGCTGAGCCCAGCCCCGCGTCGGGAAAGGCGTCTGCGAGCCGGGCAGGGCTTGCGTTATGGGCAGCCGGCGCCGAACGCGCCGAGGAACGTGATCACATCCGTGAAGTCGAAGACCCCGACCGGGGGCGCCAGATCGGCCACGGGGTCCATCGAGCCGAACCCGGTGAGGAAGGCCACGACGTCGGTGAAGTCGAGGGCGCCGAATGGCTCGGCGAGGTCCGCGGCGTTGCAGGCGAGGGGGCCGGTCAGCACGATCCCTTCGGCGCTGGGGCCGCCGAGGGCCGTGACCTCGCTGTCGGTGAGCATGTCGTCGGCGAAGTACATGTTGGCGAGGTAGACGGTTTCGGAGCGTCCGCCCACGAGGTCGGCAAAGAGGCAGACGGTCGCGGAGCAGGGGCTGGGGCCCTGGGAGTCGGGGGCCGTCCCGGTGGAGAGGGCCCACGGGCTCGGGAACTCGCCCCAGGAGGCCCAGACGCCGGGGTCGATGGCTTCGCCGTCGGCGAAGGTGGGGCTGTTGGGATCGACCTGGTTGTAGAGCCAGTCGCCGTTGGTCTCGAACTGGTAGACGCCGTCGAGGAAGACGCGGGACTTTCCGGTGGTGAAGTCGTCGCAGACAAGGGCGAGGCGGAACCAGGTGTCGGGGGAGATGGGGAGGGGCTTGTAGACGTCGGAGGAGAAGTCGTCGCTCGAGTTGCCAAAGGTCATCTGCCCGCCGGAGTTGCGGAAGAAGGTGTCGGCGGCGTTGTCGTTGTTGTGGTTGCCCTGGATGAGGGCGAGGGGGAACTCGCGAGGGGTGGTGTTGGCGGGGAAGTCGGCGTACCAGGCTTCGCTGGGGATGTAGAGGTCGAAGATCATGGTCCACTGCCCGAAGAACTTGCCGGGGTAGGAGGGCTGGGTCGCCGGGAAGAGGGCGAGGCCGATGCCGCGTCGGTGGTCCGGGTTGCCGGTGGTGAGGTTGCGGGCGGGGCTGGTGCAGTAGACGGTGTCCTCGAGGCCGCCGGGGCCGGTGATGCCCAGGGCGGAGGGGGCGGGGGTGCCGCGGGGGGGGGGGGGGGGGTGGGGGTTGTCCTCGTCCCCCACGCCGCCGAGGATCGTGCCGAAAGCGGGATCATCGAGGTAGGCGAGCTTGGCGGCGGCGGATCCCGGGACGCTGGAGAGGTCGCCGTCGAAGCGCCACTCGGTCTGCTGGCGTGGGGAGGGCGTCCAGGTGTCGAGCATCGCGAAGCCATCGGTGAACGTGGCGCTGCCGGTGAGGAAGACGGTGGGGATGTCGATGTCCTTGAGCGCGCCGGAGAGGGCGCCCTGGTCATCGAGGCTGAGTTCGATGGTGATGGAGAGATCGAGGGTGAAGCTGTCGTTGCCGAAGCTGCCGGAGAAGGGCTCTGACCAGATCTGGTTGTCGGGAGCGGTCAGCGAGCCGGCGGGGTAGCGGACGTAGCCGCGGGTGAGGAATGAGTTGCCGGGCTGGAGGATGTCGAGCAGTTCCTCAAGCGTTGCGCCCGGGGGGATGAAGCTCGAGAGGGGAAAGGTGGTGTCGAGCGTGCCGCCGAGGGTCCAGCGGTATCCGGTCGCGGGGAGGACGTACTGCGCGGGGCCCGCGGGGAAGGGGGAGGTGACCGAATCTCGGATCTGATCGGGAAAGCAGGGGCCCAGGAACTCACACTCGATCTCCACGCCGGTGAGGTCGACGGCGACGTCGTTGTCAGTCTGGGCAAGCGATGCCGCGGGCATCGAGGCGATCAACGCGAGCGCGAGCGGGGTCGGTCGGGGCATGGGGCTCTCTCCTTCGGGGACCGACAGCCTACCGGCGGAGGGGGGGAGGGCCAAGGGGCGTCGGCGCCAGAAGGCGGGTGAATCCCGCTACACTGGGCCGATGCCGCCACCCGGCCCCAATCGATCCCGAGCGTTCACCCTCATCGAGCTGCTGGTGGTGATCGCAATCATCGCTCTCCTGATCGGGATCCTGCTCCCGGCGTTGGGGGCGGCCCGAGACATCGCCAAGAAGGGGCGGTGTCTCTCGAACCTGCGTCAGCTCTCCATCGGGATGCAGGCGTACTCGAACGACACGCGGCAGGAGCTGTTCTGTCCATCGTTCCATGCCTTCGAGGACAACATCGGGTGGCTCTTTCCCGAGTACATCAACTCGTATGAGGTCGCGTTGTGTCCCTCGACGGTGAACCAGATCAATGACCTGGACACCCGGCTGAGCGATCTGCCCGGTCCGCTGGCGATGCTGCCGGACGTGATCGGTCGGGATTTCTCGATGCAGCTCTTCGCTCCCGCGGCGGACCGCGAGGACGACCGGGGTGGCCATTCCTACGAACTCTTCCTCTGGTCCACGCCCGGGAAGTACCCGGACGGCGAGATCATCGTCCCGCCCCCCTTTGCCGGGTCGGTGCGCAAGCAGCTGGGGTTCAGGGCGCCGAGTGAAGCGCTCACGATCCCGCTCTACGACAGCGCCGATGAGGCGCCGGGAGTGCTCAAGACGCAGCGGAACACCCGGTTCCCCTCCCGGACGCTCCTCGTGCTTGACAACGACAACGACGAGCTGAGCCCGCTCGCGGCCCAGCTCGGGATCCCGGGACGTCTCGATGGCGACTCGAACTGGCCCAACGAGTGGAACAACCACGAAGAGGACGGCCTGCAGATGGCCTTCGCCGATGGCTCGGCGCGTTGGATCAGCACCGGTGAGGAACTGATCGAGACTTACCTCGCCTCGCATGAGGGCGTCGAGCAGCGGCTGCTACTCGAGCACTCACGGTTTGAGACCCGACCGTACATCTATCGGGGCGAGCCGATCGACGAGTACTACGACCCGAGCACGGACTGATCCCCTGTCAGCCCTGTTCCTCGGTGTTCTTGGTCTTCTTGCTGGTGAGCAGCAGCAGGCTCAGGCCGATGGTCCCGGCGAGAATGGAGGCCGCGAGGATGCCGATCTTCGCCTGGTCCAGGTTCTCCGGGGAGGCCTTGAACGCCAGGTTCGCGATGAAGAGGGACATGGTGAACCCGATCCCTGCGAGCCAGGCGGCTCCGTGCAGGTGATGCCAGTTCACCCCTCGGGGTAGATCGCCCAGTCGGAGCTTGAAGGCGAGGAAGCAGGCGGCCATGACACCCAGTGGCTTGCCGATGACCAGGCCCGCGACGATGCCCAGTGTGACGCGACCGGTCAGTTCCGTCTCGGCGCCGACGTGAACGCCGGCGTTGGCGAAGGCGAAGACCGGGATGATGAAGAATGCGCAGAGGCCCGCGAGCTTGTGCTCGAGGCGGTGCAGCGGGGGCTCGATGTGCTCACAGTTGAGTTCGATGGTGCGCGCCGCGGCGATCAGCTCCCGGTTTCGGCGGACGTCGGCGGTCTGAGACTTGGCCTGCTCGAAGACGTCGAGCGCGTTCCGGTTGGATTCGAGAAAGGCGTCGGGGTCGATCCGCTGGCGGGCGGGGATTGTCGCGGCGAGCAGGATGCCCGCGATGGTGGCGTGCACACCCGACTCGAGCACGAAGTACCAGAGCGGCAGCCCGAGCAGCAAGTAGGGGTGGATCTTTTTGACGCCCAGCAGGTTGTGGGCCATGAGGATCGCCACCACAATGCCCGCGTTTCGGAGGGCGTCGATGTTGAGTTGTTCGGTGTAGAAGATCGCGATCACGCCGAGGGCGCCGAGGTCGTCCACGATGGCCAGCGAGGTCAGGAAGACCTTGAGCGAGGCGGGGACGCGGCTGCCGAGCAGCATGAGGACGCCGAGGGCGAAGGCGATGTCTGTCGCAACGGCCGCGCCCCAACCGTTGACCTGGGGGGTACCCCAGTTGATCGCGGCGTAGATCAATCCGGGGACGACCATGCCCCCGGCAGCGGCGGCGAAAGGCATCGCCGCCCGGCGCAGGCTGGAGAGTTCGCCGACCAGCAGCTCGCGTTTGATCTCCAGACCCACGAAGAGGAAGAAGATCGCCATGAGGGCGTCGTTGATGAAGAGCTCGAGCGTGAGGGGCTTGACGGACTTGCCGATCGGGACGTCGATGATCCACTCGTCAAGGCCGATCTTGATCACGTGCAGAAAGAACTTGTGGTACGCCTCGTAAAACTCGGTCTGGGCGATCACGAAGGCCGCGATCGCGGAGAGCATGAGCACGATGCCGCCCGCGGCGCCGAACCGGGCAAAGTCTTGGAATGGGCGGATCAGTCGGTCGACGGGGAGCGGCTTGACCCGCTTGAGCGCGGGCATGGGGGCGCGGACTGGTTCCATGCGTACGGGTCTCCCGGCGCGGTGCAGAGCGCTTTGGGAGAGCGTAGCAGGGTCCGGTGAACCCGTCAGGTCGCCGGGCGTCGGGGGACGCTGCCGAGTGAGGGCGCCGTCAGGAGCCCTGGGGTGTCCTCATCGCTCGCGTTGAGCGCCCACCGGGTCAACGCCGCGGCGAGAATTGCATTCCAGAGAACCGCGGCGATGATCAGGGGCGCCGGCTGGATCGGCACGAGGGCGATCGAGGTCGCCACCAGGGTCGCCATGCACGCCGCCCCGAAGTTCGCCCCCGAGGAGGTCACGAGGTAGATCGCCCAGGCCATGACGAAGCCGCTGGTGAGCACGGCGATCGCAAGCGGGGCTGTGGCGTGCAGCGGGAGTGGGAGGTAGCTGAGCGGGACGTCCCAGAGCCGGAGGGCTTCGCCGATGCCCTCGGTCCAGATCGGGATCCAGAGGCCGAACGTCGCCGCGAGCAGGGCGAACGCGATCGTCGAAGGGGTCACCAGGCGTTTGGCGACGTGGGAGGCGGCGACGAAGTAGGCGGCGAAGACGCCGCCCAGCAGCGAGACCCCGACCTGGGGCATCTCGCCGACGATCCCGAGCAGGGTGGCCAGTGCGAGCACCGCGCCGCCGATCAGCCAGCCCGCGGCGAGGACCGCCGAGTCACGTCCCCGCTGGGAGATCACAACGGGCGCCGGGGCCGGATCAGTGATTTCGGATCGCTGTTTCGACTCGGTCTCGCGGAGCGTCTTTCGGGTGGTCGAGAGTTCCCGCTTGAGGCGGGTGCATTCCTGCTCCAGCTCACGCCAGCGGCTCTCGAGTTCGGGGTTTGCGTCCGTGGTGCTGGCGCTCTTCATCGCGTGCGCCTCGGCCTCGGAGAGTCGTTCAAAGAGCGCCGCCATGTCCCCCTGGAGCTGGGCGTACTGCTCGCTGTCCCGCTCCATGTCGCGCTGTTGCTCCATGAGCACGTCGCGCATCCGGTCGAGTTCGGCCTCGCGTTCATCGAGCGACACGCCGCGGGCCTCGATCGCGGCGGCTGTTTCGGCGAGGCTGCGGTCCCGGGCGTCGAGTTCCTGCGCGCGTCGATCGAGGTCCTGTGCCCGGCGTTCGAGGTCCGCCCGAGCCTCCCGGATCGCCTCGGTGCGGACCTTGGCCGCCTCTCGCTGGTCGGTGAGCATGACCCGGGCCTGCTCGAGCTGGTGGCACTCGTGATCGATCCGCTGGGACTGCTCGTGGACGAGGCGTTCGCGCTCCGCGATCTCCCGCTCGCGTCGTTCCAGTTCGCGCAGGCGGGGCTCGTCGGTGGGGTGATCAGCCGAAGCGCCCGGCTCGGCGCCGGCGTCCGTCGCGTGGGTCGGTTCGATCTCCGGCATCGCGAGCGTGGCGTCACGCAGGTCGCCGAGACGCGACTCGATGCCCGAGATCATGTCGAGCAGCGCGTTCTCGTCCATGCCGTCGTCGAAACTCGCGTCGGGCGGTGGGACGGACGTTGGTTTGGCGTGCGGCTGGCCCATGGAAGCTCCGTGCGGCGGGTGGCGCCGCGGGATATGGCCACAGAATCGGGTCTTTCTCCCGCAGGGTGGACCGACTCAAGAGGTGAGGCCGCGCTCGGGGCGGGTGGAGAGGGGATGTGCCGGTCGCGAGCGACCTCTCGGTCCGAGAACGCCTTAGGGGGCGGTGGACCTGAGGTGCTCGATCGCCGCCTCGATCACCGGGTCCCGGGCACCCCCGCTCCGGGGCGAGTGCTCCACCGTCACGTCCGGCTGCAGGCCGACGCCCTCGATCGGCTCGCCCTCCGGGGTCATCGATCGCCAGGAGGGCAGGAGAAGCGTGATCCCCGCCCCCATGTCGTACGCCCTGGGGTTTCCGGATGAACCGAGTGAGGGCTGACCGATGAGCGTGGCGCCCGCCGCCCGGGCCATCAGCAGGAACGCTTCGTTCGAACTCATGCAGGCGCCGCCCATCAGCACGCACACCGGCCCGAGAAAGTGTGTCCCCTGAGCGTCGGGTTCGAGCACCCGCTCGAAGGGGCCGAGGAACTCGCCCGCCCGCTGAGGGTCGATGTTCATGCTGCGGGCGTAGACCACTGGCGTTCCGACCAGGCACGAGGCGAGGGCCTGGGCGTGAAGTTCATCGCCGCCCCCGTTGGGGCGAACGTCGATGATGAGGCGGGGCGCATCGAGCATGTCCTTGAGCGCGTCAGACGCGGTGGGGCCGGGGTTGAGCCCGCGGTCCCAGCTTGTCACGAGCAGGTACGCCGTGCCGTCCTCCAGGCGAGCGCTGAAGACGCCCTCGCCCTCCTGGCGCAATCCGCCGACCGCGAGGTTGGCCACCCGGAAGTCGAAGTTGGGTGACACGTCGGGCGCGTGTGTCGCAAAGGCCCAGGCGTCGAGTCGCACCGAGATGTGCATATCTCTCGCGG
>JBITAG010000014.1:0-7904 GCA_044439985.1 Phycisphaerales bacterium JB059 | reverse complement strand
GGTGGTCCTGATCGACTATCGCCTCCGGGGGAGCTCCGGCCTGGAGTGGCTTCCCGACTTCACCCGCGCCGCCGTGGGCCCGGTCATCATGATGACGTCCTCGGGAGATGAGCGTGTCGCCTCAGAGGCGTTCAAGCGAGGCGCCATGGACTACATCGATAAGGAGACCGCGATCTCGGATCCGTGTGTGCTCGAGAAGGCCATCGCGGGCGCCATGCGACGCTACAGGCTGGAGCGGACCAACAAGCACCTCTAGCGGGAGCTTAAGCTCGCCAACCACGAGCTGAGGGCCAAGAACGACCGCCTCGCCGAACTCACGCTCAACGCGCAGCAGTTCGTCAACGATGTCGCCCACGAGTTCCGGACGCCGCTCGCCGTCATCAAGGAGTTCGCGGCGATCATCGCCGACGGGATCGGCGGTGACGTGACCAGCACCCAACGCGGATTCCTCGAGTTCATCAACGGCGCCACCGTCGACCTCGCCCACCTCGTCGATGATTTCCTCGACACCGGCAAGCTCCGCTCGGGAACGCTCCGGGTTTCCCGGCGGGGGTGCTCCCCGGTCGCCATCCTGGACGAGACCTGGCCGATCCTCGAATCGCGGGCAAAGACCAAGGGTGTGACGCTCGTCCGCGAAGTGTGCGACGAAGTTCCGCAGGTCTTCGCCGATCCGGAGAAGGCCGGCCGCACCCTCGTCAATCTGGTCACGAACGCGATCAAGTTCTCGGATGAGCAGGGTCGGGTGGTCATCCGCGTGGCGCCCGAGCCGGACGCTGTCCGCGTCAGTGTCATCGATGAGGGGCCCGGGCTCTCGGAGAAGGACGTCGCCGACCTCTTTGAACGATTCCGCCAGGGCCCCAGTGCTCGGCGCATCTCGGAGAAGGGGTTCGGGCTCGGGCTCAGCATCGTCAAGGATCTCGTCGGTGTGAACTTGGGAACGGTCCACATCGCGAGCGTCCCCGGGGAGGGGTCGGAGTTCTCCTTCACGCTGCCTCTCGACAATCACCGCAGCATTGTCAGCGCGGTCGTCGGCCTGGCGAGCCAGCGGGACCGCGCCGCCCCGATCACCGGCCTGATTGTGGCGTGCGAATCGGGTGACGCCTCCACCGAAGAACGAATGCGATGGCTTGAAGACGTGACGTACTGCACGGACGTCCTCTTGCCGATCGGTGACGGATCAAGCATCCTGCTCATCGGTCAAACGTCGGAAAGCCACAACTGGATCAAGCGGTTGGAGGCCGAACTCGCGGGTGATTGCGAGCGCTTTCCACGGATGGCGGACGAGCACATCCGGTTCCGACGCATCGGGGTGTGGTCGGTCAACGAGGCGGAATCGGAACTGGTCGCGGCGGCCGCGGCGCTGCAAGGAGGTGTCCCCCGTGTCGAACTCGGTTCTCATCGTTGACGACGAGCCTCGGATCACCGCGGCCCTCATGATCCGGCTGGAGGCCTCCGGCTTTCGGGTCTTCCATGCCATCAACGGCCTCGCGGGCGTCGAAGCGGCGTGCCTCCACAAGCCGGACGTCATCGTCATGGATGTGCGCATGCCGGACATCGACGGGTACGAAGCGTGCGCACGGATCAAGCGGATGGAGGATCTCCGAGACACGCCGGTCCTGTTCCTGACGGCGCAGGTGCAGGACCACGCCCGCCTCAAGGCTGAGTCCTCCGGGGCCTTCGGGTACATCGCCAAGCCCTACGAGGCCTCGGATGTCATCGATGCGATTCACGCGGCGTTGCAAGTGGTCCCCGAACGGGTTGTTGAGGAAGGGAGTTCGCATGGCTGAACGAGCACCGACGGTCCTGCTGGTTGACAACGACGACTCGATGCTGGCCGCCCTCGCGGCACGCCTGGGTGATTCGGGGTACCGGTGCCTGACCGCGTCCTCCGGGGCACAGGCAATGGCCATCTTCGGGGAGACTCCCGTCGATCTGATCGTGACCGACCTGAACATGCCCTCCGGGGATGGGGTCTCGCTGGCACGAGCGGTTCGCCAGTTCTCCGAGGCGCCGATCGTGATCGTGACCGGATTCCGCGACGAGTATCGCCGGGAACTGCGCGCGATCGCCAACGTGTCCATCCTGGAGAAGCCGTTCAGAACAGACCAACTGCTTGAGGTGTTGGAGGCCGAGCTGACGCTCCATGATCTGGAGGTGGAATGAACGACAAAGGGACACCCGACGCGAGCGGTGGCGTCCGAGTGCTCGTGGCGGACGACGACAAGGCGATGCTTCATGCGGTCGCTGCGCGATTGGAATCCCTGGGCTACCAGGTCATCCAGGCTCAGGACGCGTATCAGGCGTACGCCCTCGCCCTCCAGGAACGGCCCGACGTGCTCATTCTGGATGTCAAGCTTCCCGCCGGGGACGGGTTCAGCATCCAGAAGCGCCTCGCCCAGAGCGGTAACTTCGACCCCGCCTCGGTCATCTACATCACCGGGAGCGTGCCCGAAGAGGTGGAGCCCGTCGCTCGCGAACTCGAGGCGCACGGGGTGCTCTTCAAGCCGTTCTGCAGCGCCGATCTGGCCGCGGCGGTCCGGGACGCCCTCGGCCACCGTCCCCCGGCGGAACGGGCGGGGTGAAATCGGCCTCCCGGCGCGGGGAGCGCCGGGAGGCCGTGAGCCGAATCGGCGTGGCGCGTCTGCTCAGGGGCAGCCCGCCCCGAACGCCCCGAGGAAGGCGACGATGTCGGTGAAATCGAAGACCCCGGTCGGGGGCGCCAGGTCGGCCGCCGGATCCATCGATCCGAAGGCGCCGAGGAAGGCGACCACGTCGGTGAAGTCCAGCACCCCGTACGGCTCGGCGAGATCCGAGACGTTGCACCCTTCGCTCGGGAGGAAGGGGACGGGCCAGAACCCCGCCTCCATGGCGTACCCCCCGGCGTCGGACGAACCCGCGTCAAACTGACCGATCGAGCCGGAGAGGGTGAAGGCGCCCCCGGACATCGCCGACGAGCCCCCCGAGTCGATCGTGCTCCATTCCAGGGCAAACGGTCCGCCGGACTGGGCGTTGGCGTCTGTGCCGAGGCAGGAAATCAGGGCGAGACTGATGATGGTGCATGCACGCATGAGCGTTTCTCCTTTCGGTGAAGGGCCGGCGCCCGGGATCAACGCTGTTCCTGCGCCTTGAGCTGGCGTTCCATCGCTTCGAGCCGGGCGCGCATCTCGATCAGCTCCTGCTGGATGCGCTGCTCGTTGTCGATGATCGACTGGTCGATCTCGGCGAGGCTTTCTTCCGGGGTCAGGCCACCGAACCGATGGTCCGGGCGGTCAACCTCCGGGCCGGCCCAGGTCGCCGGGGCGGAGATCGTCCCGTAGGCGGTGGGGATGAAGAGGCAGGAGAGCGAGACGTCGTTCATGTCAAACGTGCCCGAGGTCGAGTTCTGGTCGCCGAGGAAGTAGAACGTGTTGTTGCCCGCGCTGACGCTGAAGACCCCGTGGACGGTGACGGGAAAGTCGTAGCTGCCCCCGGGCAGGGTGGTGCCCAGCAGAAGCTCCACATCCTGTGCGCCGGGAAGCGACCCCGCGCTGTTCGAGACCCCGAAGTTCGCGTAGCTGGACTGGAAGTTGGCGTGGCTGATGTCGGCTTCTGCGGTGGCGATCACCAGCACGTACCCGCTCGTCGGGCAGTTGATTGTCCGCTGGTCGATGATATCGATCGTGCTCGCGTTCGGCGTGAGGGTCGCCCCGCCCGAGCTGGCCCGGAAGGCCACGCCCGGCTCGTTGAGCATCTCGCTCGCGTTGATCGCGCCCGCGTCGAGCATGACGGAGGCGTCGCCGTTGACATGTGTCTGGAAGAGCATCGTGTTCGAGTTACCCCGGATCGTGACCTGGGTGCTCTCATTGCCCGCGAAGTTCCCGTCCACCTGGAACCCGATGGCGGAGCCCGTCCCCGAGCCTCCCCGCCGGTAGACATTGAAGTAACCGCCGTTGCCGGTGCTCACGTCCATCTGCGACGTGATGATCGGCGTGCCGGTCGCGTTGAAGACCTGCAGGTTGCCCGAGTTGGACGAGAGGTTGTTGGCGAGCACCGCCAGCTCGCCGCCCGAACTGGTGACCTCCAGGGCCCCCCCGGCCCCGCTGGAACTCGTGCCGACCCGGAGCGTCGCCGGATCGAAGAGACCGCCGTTGGACTTCTCGATCCGCACCGGACCCGCGGTCGCGTTGAGGATCGAGCCGTTGTCGTAGGCGTCGGTGAGGTCTCCCATGGACATCTCCGCTACCTCCGCGATCCCCGCGTACGCCGAGTAGGTCGCGTGCGGCGCCGCCGTGATCTCCTGCGCCGGCGAGAGCGCGGTGTAGCTCCCAGATCCCGCCGGGCGGACGGAGACCTGAAGCCAACGCCGGTCTCCGTCAAAGAGCAGCCCGGAGCCCCCGAAGTTCACCGTGACCGTGAACAACCCGTCCACGACCTCAACGTTCGTGCGGGTGATGGGGGATCCGACAATGGTCGTCGCGCCCGCGTCCCTGAAGAGGCGGAACTGGAAGTCATAGAACCCGTCGGCCAGTTCGGCGCTGTCGGAAAGCCGGCCCTGGTAGGTGAACGTCTCGGTCAGCGGCTGGGCCTGGGCCAACCCGGCGCCCGCGGCCAACAGCCCGCATGCGAGCGCACGAATCATGGTGGTCTTGCGCATGGTGTAACTCCTTCGGTGTTCCTGGTTTCTGCTTGTGATCGTGCTTGGGGCCGCCCCCCGCGCGGCACTACACTGCCTCCTGTGCCCGGGTGGTCAGGCCCCCTCTGTGGGGAGAAGCAGCAGAAGGGGCCTCCGTCCATCACGGCGGCGCACATTTTTTGAGGAGCCGGCCTCTCGTGTCGCGAGTCGATGAACACACCCTGATCCACAACGAACTGGGCGCCCGTCCGGACCGGGACACCGCGGCCCAGATTGAGCTGGTGTACGACGAACTCAGGGGGCTTTCCCGGGCCTACCTGAGTCAGGAACGCCCGGATCACACCCTCCAGGCGACCGCCCTCGTTCACGAGGCGTTTCTCGCCATCTCGCCGCGCACCCGTCCCTGGGTGGATCGGACTCATTTCTTCCGGGCCGCCGCGAAGGCGATGCGCCACATCCTGGTCAACCACGCCAAGGCCCGCGCCGCTCTCAAGCGGGGTGGGGGCGAGCACCCGGTTCGCCTGCACGAAACGGCGTTGGTCTTCACGGCGCCCGAGATCGATGTGCTCGTCCTCGATGACGCACTCCGACGCCTCTCCGAACTCGATCCCGACAAGGGGCACGTGGTGGAACTCCGGTTCTTTGCCGGGTGCTCCATCGAGCAGGCCGCGGAGGTCCTGGGCGTGTCCACGGCGACGGTCGAGCGACACTGGCGGTTCGCGCGCGCATGGCTCCGGACGGAACTCGGGGAGGGTGACCATGCGCACGAATGAAGACCCCCGGCGTGAGCTGGCACGGGTCGAGGCGGTCTTCCACGACGCCCTCGAGCGGGCGCCGGAGGAACGCGAGGCGTTCGTGGACCTGTCCTGCGCCGACGCGCCGGATCTGCGCGACCGGGTGATGGCGCTGCTCCGCGCCGACGCCCGGGAGTCCGACGCCCTCGACGACCCACAGATCACGCCCATCGCTCGCCAACTCCTCGAAGACACCCGCCTCGCGGACGATCTCTCCGGACAGCGAGTGGGGGCGTACCGCCTCGTCCGGCGACTCGGGGAGGGGGGCATGGGGTCGGTCTGGCTGGGCGAGCGCGACGATCAGGAGTTTGAGCGGCGCGTCGCGGTCAAGGTCATCAAGCGGGGGATGGACTCGGCGCTCGTGCTCCGCCGGTTCCGTGTGGAACGCCGGGCGCTGGGGATGCTCGAGCATCCGAGCATTGCTCGGCTGCTGGACGCCGCGATGACCTCCGACGGGCGACCCGCCCTCATCATGGAATACGTCGAGGGGGCTCCCCTGGATCAGTATTGCATGGAGCATGCTCTGGGCGTGCGGGATCGCCTGCGCCTTTTCGGTGAAGTCTGCGACGCGGTCGCCCACGCCCATCGGCAGCTCGTGATCCACCGAGACCTGAAGCCCTCCAACATGTTCGTGACCTCCGAGGGGCGCCCCAAGCTCATCGACTTCGGCATCGCGAAGCTCCTCTCCGATGAGGAGACCGCGACCAGTGTGACCGCGCCCGAACAGCGGATGATGACCCCGCGGTACGCCTCTCCGGAGCAGATCCGGGGCGAGGCGGTGACGACCGCCACGGATATCTACTCTCTCGGGGTGGTGCTCTACGAGCTGCTCGTGGGACGGGCGCCCTTCGAGCCCGCGTCGGGTTCACGGGCCGAACTCGGTCGCCTCGTCTGCGAGCAGGACCCGATCGCGCCGAGCACCGCCGTCTCGCGTGAGGCGCCCGCGGACGCTCCGGGGGCGGAGCAGCCGGGCGACACAACCCGGCTGCGGCGCATGCTTGAGGGCGATCTCGACACCATCGTCCTCCGGGCGCTGCGCAAGGAGCCCGACCGCCGGTACGAGAGTGTCGCGGCGCTCGGCGAAGACATCCGGCGCTACCTGGAAGACCGTCCCGTTCTGGCTCGCCCCGACACGCTGACGTACCGGGCCCGGAAGTTTGTGCGTCGCCATCGGGGCGCGGTGGTCGCCGCGAGCGCCGGCACGTTCGTGCTTGTGCTCGGCGTCGCCACCCTCGCGGGGCTCTACCTCCGAACACTCAGCGCTGAGGCCGAAGAATCTCGCCAGCGGCAGGTCGCCGAGACGAGGCTGGACGAGGCGAACAGCGTGGCCTCCTTCCTTGAAGCGATGCTCGCCTCCGCGACCCCGGACCGTGCCGAGGGGCGTTCGCCCGACGCCCTGATGGAGATTCTCGACGCGGCCGCGGAACGAATGGACCAGGAACTCGCGGACCAGCCGCGCGTGCGTGCGCGGATCCAGCACACGCTCGGCGCCAGCTACCGCCAGATCGGCGCCTACGACAAAGCGGAGGATCACCTCCGTGAAGTTGAGGCGACCCGGCGCGAGCTCTTCGGATCCGAGAGCGCCGAACTCGGCGAGACCCTCCACGAGTACGCGATGGTCGCCCTGGATCGGGGGGACCTCGATCGGGCGGCCGCCCGGGCGGGTGAAGCCCTCCAAATTTTCGACAGGATCGATGTTGGCCCCTCCAAGCGTCGCGCGAACACCCTTGACGTGCTGGGCGTGATCGCCATGGAACAGGCTCGGTTCGAGGAGGCGGACGACCGATTCCGGGAGGCCATCGCGGTGTATGAGCGGGTCCTCCCGCCATCCGACGAGACGTTGTTCCAGGCGTACGCCAAACGCGGGGTGCTCCTCGCCCAGGCCGGGCGAACCGACGAGGCGATCGGGGTTGTCGAGCAAGCGATCGCGGCCACGGAGCGGAGCGGTGTGGCGCCCAGCGTTGGCAACATCGCGATGCTCAACAGCCTCGCGGTGCTCTACCGAAGAGTGGAACGCGAGGAGGAGGCCCTCGGTCTGTACGATCGTGCTCTCGTGGTCGCAAACGAGATCATGGGGCGTGAGCACGCGATGACGCTGGTCACGCGATCCAATCGATCGGTGGTCCTCCTCAGGCTCGGACGTCTTGAGGAAGCAGAGGCGGAGATGCGCGAAGTGCTCGGCGTGCAGGAACGCATCCTCGGCGTCCAGCATGACCAGACGCTCTCGACCATGTTCAATCTCGCCCGGTTGCTGGAGGACCGCGACGATCTTCACGGCGCCGAAGCCCTGTACGGGACTGTGACCGAGCAGCAGCGTCTGCTCTACGGGGATGAGCATCCGAGGGTCGGGATGGGCATGGCGGCGCTGGGCAGGGCGATCGGGCGGCTCGGCGGGGCAGACCGTGCCACCGAGGCCCGCGCCCTGTTGACCGAAGCCACGCGAATCCTCGAGGGCACGCTCGGCGCCGACCACCCGACGTCGCTTACGAGATCGGAAG
>JBITAG010000013.1:0-6418 GCA_044439985.1 Phycisphaerales bacterium JB059 | reverse complement strand
GAGCCCCCCCCGGTCCACCACAGCCCGCTCGCCCCCGCCCCCGTCGCGCTCGCCTCAAAACGCACCCCGACGATCGCGAGGTTGGAGACCTCCGCCGGGCCCCGGTCGTCCCGCGAGAACGCATGCCCCTCGGGCGCGCGCACCACCGGACGCACTGATCCGATCCCGTACCCGGTCACCACCATCGGCGCCTCGGCGCTGCGCCCGCTCAGATCCCACCCATCGAGCGACTCCTCCCAGACGTCCCCCCGCCTGAGCATCAGCCAGTCGCCCTCGCCGTCGCGCAGAAGCGCACGCCCCGCCGCGAGCGTGCGCACCGGCTGGGTCGGCGAGAGCCCCGAGTTGGAGTCGCGTCCGTGACTACTCGAGACGTACACCCGGCGCGTACCAGCCGTGGGCTTCAGCACGCTCCACCCCGCGTCCTCCTGCACCCACGCCGCCGCCGCCGAGCCCGACACGACCGAGAGCGCAAGCAGAATCAGGATCACGAATCGACCGGGCAAGGCACTACCTCCGGGGCGTCACACCCCAGAGGTTCAGCCTGCGATTCACCCGCCGAAGCGCCCACAAACATGCCGCCCGCCCCCGCGCCGCACAGGCCGCACACCCCGCAGCACCCCTCCCGGCTCCCCCCGGGTGCGCACGAATACCCCCCTCAGGACTCGAACCTGAAACCCGCTGATTAAGAGTCAGCTGCTCTACCGATTGAGCTAGGGAGGCCTGCGCCGGTCCGGCGCCGCGGGGCGAGTATACGCCCCCTCCACCCGCCCGGCCAACCTCCGCCCGCTCTCCCGCGCCCACCCCCGCGTTGACCCGGCACACGCCCCCCCCATAGCCTCGCGCCGTGAATGCCAACGCACCGACCGACGCCCGGCGTCTCCCCTTCCCCCTCGTGTTGGCCCTCCTCGCGCTGGCCTGCCTCGTCGCCGCCTTCCTCGGGCGGATCCTCGGCCCCAGCGACCTCCTCCAGAACACCGACCAGTCCAAGACCATCGCGCTCACCGCCGACGTCGTCGCCAACGCCCGCTGGGCCCTCCCCCGCGACGCCCTGGGACACCTCACCCGCAAGCCCCCCCTGGTCAACTGGGTCGCCGCCCTCCCTGTCTCCCTCGGCTTCTGGTCCGAGTGGGCCTTCAAGCTCCCCTCCCTCCTCGCCGCCCTCGCCGCCATCGCCGCCACCGCCGCCGCCGCCCGTTTCCTCCTCCGAAGACCCGGCGTCAGACTGAACCAGAAGTCCACCGCGTCCGGCCCGGTCGCCCTTGCGTTGCTCGGCGCCATGCTCTACCTCGCCTCCCCCTCGACGATCAAGCACCTCTACTTCTGCCGCCCCGACATGCTCTTCACCGCCTGCCTCGCCTGGGGGTGGTACGCCGGCGTGCGCACCATCCACGACCCGCAGACCAACCACCGGCGTTGGGCCCTGCTCATGTGGGTCGCGGCCGGGCTCGCCCTCCTCGCCAAGGGCCCGCTCGCCCTCCTCGTCCCCGCCTACGCCCTGCTCGCGCCACTCCTGATCGAGCGCCGCCCCGCCCTCCTCGCCCGCGCCGGCTTCCTCTGGGGCCTGCCCCTCATGCTCGCGATCTTCCTGCTCTGGCTCGTGCCCGCGTGGCTCAGTGACCGGACCTTTGTTGAGCAGACCCTGATCGGAGAGGAACTGCTCGGGCGATTCGGCGCCGGGGCGACGCCCGCGAACGCCCCCCCCGGGCCCGGGACGCCTCCCTACATCGTCGATGTCATCACGAGCACCTACGAGATCCCCTCCTGGTTCGTCGAGCGATTCCTCTTCTGGGCGCCCTTCGCCCTCCTCGGGCTCGCGGCGAGCCCACCCTGGCGCTGGCGATCCTCCCCCCTCGCCCCCGCGGCGCTCTGGGTCCTCATGGTCTTCATCACCACCATGCTCATCCGCAACCGGGGCGGCTCCTACCTCATGCCAAGCTACCCCGCCGCCAGCGTGCTCGCCCTCGGCATCCTCCTCCACCGGCGCAGCTTCCTGTCCCCCCGCCTTCTCGGCGCCCTGGCGCTCCTCGTCACGCTGCTGATCACCGGGCGAGAGGTCTTCCTGAGCCGGGCCGCCCGGACCGGCGCCGGGGACCACGCCTGGGCCTTCGCCCGCGCGGCCCGGGCGATCGTCCTCGATGATCCGGTCGTCTTCGTGCAAACCGGGCACACCCCCGTCCCCATGATGATGGGCCGCGCCCGGGCGGGCGAGCCCTCCCCCGAACAGGTCAAACGGGCGCCCTGGATCGTCCGCCCCCTCCCCGAGCGGCCCGACCCGGACCGGCCCGGCCCCGACCTGATATCCGAGCCCCTCCTCCGGGTGACCGCCAGGGGAACGGCGCGGGCCGAACCCCAGCGTCTGGGCCTGTTCCGGGCGACCGATCCGCGTTGACGGGCTCTGAAACCGCTCCTATGGTTGCTGTCCCGCCGGGCATCCGGATCGCCCAGCGGCTCGACGAGCACCGCCGCCCGAGACGCGGCTTGGATGGAGACTCACCATGCTTCCCGCGCAGCGCCAGAGCCACGGGCGATCCCGCCGCCGCCGCTCGCATGACTCCATCAAGGGCGTCAAGCCCACGATCTGCCCCCTCTCGGGCATGCCCAAGCAGCACCACCGCGTCTGCAAGGAGTCCGGCTACGTCCGTCCGGGCCTCCGCATCAGCGTGCCCAAGCTCGGCATCGGTGTCGCCAACGACTAAGCCGCGAGGGTCACCCGACGATGCGCCTGGCCGTCGATGTCATGGGCGGCGACGACGCCCCCGACGCGGTTCTCAAAGGGTGCGTGGAGTCCCTCAAGCTTCTCGGACCGGATGACCGCCTCGTCCTGGTCGGTCCCGAGGACCTCATCTCGGACCACCTGAGCGAACTCTCCGCCCCCTCCGACAAGATCGAGATCGAACACGCCCCGGATGTGATCGCGATGCACGACGCGCCCGCGGCGAGCGTGCGGTCCAAACGCAACTCTTCCATCGTCCGCCTCGCCAAGCTCGGCTCGGGCAAGGTCGACAACCCCTGCGACGCCGTCTTCAGCGCCGGCAACACCGGCGCCTGCGTCTCCGCAGGCATCATGCACATGAAGCGGCTCCCGGGCGTCCACCGCCCCGGCATCGCCGTCACCATCCCCGCCTTCCACGGCCCGGTCATCCTCTGCGACGCCGGCGCCAACCCCGAGCCCAAACCCACCCACCTCTGGCAGTACGCCGTCATGGCGGACGTCGTCGCCCGCGACACCCTCCGGATGGACGCCCCACGCGTCGCGGTCATGAACATCGGCGCCGAAGAGGGCAAGGGCTCCGAGCTGGTCAAGGGCGCCGCCGAACTCATCAAGGCCACCCCCGACCTCAACTACATCGGCTTCATCGAGGGACGCGACTTCTTCGCCGGCGCCGCCGACGTCATCATCACCGACGGCTTCACCGGCAACACCATCCTCAAGACCGCCGAGGGCCTGGCCAAGAGCCTCTTCCAGGCCCTCGCCACCGAGATCTTCGAGCACGACCCGAACCTCGCCCTCCAGTTCGAGCCCATCGTCAAGAGCATCTACGCCAAGAACGACTACCACGAGCACGGCGGGGCCCCGCTCCTCGGCGTCAACGGCGTCATGACCATCGGGCACGGCTCCTCCAAGCCCCGATCCATCGCCGCCGCCATCCGCAACACCCGCGACTACGTCGCCCACGGTGTCAACGAACGCATCGCCCAACGCATCCAGGAGGTCGCCTCCGTGGAACACCAGCGGGAGCACGCATGAGCACCACCGCCCCGCCCCCGGAGGGTGTCGAGATCATCGGCGTCGGCTCGGCCCTGCCGGACCGCGTCCTCACCAACACCGACCTCGAGAAGGTCATGGACACCTCGGACGAGTGGATCGTCCAACGCACCGGCATCCGCGAGCGACGCGTCCACGACCCCGAAACCGGTCCCCACACGACCGAGCTGGCCACCACCGCCCTCCGACGGGCCCTCGAACACGCCGAAATCCCCGCCACCGATCTCGACCTGATCATCGTCGCCACGATGACCCCCGACATGCCCACGCCCGCGGCCGCGTGCATGGTGGCCGACAACGTCGGCGCCGGACAGATCGGCGCCTTCGACCTCAACGCCGCCTGCTCCGGGTTCGTCTTCGCCCTCAACACCGCCCATGACCTCGTCCGCGCCGGCGCCCACCGCGCCGTCGGCGTCATCGGCGCCGACACCGTCACCCGGTTCATCGATTACTCCACCTTCGGGCGCGGCGCCGCCATCCTCTTCGGCGACGCCGCCGGCGCCTGCGTCGTCCGCGCCTCGGACACCCCCGGCAAGGGCCTCATCGCCCAGGCCATGCACTCCGACGCCTCCCGCGCCAAGCACCTCTTCATCCCCTGCACCCCACGGCAGTTCTTCGAGTCCGAGTTCGACGAACGCAAGCTCAACCGGGTCCAGATGAACGGCCAGGCCGTCTTCAAGTTCGCCGTCTCCACCTTCCCCAAGCTCATCGAGCAGACCCTCGACAAGGCCGGCGTCCAGGCCACGGACGTCGACCACTACATCTGCCACCAGTCCAACGCGCGCATCCTCACCGCCGCCCGCGACCGCTTCGGACTCAAAGACGAACAGTTCCACATCAACATCGACCGGTGCGGCAACACCGTCGCCGCCTCCGTCCCCCTCATCCTCGACGAACTCACCCGCGCCGGACGCGTCGAGAAGGGCCAGAAGATCATGATGCTCGGCTTCGGCGCCGGCCTCACCTGGGGCTCGAGCCTCTGGCAGCTGTAAGCGCTTTAAAGAATTAGCCCTTGTCTCTCAGCTCGACTTCGACTGATGAATATCGCAGCAAGTCGGCGCATGCATTTGCATCTGCGCCTGCACCAAAGAGTCCGTGGCGAACACCTAAGGCAATACTATGCCCAAGGGCTTGCGAAACATCCCCGGATTTCAACGCGAGTCTGAGATCACTGATCTCATCAGCTAATACCAAAATCGCAGCAGCGACATCCGAATCGGTAGATCGCTTTGCTTCTTCAAACGAACTGATAAAAACGCTCATGGGCTACCTCCATATAACTGGTGTCAATCAGCCTACTACCAACAACGCAGATCCCTCGGTTCCGACAGCTTCTGTGAGTAGAATGTGACTATGCCAGACACCATCGCCATCCTCTGCCCCGGACAGGGCGCCCAGGCCGTCGGCATGGGCAAGGCCTGGGCCGACGCCTCCGCCGAGGCCAGACGCGTCTTCGAACAGGCCGACGCCATCCTCGGCGACACCCTCGGCGCCCCACTCTCGCGGCTCTGCTTCGAGGGCCCGGAAGAAACCCTCGCCCGCACCGACGTCTCCCAGCCCGCCATCTTCGCCGCCTCCGTCGCCAGCTTCCGCGGCTGGATCGACATCCACGGCCTCGGCCCCGACAACCCCTCCATCGAAGCCGCCGCCGGCCTCTCCCTCGGCGAGTACACCGCCCTGCACATCGCCGGCGCCTTCGACTTCGAGCACGCACTCAAACTCGTCACCCTCCGTGGACGCGCCATGCAGGACGCCGCCGAGGCCACCCCCTCCGGCATGGTCGCCCTCATCGGCGCCGACGAGGACAAAGCGTGCGAGGTCTGCGACCGCGCCCGGGGCGCCGGCGAGGTCCTCGTCCCCGCCAACTTCAACGCCCCCGGCCAGGTCGTCATCTCCGGACACGCCACCGCGTGCGACCGCGCCGAGGCCGTCGCCGCCGAACTCGGACTGCGCGTCGCCCGCCTCCAGGTCGCCGGCGCCTTCCACTCCCCCCTCATGCAGCCCGCCGCCGACCGCCTCGGCGAGGCCCGCGCCGACACGCCCCTGCAGATGCCCATGGGCCCGGTCCTGTCCAACGTCACCGCCGAGCCCCACAAGAACCCCGCCGAGATCCGGCGCGGCCTCTTCGACCAGCTCACCTGCCCCGTCCGCTGGGCCGACTGCTGCGAGTTCATGATCAACGACCTGCCCGGCGCCGAGTTCCACGAACTCGCCCCGGGCAAATCCCTCGCCGGCATGATGCGCCGCATCAACCGCGGGACCAAGGTCATTTCCCACGACACGCCGTAGCCATGCTCTGGAAGCGAAAGCGTGAAATTGGTTATGTATTAGCATCCAAGCGAGTGGGCGTGGATCGAATGCCAGTGCGGTTCATGTACCGCGAATCCCCTGACAACGATCAGGACAGCGGCTGGCGGGTGTTCGCCGGCGACGAGACGCAGGAGTTCACAGACAACCCGGACAACTTCGCCATCTACAACCCTGAGACGATCTGCGAAATCGACCCTGACGTCGAGAAGATCCTCTACCACAAACCGGTAGGCTTTGCGTACGAACGCGCGGATGCGACGGAACCATTTGTAGAATCAGAGTGGGAAGCCCCGGACGAGGAAGACTGATATGACCGACCAACGCATCGCCTTCATCACCGGC
>JBITAG010000012.1:0-10579 GCA_044439985.1 Phycisphaerales bacterium JB059 | reverse complement strand
CCGACACCTCGGCGCGCACCCTCTCCAGCGCGGCGCTCCGCGAACTGGATCGCCGGTGTGTTGAGTCGTACGGGAACCCCTCCATCGTCCTGATGGAGAACGCCGCGATCGGGATGGCCCGCCACACCCTCGCCCTGGCGCGCCGGCGTGATCGCTCGGGCGCCCTCATCCTCTGCGGCCCGGGGAACAACGGGGGGGACGGGTTCGCCCTGGCCCGACACCTCACCAACGCCGCATTCCCCACACGCCTCGCCCGGCTCTCCCCGCCCCGCGAAGGGTCGGACGCCGCGATCAATCACGCGATCTGTGCGCACATGGGCGTCGATTCGCTCGATGCCCGGGAACTGCTCGATCCAGACGCCCTGAAGCGGGCGGCGCCCGGCGATCGCCCCCTGCTCGTGGACGCCCTGCTCGGCACGGGCCTGTCCCGAGAGGTCACCGGCCCCCTGCGGAGCCTGATCGAGGGCGTCAACGCCGCGGGCCTTCCCGTCGTCAGCGCCGACCTCCCCTCCGGGATGGACGCCGACACCGGCGCCCCCCTCGGCACGGCGGTCCGGGCGGACCTGACCTGCGCCTTCGCCGCCCTCAAGCGTGGCTTTGCCGCCCCGGGCGCGTCCGAACTGACCGGAGAGGTGCGACTCTGCCCGATCGGCGCGCCCCTCGCCCTGCTCGACCAGCTCGCCGATCCGATCCCTCCCAGCCCTCATCCGAATGAGGGGTGTTGACACGGACCCCTCCGCGCCGCACGATTGACCAGATCGGAGCGCCCCGCATGTCCGTCCGGATGGAACTCTCCAGAATCCTGATCCGCGAGCTGGTGGACTACCAGATCATCGAGCTTCGCGAAGCGGAGGAGTTCACCGATGAGGAGGGCGTCCCCCAGGTCCGCCAGCTCGAAGAGGGCCGGACCTTCCCGATCGTGATCGGACTGCCCGAAGCGCAGGCGATCGAACGCCGCCTGAGCGGGACCGAGATCCGGCGTCCGCAGACGCACGACCTGCTCGCGAACGTGATCGACGCGCTCGGGGCGAAGCTCGACAGCATCGCCATCACGGACCTGCAGGATCACACCTACTTCGCCGAGCTGCGTCTGAAGAAGGGAGACGGGTCGGTGGTGGCCGTGGACTCACGCCCGAGCGACGCGATCGCGCTGGGCATCGCCTGGAACGCGCCGATCTACGTCGCCGAGCACGTGCTGGCCGAGGCGATGAGCGACCCGCCCGAGGACCCGGGGGGAATGTTTGATGAAGAGGACGAGGCGTGAGCCCCGACCCCACGCCCCCCGACGCCCGCCCGCCCCTGACCGACGCCGACCCGCACGTGAAGCCGCGGGCGTACATCACGTCGGAGGTCCCCCCGATCGGCGGGGTGCTCAAGCAGCGTGATGAGGACTTTTTCGTCGAAGAGATACCCCTCTACGAGCCGTGCGGGGAGGGAGAGCACCAGTATCTCTTCGTCGAGAAGCAGGGCATGAGCACCCTCGACCTGGTCCGCCTCATCGCCAGCCACTTCGGCGTGCGCCGCGAGGCGATCGGGTTCGCGGGGCTCAAGGACAAGCGGGCGATCACCCGCCAGGTCATCTCCGTCCAGACGCCGGGCAGGACGCCCGAGGACTTCCCGATGCTCGACCACCCGCGGGCGCGGGTGCTCTGGGCGGACCTGCACACGAACAAGCTCCGGCGCGGGCACCTGCTCGGCAACCGCTTCTCCATCCGCGCCCGCGGGGTGGAGCCCGGGCGCGTGGTGCACGCGCAGCGGGCGCTGCAGATCCTGGCACGCGAGGGCGTGCCGAACCGCTTCGGGGTCCAACGCTTCGGGTACCTGCGGAACAACCACCTCATCGGACGGGCGCTTGTCCTCGGGGAGCACCGGCTCGCCTGCGACCTCCTCCTCGGCGAGCACGAACGCTCCCCCGCCTCCCAGCGGGACGCCCGGATGCTCTACACCGAGGGCGACCCGGGCGGCGCCCTCGACCTGTTCCCGCACGGGTACCGCGCCGAGCAGGGCGTGCTCCGCGCCCTCTCCCGCGGACGCTCCCCCGAGCAGGCCGTGCGCACCATGGACGCGACGGTGCGTTCGTTCTACATCAGCTCGCTGCAGTCCGCGGTCTTCAACAACGTGCTCGACCGTCGCCTGGAGTCGGGGACGATGGGGCGCCTCCTCCCCGGCGACGTGGCCTTCATCCACGCCGACCGCTCCGATCGCCTGATCACCGAGGCGGACCTGGACGGGGAGGAGGGGCGCGACCTGGCGTCGCGCCTCGGCGCGTTCGAACTCTGCCCCTCCGGCCCGATGTGGGGCGCCCGCATGACCCGCGCCCGGGGCGCGCCGGGCGAGGAGGAGGCCGACGCCCTGCGCGCGATCGGGATGACGCCGGAAGACTTCGCCAGGGCCGACCGGACCCTCGGCGAGATGCTCGACGGGGCCCGGCGCCCGCTGCGCGTCCGCCTCAAGGACCCCGAGGTCGAGGCGGGCGTCGACGAGCACGGGGCGTACATCCGGTGCGCCTTCGAGCTGCCGCGCGGCGCCTTCGCGACGACCGTCATGGACGAGGTCCTCAAGGGCGAGGCCGCGAGGGGGCACGTGTGAGCGTCCGGCCCGACGTCAGGCTGGTCTGCTTCGACTGGGGCGGGGTGATCCTGCGCATCTGCCGCAGCTTCGCCGAGGGGTGCGAGCGGGCGGGGCTGGATGTCCGCCTCGACGCCGAGGACCCGGACCTGTACTCCGTTCGGCGCACCATCTCCGCCCGGTACCAGGTCGGGGCGATCGACGAGAAGGACTTCTTCGCGTCCGTCGCCGCGTCCACTCGGGCGGCGTACACACCCGAAGAGATCGCACGCATCCACGACGCCTGGCTGATCGAGGAATACCCGGGCGTTCGCGAACTCATCGAGGAGTTGCACACGCTCGACACGGTCCGGACGGGCATGCTCAGCAACACCAACGCCCGCCACTGGGCCCGGCGCGACCGTGACTTCCCCACCGCCGGACTGCTGCACCACCCGCACGCCTCGCACCTCCTGGGCCTGGCCAAGCCGGACGAACGGATCTTTCGCGCGTTTGAACGCCAGACTGGCGCCCGCGCACCCGAGATCGTCTTCTTCGACGACCTTCCCGAGAACATCAACGCGGCCAACGCCGCCGGGTGGCGGGGCGTCCTGATCGACCACGAGGGAGACACCGCCGCCCAGATGCGCTCGGCGCTCGGCGCGTTGGGCCTGTTCTGAGCCCGACCCGTCACGCCGCGCTCGCCCCGGAGACGCCCGCGCCGCTCAGGGCGCCAGCTCGATCTCCACATCGAGTTCGACCGTCTGCGCCATCAGGCACTCGGTCGAGGTGCACGCCTGGAAGGTCACGCCGAGCACCGGGTCGCCGGGGGTCGCCCCGACGCCCGGGGCGTGCTCGAGCGCGACCTCGAACTCGATGGTCCCGTGATGGACACGGACCGGGCCGACGCCGGGCACGCCCGCGTCGAGGATCTCTCCCTCCGGATAGTCCGCGTAGACGCCCACGCCCATCCCCCGCACGAGCCCAACGCGCAAGGGAACGAGGGCCCCGCTCCCCTCACCCGGGTCGGCGCTGATGAGGTGGTACCCCTCGGGGATGAGAAGGCGCAGACGGAACGCGGCGGGCGTGTCCGGACCGACGAGGAGCTCCTCGACGCTGGCCAGCACCTCCACGGGGGCGCGGGCCGCGACGGGCGATTCCTTCGGCCTGGCGCCCTCGAAGAGGGAGCGGTCGGGGAGGGCGTCCTGACGCCGGACCAGGCGGAGAAGGTGTCGCACGCTGTTGACGCAGGACGGGGGCGAATCATGGATCGCGGGGCTGAGCGCGCTGAGCACGCCCATTGCGCGCTCGAGCCACACCCGCTCACCCGTCGCGTCGTGCAGGTCGATCAGGGCGCCAAGCATGATGGAGGAGGCGCACGGGGTGGCGCCGTCGTAGGTCATCCGTGAACGCACGAACAGATCGTCCTGATCGGCGCGGGTGTCGAAGTACCCCCCGTCCTCCCCCGCGAACGCGCCGTGGGCCAGCTCCGCCAGCTCGATCGCGCGCTCGAGGTGGTTCCCGTCACGGCTGAAGCGGGAGCGGTGCAGGGCGAGCAGACCGGCGATGAGGGCCGCGTGATCCTCGAGCAGCGCGGGGGTCTTGCTCCTGCCGTCGCGGCTGATCCGGAGCAACGCCCCGCCGGGGGATCGCATCTCGGTGAGGATGAATCGGGCGGCGTGGTCGGCGCCCTCGTAATAGCGCAGCTCGTCGAACGCGTCGGCGCCGGTGGCGAGCGCGCCGATCAGCATCCCGTTCCAGGAGGCGATGACCTTGTCGTCGAGGTGAGGCTGCTTCCGCTCGGCGCGGGCCGCGAAAAGGGCCGCGTTGATCCGCTCGAGCGCGGCGCTGACCTGCTCGGGAGCAAGCCCGAGGACGCCCGCGAGGCGGTCGGGGCGATCGGGCAGGCGGAGCACGTTGCGGGGGGGATCGTCGGGGTGGTGCGGGTCCTGGAAGTTGGAGCCCTTGTCGAGCATGTAGAGGCGCATCGCCAGATCCGCGTCGCCCTCGGGGAGGACCTCGCGGATCTGCTCGGGCGTCCAGAGGTAGTTGAGGCCCTCGCGCTGGTCTACCTCGGCGTCCTGGGCGCTGAAAAAGCCGGTGGCGCCCGGTTCCCCGGGATGGGTCATCTCGCGCAGCGTGTAGTCGAGGGTCCGGCGGGCGATCGTCTCGAAATAGGGATCCTCGAACGTGCGCGAGGCGAGCGTGTAGAGCGTCGCGAGCTGCGCGTTGTCGTAGAGCATCTTCTCGAAGTGCGGGACGGTCCACGTCTCATCCACGCAGTAGCGATGGAAGCCGGCGCCGACCTGATCGAAGAGCCCCCCGATCGCCATCTTCTCGAGGGTGACGCGCAGGGCGGACTCGATCGCGGTCTGGGTGTCGGGGTCGGCCGCGTGGTTGAGGGCTTCGAGGAGGAGGAAGAGGTTCGAGGCCTGGGGGAACTTCGGCGCCCCCCCGAACCCGGCGTGGGTGCGGTCGAACGTCCGGAGCAGGTGCTCGACCGCCTGCGTCGCGTGCTCCGGGCCGATCGGAACGGGCTCGCGAGCGGCGGCCAGCGCGTCGCGTACGGCCCTGGCGACCTGCTCGCTCTGCGTGATCGCCTCGTCCCGGCGCGTGGACCAGACCTGGCTCATCGACTCAAGGACCTGTGTGAAGCTCGGCAACCCGTGGCGCGGCTCGCGGGGGAAGTAGGTCCCGCACCAGAAGGGTCGAAGACGCTCCGGTTCGAGGAAGCAGCTCATGGGCCACCCGCCCCGCCCGGTCATGATCTGCGTCGCGCTCATGTACAGGTCGTCCACGTCGGGACGCTCCTCCCGGTCCACCTTGACGCAGACGAAACGCTCGTTCATCAGGCGGGCGGTGGGCTCGTGCTCGAAGCTCTCACGCTCCATCACGTGGCACCAATAGCAGGTGGAATACCCGATGGAGAGGAAGATGGGGACGTTCCGCTCGCGGGCGGTCCGAAACGCCTCGTCGCCCCACGGGTACCAATCCACGGGGTTGTGCGCGTGCTGGAGGAGGTACGGGCTGGATTCGTGGGCGAGTCGGTTCGGGGCGTCGCCTTCGGGCTGCGGCATCGTGGGCCTTTCGTCTGGCCCGACTCTAGGGGTCGCTCAACGCCCCACGCGCCGCACGATCAGCGAAGCCAGACGCTCTTCGGGCATCGCCCGCGACCGGGCCCGAACGCCCCGGGCCCGACGCACCGCGCTGAGGCTGGACCGGAGCACCGCGTCGGCGGGGAGGAGCACCCCCGTGACCGAGACGAGGGCGTCCACGATCCGCGGATCGTCCGGGTCCTCCGGCGGGCGTGTCAGGTCGTCGCGGGTGCGCTCGAAGGCGCGGGTGTACTCCTGCGCAGTCTCCCGAGGGGAGGCGCCCGGCTCCGGATGCCCGAGGGCCGCGGCGAACGCGCACGAGATCGACTCGCGCAGGGCGTCGAGTTCTGGCGCCAGTCGATCCCGCGTCTCGAGCAACCGCTCCGGGGGCGCCTCGGCGAGCACCGGGATCGCCAGGCCGAAGACCCGCGTGGCCAGCCGCTCCTCGGCGCGCTGGGCGAGGGAGGTGGGCGCCGCGCGCACGACCGCGATGCCGCGGGTGGAGGCGAAGCGGTCGATCGCGGCGCTCATCGGGACGCAGAGGCCGGGGTCCGGCCCGCCGCGCATGAGGTCGGAGGCGATGCGTTCGAGCCAGCGGCGCGGGTCCTCGCCCTCGATGGCGCGGACGAAGGGACGCAGCGGGGCGAGCGCGGGGTCGGCGTTGATCTCGTCGAGGACGCGTTCGATCTCGGGACGGGGATCGTCCTCGTGGAGGCGGGACCCGATGAGCCCCGAGTCCCAGAGCGGGGCGGACCAGGACCAGGCGTCCATCAACCCGGCGAGGCCGGGGGAGGTGGCGCTTTGTCGTTCGGCGAGCGCCGCGTCCACGGGCAGGAGCGTCACGATGACGTCGCCCAGAAGGCTGGCGAGCATCGCCGGGATCTCACGCGAGGTGAGGTGGTACGGGCTCAGGGCCAGGCCGAGCCGGGCGCGTCGGGCGCCGGGTACGATCGCCCCGCTCACGATTCCGCGTCCCCGCCAACGGGCAGGCGATTGTCCAGCCACTCGACCATGCGATCGAGCTGGAAGGGCAACGCCGCGAAGATCAGCTCGTGCCCCACGGGGAAGACCCAACGCTCAGGCTCCCCGAGCAGGCGCCAGAGACGCTCGCCCGTCTCGGCCGGAACGGCCTTGTCCCGCGCGGCGTGCAGGACGAGCACCGGTTTGCCCTTGAGCGTCGGCGCGGTGTGGACCGCGTCGAGGTGGGCGTGTTGCAGGTAGCTCTTGAGCAGCGCCTCGGTCTGCTCCCGTCCGGGGATCGAGCCGGACCAAGCCAGCTCGACCGAGTCGATCCACTCGGCGTAGTTGGAGCGCAGGTTGATCTCGAGGAAGTTGGCGCCCCCGGCGATGAGGATGGCCGCGTCATACGTGTCGGGCGTTCGCGCGTGGACGGTGGGCAGGGCCATCGCGCCGCCGCTCATCCCGAGCAGGACATGGGGAAGGCTCCTGAGCCCCGGACGCTGCTCGTGCACGTGTTCGAGGGCGCCCTCCACGCTGTAGGCGACCTCCGCGGTCCGGTCGTTGAAGACGCGCGCGATGCGGGCGGCGCCCGCCTCGATGTCGGCAGCCTCGATCTCGAACCTGGCCTTCTGGGTAAACCGCCCGGGGTGGGAGAGCATGCGCAGGACCGTCCATCCCTCGGCGCGCAGACGCCGGACGGTGGTGTGGATGACGGGCTGCGGGGTGCCGAACATGCCGGGCAGGAGGGCGATGACACCCCGGTCCTCGGCGCCCGGCGCGGGGTCGTAGAGCGCAAACCAGGTGCGCTGGATCTCGACGTGCGCCGGGCCCGCGTCGGGCGCGCGCTCGCCGGAAACAAACCGGAAGACCTCGGAGGGATCATCGGGGGAGGGGTCGGGGGCGTCCGCCGGCGCGTCGCGGCTCTGGAAACTCTTGATGAAGACGTACGAGCCGGGGCCCTCGGCGCGGAACCGGAAGAGGCCCACGTCCGGCTCACCCTGCGCGAGCTTCTCAACCGCGGCGCGTTCCTCCTCCGCCGCCCTCAGCTGGTGATGCTCGCCCAGGCGAACACCGACGAGATCGTCAAAGGGGATGTCCACCGGCTCGATGACCCCCTTGATTCGCTGGCCACGCCGCCCCCACCGCTCGGGCCATTGGCCCGCGTCGGGCCGGGCGTCCTCGTCCGTGGCGGACGGGGCGGCGCTCACGCTCGCCGATGACGCCGCGGACACGCTCCCGGCCTGGATCACCATGCACGCCGGGAGCACGGCGAGCAGCAGGCCAAGGGCGAGGGCGGGCGCGGTTCGGGTTGATCGGGGGGCGGGGGTCATGGCTCGGCGGGTGGGTCCTCTTGGTTCTATCGTCGGCGGCGCCGATCGCCGATGACTGTTCGATCATAGAGAATCGGCGGTTCACCCCCCGCCACTTCGCCCGGAAGACGCATGAGCAACCCCGAAACCGCCCCCGAAACGCCCGGATCCCGCTTCAGCGCCGGGCTTGGCGCCCGCGCCGCGGCGGGCGGGGCGCTCATGGGCCTGGCGAACCTGGTCCCCGGCATCTCCGGGGGGACGATGCTGGTGGCCGCCGGGGTCTACCGGGCGTTCATCGACGCGATCAGCGACGTGACACGCTTGCGTTTCCGCGCCACGTCGGTGCTTCTTTTGGGGGTGGTGGTCGGCTCGGCTCTCGTCGCGATCGTCGGGCTCTCGTCGGTGATCAGCGCGGGGCTGACCTCGTACCGCTGGGGGATGTACGCGCTCTTCATCGGCCTGACGCTCGGGGGGGCGCCGGTGCTGATCCGGATGATCCGCCCGTTCCACCCCTCGGCGTGGGTTGGGTTGGTGGCGGGCGCGCTCGTGATGGTCGGGTTGGTGGCGCTCCAGTCCGGAGGAGAGGGCGGGGGCGCCGGGCGGAGCGGGGTGGTGATGCTCCTGCTCGCCGGGGCCGCCGGGGCGAGCGCGATGATCCTCCCGGGAGTGAGCGGCGCGTACCTGCTGCTCCTGCTCGGGCAGTACCGCCCGATCATCGAGGCGATCCGAGCGTTCAAGGACGCGCTGACCTCGGGCGACGTGCAGGGGGCGATGGACCAGATGGGCGTGCTGCTCCCGGTGGGGATCGGCGTGGTGGTGGGCGTGGTCCTGGTGAGCAACGCGCTGCGCGTGGTGCTCCACCGGTTCGAGAAGGCGACGCTCGGCGTGCTGCTTGGGTTGTTGCTCGCGGCGCCCCTCGGGCTCTACCCGTTCAAGAAGGGCGTGGCGCCCGAGATCGGCGACTCGATCCGGGGCGAGGTCGTCACGCCGGAGACGGTGGACGAGATCGATCCGAAGGACTGGCCCGAACGCCGCTTCACGCCCAGCGCCGGACAGATCGCCGGCGCCGCGGGGCTGATCGCGCTGGGGTTCGTCGGCACGCTCGGCGTCTCCCGCCTCGGGCGGGGGAAGAACGATCAGGCGGACTGAGGGGCGTCGTCCGGCTTCGGGACGCGCCAGCCCCCCATCGGAGAAGCGTCGCTGCGGATGACCCGCGTGAGGATCACGACACCGGCGAGCACCATCGCGGCGCTGAGCCACTGCCCCCGGCTGAGCCCGAGCACGACCTGGGTCTTGAGGTGGTCGTCGGGCAGACGCCAGAACTCCGTGGTGATCCGGAGCACGCCGTACGAGATCAGGAAGGCGCACCCGATCACGCCGGGCTTTCGCGGTCGAGCGGCGATGACCCAGACGATGATGAGCACGATCACGCCCTCGAGGGCCTGATAGAGCTGCGAGGGGTGGCGGGCGCTGAGCAGGGGCTCGAGGCGCGTCTGCACGGCGTCGGACCCGCGGATGACCGCCTCCATGACGCGCTCGTACGCTCGGCTGTACGAGTCGTCGGGCAGGGCGTGGTCCCGGACGAGCAGGTCGAGGCGGGCCTGCTGCACGTCGGTGAGCTTCGGCGCGTGGTTGGTGAGGACCTCCTGGGGAAAGCGAACCGCCCACCAGGGGGCGTGCTCTCCCGGAGCGCTGACGATGCGTCCGAGCAGCTCGCCGTTGACGAAGTTGGCCAGGCGACCGAGGACGTACCCGCCCATGCCGAGCATCGGGAGCAGATCCATGACGTGCATGGGGGGACACCGGCCCTCAATGGCGCCATCGGGGTTCTTGAACCCTCGGCTGATGCGCCAGGACGCGATGATGAGCCCGACGATGGCGCCGTGGGAGGCCATGCCCCCGTTGTTGATCGCGAGCAAGCCCCACCAGGGGGGATCGGCGGAGAAGGTGGTGAGGAGGCTGGGCTGGTAGAGCAGGACGTACCCGAGTCGACCGCCGACGAGCACGCCGACGACGAGGAGGAGGATCGCGTCGAGGGCGCGTTCCTGGGGGATGGGGGTGAACCTGCTTCGGGAGAGGTTGCGCAGCAGGTAGTACGCGAGAATGAATCCCGCGATGTAGGCCACGCCGTACCACCGGATGCCGAAGTCCCCGGAGATGCGCACGACGTAGGGCGAGAGGTCGTGGAGCCAGCCGCCCAGGTCCGGGGGAACGGGGGGCGCACTGATGGTGGGCGTGGGGCTCATGCGGTGGCGGAGGCCTCGGGGACGCGGATCCCGAAGAACCGCTCCGTGTTCGCGTTGATGGCGTGGTGCAGCTCGTCGAAGGGAACGCCCTTGAGCGAGGCGATGTACCGGGCGGTGAGCGCCGTGTACGCGGGGACGCAGGGGCGCGTGCCCCGCCTGGGCTCGGGCGACAGGACCGGGGCGTCGGTCTCGCAGAGGATGCGGTCGAGCGGGGTGAGGGTGGCCGCCTCGGCGACCTCCTTCGCGTTCTTGTACGTCACCACCCCGGTGAAAGAGATCATCGCGCCGAAGTCAAGGGCCTTGCGGGCGTCGCCCGGGCTCCCGGTGAAGCAGTGAAAGACGAACCGCTCCGGGTCGAGCGTGGTCGCCTTCAGGATCGGGATCAGATCGTCAAAGGCCTCGCGGCAGTGGAGCACGATGG
>JBITAG010000011.1:0-4612 GCA_044439985.1 Phycisphaerales bacterium JB059 | reverse complement strand
AATCAATGAACGGGATCAGCGCGGTGGAGCATCTGAGGAGCCTGATCCGGGAGGTGCCCGACTTCCCGAAGGAGGGCATCTCCTTCAAGGACTTCACCCCGCTGCTGGCGGACCCGGCGGCGCTGGCGCTGGCGGTTGAGCTGATGGCCAACCCGTTCCGGGGCAAGGGGATCGAGCTGGTGATCGGGGCGGAGAGCCGCGGGTTCATCTTCGGGACGGCGATCGCGCAGGCGCTGTCCGCCGGGTTCGTGCCGATCCGCAAGCCGGGGAAGCTGCCGCGCAGCGTGCACGGCGTGGACTACGCGCTCGAGTACGGCACGGACCGGCTCGAGATCCATTCCGACGCGCTCGTCGGCTCACCCAAGGTGCTCATCGTCGATGACCTGCTGGCGACGGGTGGGACGATGAAGGCGAGCTGCGAGCTGGTGGGGATGACCGACGCGACGATCGCGGGGGTGGCGGTGCTGATCGAGCTGGGCTACCTGAGCGGGCGCAAGCAGCTCGCGGGCGTCGAGACGGTGCACGCGGTGCTGCGGTACTGAGGCGAGCTTGGTTCAGCGCCGGCGGCGGGTGGCGAGGGGGAACGCGAGGGCGAGCGGGACCAGACTCGGTGGCGTCGGGATGACGGTGATGGTGAGGCCCTCGAAGGCGATCTGGTCGTAGTCATCGGGACAGAGCACGATGCAGGGGTGTTCGTGCGCCATGCTGTTGACTGACACGTTGTCCCCATCGGATGCGTTGAACGTAACGGTACCGCTCTGGGTTGCGAGAACCTGGAAGGTGAACACGGCGAGGTCGTCGAGCGGGGCGTCGAGTGTGGGGCCGAGGATGTCGTTGGATTGGCCGAAGGCCTGGGCGCCGCCGGGGTTGATCTGGCCGGTGAATCCGAAGACGAACCCGGACGCGGAGGGATCACCGACGAGGCTGTCTGGGATGGTAGAGAATGCGGCGCCAGAACCGGTAACAGCCAGATCGAAGGCAAAGACGGAGGGGCCATCGATGTTGTCCGAGAGGACGACACCGATGGTGAAGGTCTCGCCGATGAGCGCGGTGTTCGTGCTCGCGGTGAGGGTGACCGTGCCGACGGTCTGGGCGGTGGCGACGGTGGTGAGGCCGGTGAGGGCGATGGTCGCGATGGCGGGCGAGGCGTGGCGAGGTATGTGAATCTCCTCTCTCTGAGACGTCTCTCTCATCGCTGCGGCAAAAGGGGCGGCTGGTGCGGATGAGTCTACTGGAGGCGGGGAGATGGCCGAACCCCCTGTAGGGAAGCGCCGCGTGAGGGGGTCGGCCTGGAAAACGAAGAACCCCCGTCCGCGTGAGCGAACGGGGGTTGAAGTGGCAGTTGCTGATCCGTGAGGATTAGCGACGGCGACGGGCAGCGACGAGGCCGCCGAGGCCGAGGAGGGCAGCTCCGGGGGGCGTCGGGATGATGTGGAACGAGAGGTCGGTGAAAATAATCTCGTCGTACTCTCGTGGGAGGATGACGATGCCGCCTTCCTCGCCCCACTGGAGGGCGCTGTTGGGGCCGGGGCCGTCGGAGGCGGTGAAGGTGATGAAGTCACCAATGGTGGCGGAGCCCGAGGGGGTGAACTGGAACGTGAAGACGGTGATGCCGTCCAAGCCGGGGTCCAGATCGGGCCCGAGGATGTCGGAGGAGCCGCCGAGGCCGACCGCGCCCGTGGCGGTGGAGGCGCCGTTGAAGCCGAAGATGGAGGCGTTCGGAGTGGGCGCTGTGGTGGTGAAGGGAAGCGAGCCGACCCCAGAGATCTCGAGGTCGAATCCGAAGACGGAGGGGCCATCGATGTTGTCGGTGATGACCACCCCGATGGTGACGGCCTGACCGGGCAGGATGGTGGTGGCGGAGGTGGTCAGGGTGACGGTGGCGATGTTCTGGGCCGTGGCGACGGAGGTGAGGCCGGCGAGCGCGATGGTCGCGATTGCGGGCGTGGCGTGACGATGCATGTGGATCTCCTCTCTCTGAGACGGTTCTCTCGTTGCTGCGGCAAAGGGGCGGCCGCTGCGGATGAGTTTACTGGAGGCGTGAGAGTGGGTGAACCCCCCGTAGGGAAGCGCCGCGTGAGGGGTGAGGGATGGAAAACGAAGAACCCCCGTCCGCGTGAGCGAACGGGGGTTGAAGTGGCAGTTGCTTATCCGTGAGGATTAGCGACGGCGACGGGCAGCGACGAGGCCGCCGAGGCCGAGCAGCGCCATGCCGGACGGAGCCGGGGTGACGTTGACGGAGAGGCCGTTGAACTCGATGCTGTCGTATTCCTGCGGGACGATGACGATGCCGCCACCGAGGCCCCACTGCATGGCCGCGTTGGGGCCGACGCCGTCGATCGCGGCGAAGTCGATCACGCCGACCTCGGAGCCCGCGGTGACCTGGAAGGTGTAGACGACGAGGCCGTCGAGCGAGGGATCGAGATCCGGCCCGAGGATGTCGCTGGAGCCGCCGAGGGCGGTGGCGCCGGTGGCGGTCGCGGCGCCGTTGAAGCCGAAGATGCTGGCCTCAGCGACGGGGGCGGAGCTGGTGAAGGCGACGCCGGAGCCCACGACCTCGACGTCGAAGCCGAAGACGGAGTTGCCGGAGATGTTGTCGGTGACCATGACGCCGATGGTGAAGGTCTCACCGGTGAGGACGTCGGTGGCGCTGGAGGTCAGGGTGACCGTACCAACGTTCTGGGCCGAAGCGACGGTCGCGAGACCAGCGACAGCGGCGATAGCGATCGCACTCTTCATATCTGATTCTCCTCAAGCGGGCCTGTGGCCCAAAAAAACTCTCTCTTGCCTTGCAATGAACGAACGTCTTCGTTCCTGACCCGCGTCGATCGTAACGGGGGGCCAAACCGCATGCAAGGGAGAATGCCAGCGATTCCCCGCGTTTTTCTTGAACGGAGGGTGTTCGGTGTGGATGTAAGTGGTTGCGAGTGCTGGACATCCGGTGCGAAACGCCCCCTGTCCATTCGGAGGGAAAGTGTGGGGCGGGACGCGAAGCTCACGGATCCTTCACGTTGGGGGGGGCTGGCAAAATGGAGAAACCCCCGTCCACTGGCGTGGACGGGGGCTCACCTGTTTCCTCGATGAGGTCTGACCCTCAGGGGTCAGGAAGGCTTAGCGGCGACGACGGGCGACGGCCAGGCCACCGAGGCCGAGCAGGGCCATGCCGGAGGGCGCCGGGGTCACGCGGACGGTGGCGCCGACGAACTCGATGCTGTCGTAGACCTCGGGGTTGATGACGATGCCGCCACCCGAGCCCCACTGGATGGCCGGGTTGGGGCCGGCGCCGTCCGAAGCGGTGAAGGAGATGGAGCCCTCGGAGGTGCCCATCACCTTGAAGCTGAAGACGGCGAGGTCATCCAGGGAGGGATCCAGATCCGGCCCGAGGATGTCGGAGGAGCCGCCGAGGCCGGAGGCCACGTTGCCCGCAAGGCCGCCGTTCCAACCGAAGACGCTGGCCTCGGGGGCGAGGTCGCTCAGCGAGAAGCCGGCATCGCCAGCGGCGGTGACGTCAACGTCAAAGGCGAAGACGGAGTTGCCAGCGATGTTGTCCGAGAGGACGACGCTGATGGTGGTCATCTGACCGATGCCGATGGTCATGTCCGCGGCGGTGACGGTGATGGTGCCGACGTTCTGGGCGGCAGCGACGGTGGCAAGGCCGGCGACGGCGGCGACGGTAATCGCGCTCTTCATGGTGATCTCCTCACGTGGATTGGTGATATCCCAGTTGATTCAAGCTTTGAACGAACGACTCGTTCTGACCCGAGCGAAAGGTGCAGCCAAACCGGCTCCTTCGCCAACAAAAGGGGCGCTCAAACTTGGGTTTTTTCACCGAGATTGCCCGATCGGGGCCGCTGAGGGCCTTCGGGCTTACCCATTTTCCCCATGTTCTCGGTCTTTTTCGGCTTGCTGAGCGCCGGGATGCCCCCGACCCGCCTCTTTGGGGGTGGGCTCACCCCTCCCGGCGGTATCGCAGAAAGCTCATCGCGTGGGGATTGGCCTCATCGGCCTCGTGGTCTTCCCGGCGTTCGAGGATCCACCGGTCATCCAACTCGGGGAAGGTGGTGTCCCCCTCGAGCCGGGTGTGGATGCGGGTCAGCTCGATCGCCTGGGCGAGCGGGAGGGCCAGGCGGTAGATCTCGCCCCCCCCGATCACCATGTGCGTGTCCCCCGGGTGGGCCTCTTCGGCGATGCGGACCGCGTCCTCAAGGGTGTGGGCCACGCGGGTTTCCGGGCGGCTCCAGTCGGTCTGGCGGGTGACGACGATGTTCAGGCGCCCGGGGAGCGCCTTGCCGACCTGGTCGAAGGTCCGGCGTCCCATGATGATTGCGTGTCCCCAGGTCACGCGTCGGAAGTGGGCCAGATCGCGGGGCAGGGACCAGGGAAGGTCGCCGTCGAGCCCGATGACGTTGTTCTCGGTGGCCGCCGCCACGAGCACCAGGATCGGGCGCTCGGGGTGGTTCGTCGGGGTCGTGGGGGGGTCGGGGGCGTCGGTCACGGGGGAGCCTAGACCGCGACGGGGGCCTTGATGTGCGGGTGGGGGTCGTAGTTGAGGACTTCGATGTCCTCGAATCGGAAGTCGTCGATCTCACGCACGTCGGGGTTCAGGCGGAGG
>JBITAG010000010.1:0-7862 GCA_044439985.1 Phycisphaerales bacterium JB059 | reverse complement strand
GCCGTTTCAAGCTGATGGCGGGGATGAACATCGCCGAGAAGCGGGTTCCGCAGGACGGCCGGATCAAGATCCAGGTGGACGAGGACCAGATCGACTTCCGTGTGTCGGCGTGTCCGGCGTACCACGGGGAGTCGGTCGTGCTGCGTATTCTGCGTCCCGACGCGGTGCGGATCGGCCTTGAGAACCTCGGGTTCGAGCCGGACAACCTTGAGGTCTTCAACAAGATCATCCGGCGACCGAACGGGATCTTCCTGGTGACGGGCCCGACGGGTTCGGGCAAGACCACGACGCTGTACTCGGCGCTGGACGTGCTCAACCGACCGGACCGCAAGATCATCACGGCCGAGGACCCGGTGGAGTACAACTTCGAGGGGATCAACCAGTGCCAGGTGCGCGACGGCATCGGGCTGACCTTCCCCGCGATCCTGCGGTCGATGCTCCGCCAGGCGCCCAACATCATCCTCGTGGGTGAGATCCGGGATAAGGAAGTGGGGGAGATCGCGATTCAGGCGGCGCTGACGGGCCACCTGGTGTTCTCGACGCTGCACACCAACGACGCGCCCAGCGCGATCACGCGCCTGATCGACATGGGGATCAAGCCCTTCCTCGTGGCCTCCTCGATCCAGGCGGTGATGGCCCAGCGGCTGATCCGTGTGCTCGCCAAGAGCAAGGAGCTGGCGGAGAAGGACGAGCTGGACCCCAAGTACCTGAACCTGATCGGCCTGACCGTGGATGAGGCGCTCGGGCGGGTGTACAAGCCGGTGCCCAGCGACGAGGCGCCGACCGGGTACAAGGGCCGGAAGGCGATCTTCGAGATGATGATGATGAACAACCAGATCCGGGAGCTGGCGTTCAACCTCGCGCCGGTCGCGGAACTGCGGAAGGCGGCCCTCGCCTCGGGCATGCGTCCGCTGGTGGGTGACGGGCGGCTGAAGGTGATCAACGGGGTGACCACGCCGGACGAGATCGCCCGGGTGAGCCAGGTCGCCGACGACCAGTCGACGGCGTAAGGACAGGGACAAGGAATACTCAGATGTCGACGATGCAGATCGATCGCCTGCTTGACACCGTGGTCCGCTCGGGCGGGTCGGACCTCCACCTCACGGTGGGGCGCCAGCCGACCATCCGTCTCCACGGCGGGCTGCGCAACCTCCAGACCAAGGTCCTCGACTCCGACGACATGGTCGGCCTGATGAAGTCCATCACGCCCGAGCGCAACCAGCAGGAACTCCAGGAGGAGGGGGGGACGGACTTCGGCTTCGCCTACGGCGACGCGGCCCGCTTCCGTGTCTCGGTCTTCCGCCAGCGCGGCGACATCGCCATCGTCCTCCGCCAGATCCCCAACCGCCTGCTCACGTTCGAGCAGATCGGGCTCCCGGAGATGTGCCGCGACCTCATCCGGCGTCCCCGTGGACTCTTCCTGGTCACCGGGCCGACGGGCTCGGGGAAGACGACCTCGCTGGCGACGATGATCGACTACGTGAACACGTACCTGGATCGGCACATCGTGACGATGGAAGACCCGATCGAGTACTACCACGAGCACAAGAAGTCGATCGTGAACCAGCGTGAGGTGGGCAACGACGTGCCCAGCTTCGCCGAGGCCCTCCGCCGGGCCCTGCGCCAGGACCCGGACGTGATCCTAGTGGGCGAGATGCGTGACCTGGAAACGATCGAGGCGGCGGTCCGGGCCGCGGAAACCGGTCACCTTGTGTTCGGGACGCTCCACACCACGGGGGCGGCCAAGACGATCGACCGCCTCGTGGACGCCTTCCCGGTCAGCCAGCAGAACCAGATCCGGGTCCAGCTCTCCACGGCCCTGATCGCGGTCCTCTCGCAGGTGCTTCTCGGACGCATCGACACCAAGGGGATGGTGGCGGCGTACGAGTTCCTCGTGATCACCCCGGCGATCGCGAACCTGATCCGGGACAACAAGAGCTTCCGGATCGACTCGGCCATCCAGACGGGCAAGCGGTACGGGATGCAGCTCCTCGACGATCACCTCTGGTCGCTGTACTCGAAGGGGATGATCGCGGCGGAGGAGATGATTGATAAGTGCAAAAATCCGACTGACCTCTCGAACAAGGTGCATTCTGCGGGGGGCACGCTGAGCCGTCCGGAGCTTGAGGACTCGGCGGCGGACGCCGACTGAGGCGGTTTGGGGGCGTGCAGTGAAGGTCGCGTGGGGGGCAAGTCGGGCGATTTGGGCGGCAATATCCATGTGTCGCTACGCTTAATCGCCTGATTTTCGGGGTCTCGGTCCGATCCGGGGCATGGGTATCTGCGAAGATTGGGAAGAAGACGCCGCCGGGCGAACCGGTGGTGGAGGTGACCGACTGATGGCGATCGATCCTTCAGAACTCAAGGGGCGGAAGCTCGGGCGAGCGCTCACCAAGATGGGGAAGGTGACGCGCGAGCAGGTCCACGAGGCGTTGGGGATCCAGAAGACCCGGAAGGTGCCGATCGGGCAGTTGCTGGTCGAGCTGGGGTACTGCACGCAGCGGGACGTGGACGAGGCGCTGGCGGGTCAGGCCGGGATGGCGTTCGTGGACCTGTCGAAGATCGAGCTGGACGAGGAGACGATCGCGTCGATTCCGTCCGAGAACGCGCAGGCGTACCAGGTGGTCCCGATCGAGTACAGCCCGAAGGGGCGGAAGCTGACGGTGGCCCTGAAGAGCCCGGACAACTTCCAGGCGGTGGACGACCTGCGTCTGCTGATGAACTTCGACGTCAAGGCGGTGGTCGCGGACGCGGGCGCGATCGACGCGATGCTGGCCAAGCACTACGCGAAACAGGAGTCGGTGGTTGACGTGGTGAGCGCGTTGGCCTCGGACTCGAAGTTCGAGGGGCTGGCGGACCGGGGGCAGTCGATCGATCTGGACGCGGTCATGGAGGCCGCGGAGGACAACCAGGTCATCAAGCTGCTAAACCTGGTGCTGATGCAGGCGATCCGGGATCGGGCGTCGGACATCCACTTCGAGCCGTTCGAGACCGAGTTCAAGATGCGGTACCGGATCGACGGGGTGCTCTACGAGATGGTGCCCCCGCCGCAGCATCTTGGGGCGGCGATCGTGAGCCGCGTGAAGGTGATGGCGAATCTGGACATCGCGGAGCGTCGTCTGCCGCAGGACGGTCGGATCGAGCTGACGGTGGCGGGGAACCCGGTGGATCTTCGTGTGGCGGTGCTGCCGACGATCTACGGGGAGAGCGTGGTGATGCGTGTGCTCGACCGGGCGAACGTGGAGCTGAGCCTGGACCGGGTGGGGTTCCGGGAGGACGACCTGGAGACCTTCCGGGGGCTGATCCGGAAGCCGAACGGGATCGTGGTGGTGACCGGCCCGACGGGCTCGGGCAAGACGACGACGCTGTACGCGGCGCTGGCGGAGCTGAACGACATCGAGACGAAGATCCTGACGGCGGAGGACCCGGTCGAGTACGACATCGACGGTCTGTGCCAGTGTCAGGTGAACACGGACGTGGGGCTGACGTTCGCCAAGTGCCTGCGTTCGTTCCTGCGTCAGGACCCGGACGTGATCCTGGTGGGTGAGATCCGCGACCTGGAGACCGCGCAGATCGCGGTGCAGGCGTCGCTGACGGGCCACCTGGTGCTCAGCACGCTGCACACGAACGACGCGCCGAGTTCGATCATCCGCCTGGTGGACCTGGGGCTCGAGCCGTTCCTGCTGACGGCGACGATCGAGGGCGTGGTGGCGCAGCGTCTGGTGCGGACGGTCTGCCCGAAGTGCAAGGAATCGTACGAGCCGAGCGAGGAGGAGCTGATGGAGCTCGATCTGACGCCGGAGGACGTGCGTGGGCGGACGTTCATGCGTGGGCGTGGGTGCGAGAACTGCAACGGCTCGGGGTACAAGGGCCGGATGGCGTTGTTCGAGATCATGAGCATGGACGACTCGATGCGTGAGCTGGTCATGAAGGAGGCGTCCACGGCGGCGTTGCGTGACTTTGCGCGTCGTCGGGGGATGCGTTCGCTGCGCGAGAGCGGGCTGATGGCGATCTACGAGGGTCAGACGACGATCGACGAGGTCGTGCGTGAGACGATCGCCGAGGACGGGTAACCAACGGGGCCCGTCCCCGGGCTGAAAGGCAGAGGGCAGAGCGATGGCGACGTACGTCTATGAAGCGTTGAACGCGGCCGGGAAGGCTCAGAAGGGCACGATCGAGGCGGGCTCGAGCGAGGACGCGATCGCGCGCATCAAGAGCCAGGGGTACTTCCCGACTTCGGTGCGTCCGCAGAAGGCGAAGAAGGGCGGGGCGGAGGCGGGCGAGGCCGCGGCCAAGAAGAAGAAAAAGAAGAAGAAGGGCGGGGCGAGCATCTCGATCGGGAAGGTCAAGCCCAAGCACCTGACGCTCTTCACCCGGCAGCTCTCGACGCTGCAGGACGCGGGCCTCCCGCTGCTTCGGAGCCTTCAGATCCTGGAGCAGCAGCAGAAGCCGGGGCTGATGAAGAACACGCTGCAGGGCGTGGTGGAAGAGGTCGAGGGGGGCAGCTCGCTCTCCGAGGCGATGGCCAAGCACCCGCGTGCGTTCAACAAGCTGTACGTGAAGATGGTGAACGCGGGCGAGATCGGTGGCGTGCTGGACATCATCCTGCAGCGTCTCGCGGAGTTCATGGAGAAGAGCGAGAAGCTGAAACGACGGATCAAGGGTGCGATGGTCTACCCGATCGTCGTCGTGTTCGTCGCGCTGGTGATCCTCAGCGCGATCATGATCTTCATCATCCCGAAGTTTGAGGAGATCTTCAAGGACTTCGGTGTGGAGCTTCCGGCGCTGACGATCTGGCTGATGAACACGAGCCGCTGGTTCGTGGGCGGGATCGCCGGGCAGAAGTTCGCGGGGTTCTGGTACCTGCTGATCGGTCTGCCGACGGCGTGGATCGGGTTCAAGCTGCTCCGCAAGGCGGGGCCGGGTCGGGCGCTGACGGACATCCTGCTGCTCTGGACGCCGATCTTCGGGAGCCTGATTCGTAAGACGGTCATCGCCCGGTTCAGCCGGACGCTGGGGACGCTGATCTCCGCGGGCGTGCCGATCCTCGAGGCGGTGACGATCACGGGCGAGACGTGCGGGAACTACGTCTACGAGAAGGCGTTGAAGAAGGTGCACGACTCGATCCGTGAGGGCGAGAGCTTCTCGCAGCCGCTGCGTGAGTCCAAGACGTGCGATGCGTTGGTCGTGAACATGATCGACGTGGGCGAGGAAACGGGCGAGATGGACGGGATGCTGCTGAAGATCGCGGACAACTACGACGAGGAGGTCGATGTCGCGGTCGCGTCGCTGGTGTCGCTGCTCGAGCCGCTCATGGTCGTCATGCTCGGCGGCATGGTGGGCACGATCGTGGTCGCGATGTTCCTTCCCATGGTGTCGATGATTGAGTCGCTGCAGGGCGGCTGATGCGGAGGTCCTGATGCTTCGGACGCGTCGAGACAACCCGGGGTCGGCTCAGCGGCAAGCGTTCACGCTGCTCGAGCTGCTGGTGGTGATCGCGATCATCGCGACGCTGATCTCGATCCTGCTGGTCGGGTTCGGGGCGGCGCGCCGGGCGGCGAAGGCCGCGGGGGACCGCCAGGCGGTCGCCGGTCTGGGCCTGGCGGTGACGCAGTTCCGGAGCGACAACGACTTCGTGCCCCCGCTGGTCTACGACGGGGACCCGATCTCGATGACGACGGGGCGGGCGCCGAAGGCGACCGATGACGCCGGCGGCGAGGGCCCGGTCTTCGAGGTCGAGCCGAACCGGTGGGTCGTGAGCGTCTGGGACGCGGGGAAGACGGAGGACCTTGAGGTTCTGCGTCAGCGCGACGACGGGGGCCTGATCCACGGGACGACGGGGCAGGACGCCTGGGCGGACCCGCGGTACAGCAAGTACGCGCTGGCGTACTACCTCGCCGGGTCGCTCCCCGAGGAAGTGGACGGGGTGAGCGGGCTTGGGATGTTCGAGCCGCTGGCAAGCGGGGGGTTCCGGGGCGTGGGCGCCGTGATCGGGCGGGGCCGGACGACGGTGGAGCCGTACATCGCCACGGACACGTCGAGCGTGAACCTGGCGCAGAGCTACGTGGACAAGAACGAGCCGCGCGAGCACGGGGCGGCGATGGAGATGTCCCCGGGCGAGATCGACTCGTTCACGACCGACAGCGAGGCGCGCTTCCGGACGGCGGTGACCGATCGCAACGGGGTGGCGTACCGCTATTACCGGTGGGAGCCGGGTCGGTACGACTCGGACCAGGGGCAGTACGTGGTTGAGCGGACGGCGGACCTGAACATCCCCGCGGCGCTCATCAACCCGGTGCTCTACCGGGAGTTCCTGGACGATCCGGAGACGGAGATCGACCTGACCGAGGGGGACACGCGGCTGCGCGGCGCGACGTACGCGATCGTGGGGGCGGGCGAGGACGGTCTGTTCGGGACCGAGCACATCGAGGTGATCCTCGAGGCGCTCGGGCGCGACGGCGCCACGCTCAGCGCGGAGGGGGAGGCGGAGCTGCGCCGGCAGGTGCAGCAGGACAACGTGGTGGAGGTGGGTGACTGATGGGCGCCGGAGCTTCCATCCAGGGGATCGCGATGACGACGGGCATCTCTCAACGCAGGCCGACGCCGGGTGGGTACGCCTCGGGGCGCGGGCGTTGCGCGGGCTTCACGCTCGTGGAGATGTTCGTCGTGATCGCGATCATCCTGATCATCGTGGCCCTGGCGGTGCCGGGCGTGAACGCGATGGTCTACTCCTCGAACCGGGCGTTGGCGGAGAACAGCCTTCGCGTGGGGGTGGCGATGGCGCGGGACGCGGCGATCGCGTCGTCGCGCTCGGGGGACGGCGCGGCGGTCTTCCTGTATGAGCCCGGGTCCAAGCAGATGCGGATTGTCCCGGCGGAGGTGGTGGGGCAGATCGAGGTCCCGAACAACGCCAACCTGCTGAGTTCGAACGGGCGTGAGACGCAGGATGTGCTGGCGCCGATCGCGCTCGGCGCGTCGGTGACGCTGCCCGAATCCTGGATGGTGCGGGGGTACGCCCCGGCGGGCTCGATGCTGCCCAACCCGGGGGTGACGGGCGCGAGCTGGTACACCTCGGCGGCGTACGGGGGCAACAGCGTGACGAGCCCGGCGAAGCTTGAGGGCAACTGGGTCTTCCCGGAGAGCGGGTTCTACGACGTGGACCAGGCCTCGCACGCCGCGGGCGGCGCGGGGTTCGCGGGGTTCGGGGGCATCCCGACACCGCGTCAGTCGTTCATGGTTCGGTTCTCGGCTCGGACGGGCGCGGTGAGCACGGTCAACCGTGCGGGCCTGATGATCGATCCGCGTCCCTCGGTCGAGGACCGTGACACGTTCTCGTCGAGCCGGACGGGCCAGGACGCCTGGAAGCGTGTGGACTGGGCGGAGGACACGCGGACCTGGGCGATGCGGGTGCTCGGTCGGACGAGCGACGAGGCGACGGTGGCCCAGCTCTTGGGCAACAACTCGAACGACACGGTGCTGGTCAAGAGCGTGAACCGGCTGGCGTTGTACGACGAGCGGGAGCTGGCGCGGGGGATCGGCGGGCGTGTGAACCAGGAGACGGGGTCGATCTACGAGCCGTACGACGTGGCGGACCGGATCTCGTTCGATCGCACGCTCTTCGGCAACGCGCCGGCGGACCAGATCCGTCGGAACATCAACGCGTGGATCGCGGGGGACACCGGGGGCGGGCCGGGCGGGCCGAGCGGGAACATTTTCGACGGGGCGATCGACGAGGAGGACGAGCCCCGGGCGAAGCTGTTCACCCTGCAGGGGTACACCGGGGAACTGACGGAGATCGAGCGATGATCCGGACGACGCCTCGCCAATCCGGAATCGGTCGCCCGGCGTTCTCGCTCATCGAG
>JBITAG010000009.1:0-3753 GCA_044439985.1 Phycisphaerales bacterium JB059 | reverse complement strand
CGTAGATGTCCATCCACCCGTTTCGGTCGAAGTCACCCCACGCGATCCCCATGCAGTCCACGTTCGCCTCGGTCCCCGACATCGCGGTCACGTCCGTGAACGTCCCGTCCCCCTCGTTGCGGTAGAGGTGGTTCGTCCAGGAGGAGTTGGAGCCCTTGTCGTTCCCGAGGTAGAGGTCCGCGTCCCCGTCCCGGTCGTAATCCAGGAAGGCCGCGACCAGGCTGGGCGCCTCCCCGTCGGTCACGCCGAGCGCCACCGCCATGTCGGTGAACGTCCCGTCCCCGTTGTTGCGGTAGAGGTGGTTGAGGATCGGGCTCGAGTGTGTCTGCGTTCGGTTGGGGACGTACAGGTCCACCCACCCGTCCCCGTCGTAATCGCCCCAGGCGCCCCCGTACCCGAAGCCCCCGCTGTCAACACCCGCCGCCGCCGCCACGTCCGTGAACGTGAAGTTCCCGTCGTTGCGCATCAGGTGATCAACGCCCAGGAAGTCCGTCAGGTGGATGTCCAGATCGCCGTCGTTGTCATAGTCCGCCGCCGACAGCCCCGAGGGCCGAACCAGGGTCGGCATCCCCGAGCCCGCGGCCCGCGAGGTGAAGTGCCCCGTCCCGTCGTTCTCCCAGACCCCCACGGCGCCCCCCTGGCCCATCGCGACCAGGTCCGGATCCCCGTCGTTGTCCAGATCGATCAGCCCGAGCCCCGCCCCGTTCTGGAGCGTCGCGTTGGTCACCTCCCACACGATCCCGCGCGAAACGGCCTCCTCCGAGAAGCCCTGTCCGCACGCCATTCCCGCCGCCGCGAACAGGACCATCGCCCCGCCCATGGCGCCACGCCGTTGCTGCTTGTTCATTGCGTCCCCACGCATCGTGATCCATTACTCCCGCCGGGCGCGAGTCCCCCCCGGAGAGCAACCATGCCCGACACCGCCGACGATCAGGATCGATCGAGCGGCCCCGGAGCGCTCTCGCCCGGCAACGCCCCGAAGATACACCATCGGGGCCTCGCCGAGAAGGCCCTTTCACCCCAAACACCTCCCGAGCCCTTCCGCCCCCCCTCGCTATCATGCCGATGTCCCTTTCCGAGGAGTCCGACATGCCCCAGTCCAGCCACGCCGCCGACGTCCGCCTCTACGAGGACAACGCCGAGGCCCTCCTGTCCTCCGACATGTTCCCCGACCGCGTTTCCCTGCTTCCGGGGGACTCGGGCAAGATTCAGGCCGGGCAACGCATCCGCATCCCCTGGGGCCAGGACATGCTCCGCGACCTCATCGATGGGCGATACCGCACCGTCATCTGCGGCGTGAACGACGCGGACAACTCCCACGGCATCATCGCCCAGCTCGTTCACCTCATCACCACCAGCCAGTGGTCCGAGCGCTCCGTCACCAGCTACGCGAAGATCTTCCAGGAGTCCGTCTCCGTCCATGCCGCCCACGACAAGGAGCCGTACATCCTCAAGTACGATCTCGACTCCCTCCTCATCCTCGCTGTCCTCAAGCCCAAGGGACGTGACTTCCTCACCCTCTCGGATCTCTCCCGCGGCTTCGCCACCATCACCAAGATGCTCCAGGGTCGCGCCGATCGACGCCCCGTCTGCTCCGTCTCCTTCCTCGGCGCCCGCTCCAACCGCCTCGTGAACGAAACCGGCGACGAGCCCAGCTTCGAGCGCGTCCTGCGCACCATGTACGACGCCGGGTTCCGCGGCGACGTCTACCCCAGCCCGCAGATGTGGTCGCTGGGCAACGCCGCCGTCTTCCCGCACTACCCCTTCCCCGAGGGCCTCGACCGGATGCGCTCGGGCAGCTCTTGAACCCCGACGCGATCATCTCGCGATTGGAACGCTTTCCCAGGACCCTCGCCGCTGTGTGCGAGGGTCTTTCGCGTGAGGACGCGCTCTACCGGGCTGATAGCAAATCTTGGTCCATCCTTGAGGTCGTCTGCCACCTCGCCGACGAGGAGCTGCTCGACTTTCCCAAGCGCTTGGAATCCACGCTCAACGACCCGACCGCCCCCTGGGACCCCATCGACCCCGAGGCCTGGGCGAGCCGGCGCGCCTACCGCGAACAGGACCTGGGCGAGCAGGTTGGGCTCTTCACCAATCGCCGTGCCGAGCGCATCGCGTGGGCCAAAGGCCGAACCAACCCCGCGTGGGACAACGCGTACCCGCACCCGCAGATCGGCGCGATCCGCGCCGGCGATCTCCTCGCCGCGTGGGGCGTGCACGACGCCCTCCACCTGCGACAGATCAGCAAAAGGCTCTATGAGCTGGGCGTGCGGGATGGTGGGGGGTACGAGACGGCGTACGCGGGCGAGTGGTCCTGACTCTGCGAGCTCTGCGTTCCGTCAACCCCACCCCTGCGCAATCGGCATCCGTCGTCCCTGCCCGAACGCCACGCCCGTCACCTTGATCCCGATCGCCAGCTGCTGGCGCTTGTACTCGTTGATCCGGATGAGGCGTGCGATGCGTTCGACCACCGCCGCGTCGATCCCGGTCGCCTCGATGATCTCCGCCGCGCTCTGGCGTCCCTCGACGTGGCGCTCGATGATCTCGTCCAGGATGTGGTACTCGGGCAGCGAGTCCGTGTCCTTCTGGTCCGGGCGCAGCTCGGCGCTGGGAGGCTTGTCGATCGTCCGCTGAGGGATGGGCGGCGTCTCGAACCCCAGTCGCTCGTGGTGCTCGTTGATCCAGCGGGAAAGCTCGAAGACCAGCGTCTTGGGCACGTCGGAGAGCACCGCGAGCCCGCCGTTCATGTCGCCGTAGAGCGTGCAGTACCCGACCGCCAGCTCGCTCTTGTTCCCCGTCGTCAGCAGGATCGCGCCCGTCCGGTTCGAGAGCGCCATCATCACCACGCCCCGAACGCGGCTCTGCAGGTTCTCCTCAGCCACGTCCGGCAGCTCTTCACCCAGCGGCTTCTGGCCAAGCTCCGCCAGGGCGGGATTGAGCATCCCCGCCAGGGCGTTCTCCCCCTCCCGGATCGGCACGCTCAGGCAGGGCATGCCCAGGTTGGAGGCCAGCTCCGTCGCGTCCACCATCGAGTGGTCCGAGGAGTACATGCCCGGCAGGCTGACGCCGGTCACCCGCTCGCCCCCGATCGCGGCGCACGCGATCGCCGCCGTCAACGCCGAGTCGATCCCCCCCGAGAGCGCCACCAGGGCGCGCTCAAACCCCGTCTTGCGCAGGTAATCCCGAACCCCCAGCACGAGCGCCCGGAAGAGCAGCTCCATGTCATCGAGCGCCACGACCGGGTCGTCCGCGGGCGCCGGCGTCGCCCGCTCGAAGTCGCAGACCAGCAGCCCGTCCTCCAGCCCCCGCCCGAACAGCCCGCCGGTCCGGCGCAGCTTCCCGTCGGGCGAGTAGATCAGGCTGTGCCCGTCAAAGACCAGATCGTCGTTCCCCCCCAGCTGGTTCACGCTCAGCACGTGCGCACCCAGGCGCCGGGCGTGCCGGGAAACCAGCTCGTGGTGGCGCCTGCCCTTCCCCAGCACGAAGGGGCTCGCCGACGGGCTCACCAGAACGTCCACGCCGAGTTCGCCCAACGCCGCGACCGGGTCCTCGCTCGTGCGGTAGCGCCACGCGAAGCCCGCGTCCTCGCCCTTCCACAGATCCTCGCAGATCGCCAGCCCGATCCGCTTGCCCCCCGCCTCAAAGACCACCGCCCGCCGCCCGGGCGTGAAGTACCGGTCCTCGTCGAACACGTCGTACGTCGGGAGCAGACGCTTGTCGTAGTAGTCCACCAGCTCCCCGTCCCGGTAGACC
>JBITAG010000008.1:0-12619 GCA_044439985.1 Phycisphaerales bacterium JB059 | reverse complement strand
GCCTCGATGGCGCGCATGACGCCGGCGATGTCGGCGGTGGGGGGGAGGGCGAGGGCGCGGGCGGGCGCAACCAGGCAGATGAGGGCGGCGACGTCGCCGCGCGCCGGGTCGAGGCGGTCGAGGGAGGCGGCGGCGATCGCCTTGTGGCGTTCGAGGGCGGAGCGGTCGCCCTCGCGCAGGTCGCTGGTGATGGAGTTGTCGAGGAGGACCGCGAGGGTGCGCGCGCTCGTGCCCAGCGCGCCGGAGCCCCCGAGCATGGGGCGGGCGACGGCGAGGGCGATGAGGGCGACGAGCAGGCACCTGGCCGCGAGCAGGAGCATCTGCTCGAGGGTCATGCGCCGGCGCTGGGTCTTGTAGGCCTCGAGCAGGAACCGCATCGCGCCCCACGGCACGGGCTTGCGCTTACGGCGCATGAGGATGTGGATCAGGATCGGGACGGCGACGAGCCCGAGACCGGTGGCGAGCAGGATGGGGTGGAGGACGGTCATGGGGCGGGGGGCAATGCGGCGGCGGGCAAGAGGCAACAGGCAATGGGCCGTGGGTTGGAGCCGCGGATGGCGCCGGTGTGGTATGCAGCTGGGGTGGGCCTCGCCGACAAGGGCGGCGCGAGGCGTGCGCCTTCGTCCCGTTGTCTATTGCCTGTTGCCCATCGCCCACTCACCCCGATTTACTCCGCTTGATCATCGCGTTGCGGCGCGCCACGAACGAGGCGAGCGGCGGGCCGAGCCAGTCGTGCGTGCTGACGCGCTGGTAGTCGAAGCCGAAGCCGCGGCAGGTCTTCTCGATGGATTCGAGGTGGGCGTTGAAGGTTTCGAGGTACGCCTTGCGGATGGAGCGTGGGTCGAGGCGGAGGCGCCCCTCGCCCTCGAGGCCCTCGAAGGGCGCCGAGTCGGCGAAGTCGAAGCTCGTCTCGGCGCGGTCGAGCGTCTGGAAGACGATCGCGTCGTGCCCGCGGTGCTTGAGTCGGGCGAGGGCGGCCTTGATGGTTTCGGTGTCCTCGAAGCAGTCGGAGATGATCGCGAAGAGGCAGCGGTTGGTGACCTTGGCGAGTGTCTGGTCGATGACGCGCCCGAAGTCGGTGGGGGCGTCGACGGGCTGGGTGGAGAGGGACTCGACGATCTTGCGCCAGTTGGAGCGCTGCCCGGAGCGGGCGACCATGTCGCGGATCTCGTTGGCGAAGACGACGAGGCCGGCGCGGTCACCCTGGTGGAGGGTGATGTAGGCGAGGGCGGCGGCCATGGCGGTGGCGTGGTCGAACTTGGTCCAGTTGGATCGCCCGTCGAGGGAGGTCTTGCGTCCGGCGCCGGAGGCCTCGGCGAAGGAGCGCGAGCCGTAGTTCATCGAGCCCGACGAATCGACCAAGACGACGAGGTCGAGGTTGGTCTCCTGCTGGTACTGCTTGACCTGGAGGCGGTCGGTGCGGGCGTAGACCTTCCAGTCGAGGTGGCGCAGGTCGTCGCCCGGGGCGTACTGGCGGTGCTGGGCGAACTCGACGGAGACGCCCTGGTAGGGGGAGCGGTGCATGCCGCTCATCACGCCCTCGATGATCATCTTGGCCCGGAGTTCGAAGGAGCCGAGGCGGGCGAGGGTCTGGGGGTGGAGGTAAAGGGTGGCGTCGACGGCGCCCGTGGGGGCGTCGCCAGAGCGCGGGGGGGGAGGGTTGGTGCCTTCCGTGGACATCCGGGGGGATCCTACCGGGCGACCCCCGCCCGCGTTTCCCCATATTCACGCCAATTCCGGCGTTCGAGGCGGGGATCTTCGAAGAAACCGTGCACCAAATCAGGGCGGGCCGCGTATAAATGGTCTGATGACCCGTCATCCGCGACAAGGCATGACCCTGGTCGGGGTCGTTCTGATCGCTCTGCAGTTGCTGCTGAGCGGGGCGTCGTCGTGGCACCACCACGATTCGGCGGGCGGACACGAGCAATGCCACCATCAGGACCGTCAGGACGATGGGCGGGAGGATCAGGCGCCGTCGTCTCCGGACGAGGACTGCGCGGTCTGCCTGGCCATCAACCTGATGGGGCAGGCGACGTTTGACGAGCCCGCGCTGGTCGAGGCGCCCGAGCGGGTGGAGGTCATCGCGGATCGGGCGAGGAGCCTGGTCTCGCGCGACGAGGTCGTCGCGACGGCGCGCGGTCCGCCCGTTCTGGGCTGATCCCGTCACCGTTCTGAATCCACTTTCCGACATCTGATTGTGCTGCATTTGCAGCGATTGGGAGCGTCCCATGCGCCAGAGACGTGCGCGTGCGGCGACCGCGTTCACGCTCATCGAGCTTCTCGTGGTCATCGCGATCATCGCGCTGCTGATCGGGATTCTGCTGCCGGCCCTGAGTTCGGCGCGGAAAACCGCCCAGGCGGCCGTGTGCCTGTCCAACGTGCGCCAGCTGGAGCTGGCCCACGCGATGTATCTGAATGATTCGGGGGAGCGGTTCATTGACGCCGCGATGCCCCACGGGCAGCCGCCCGTTCGGATCCACAAGAGCTGGCTGGTGACGCTGCGCGAGTACTACGGGAGCGAGCTGATCACCCGGTCCCCGGTGGACCGCTCCATCTGGTGGAACGTGGAGGAAGGGGGGCAGGACGAGGGGCTGCGCCCGCAGGAACTGATCTCGTTCATGCGGGAGAACGAGCGGCTCTTCACGGACGACGATCCGTCCAACGACCCGGAGATCCCGGCGTACTCGCGGGCGACGAGCTACGGGCTCAACGACTACACGACGGCGGTCCCGGGGGTGTACTGGCCGAACGACCCGGTGAGCGGGCGCCGGACGACGTTCGACTCGTACAACGAGATGAAGGAGATCCCGCGTCCGTCGGACACGGTCCACTTCCTGATGATGACCGACGAGGGGCCGGTGAACGACTCGGGAGACCCGGGGTTCGCCAAGGCGGACCACGTCCACGTCGAGGAGTGGCAGGAGTTCCCGTTCACGGACCGCCTGGGCGCCTTCGTGCGGTCGCAGATGAATCTCAACGCGCACGGGGGGTCGGTGGGGCCCGACGGGCGTTCCACGTACGGCTTCCTGGACGGGAGCGCCCGGACGCTTCGCTTCGGCGAGGTGTACGAGGACTTCGAGACCAACCGCTTCCACCCCGAGGCCAACCCGCCGGGGTGATGGACATGCACAGGAGAATCGACATGCACAGAGCAGTTTGGGCGTCGGTGTGTCTCGCGGGCGCGGTGAGCGCGTCGATTGCGCAGGACCTGCACGGCGTGGACTTCGCGATCCGCATCGACCAGAACCGGATCGATATCGGCGTCGTGACAGGACCGGACAGCGTTCAGTTCCCGTTCCTTGTCAAGAGCGCGGAGTTCGGCGACGGGGGGATCGCCGACTTCACCGCGGACCCGGGATGGAACTCGCAGCTCGGGGGCGTTCCCGCGGGCACGGAGATCGGCTTCGACATCGTCGCGGCGGTCCGTGAGTGGAACGGGTTCGACTTCGACACCATCTCCGACGACACGATCACGGTGCGCAAGTTCCTCCAGAACTTCGTCGCGCCCCCGACCGACACGGTCGTCCCGGGCATCGTTTTCGGCGCTGGTGACAGCGACGGGATCTTCCATCACCACGTGCAGTTCCTGCTCAACCAGGACTCCGGCCCCGCCGGCGCGGACGGCGTCTGGCTGCTCCAGCTCCAGCTCTGGAGCACGTCAGCCTCCATCGAGCGATCCGACACGAACTACATCGTGTTCGCGCAGGGCGCGGGCGTGCCCGAGCAGGGCGACGCGATCGCGTGGGTCGAGGCGAATCTGATCGGTGGTCCCTGCAACGCCGCGGACCTGGCGGCGCCGGAGGGCGTGCTCGATTTCGCGGATGTTCTTGCCTTCCTCAGCGCGTTCGGCGCGGGGGAGCCCGCGGCGGACCTGGCGTCGCCAGAGGGCGTGTTCGACTTTGCGGATGTTCTTGCCTTTCTCAGCGCGTTCGGCGCTGGTTGTCCCTAGAGGGGATTTGTTGTTCGTAGGTTTCTTTTGAATGCTTGAGGAGTAGTGAAGATGAGTCAGAAGACATGGATTGGATTGATCGGCGTGGCGGCGCTCGCGGGCGCGGCTCAGGGTCACGGCGAGGGCGACATCGGCCTGCTGTGGGACGGGTTCAACATCATCACCGCGGTCGCGGACGATGAGTCGGGCGCGTTCACCGAGATCGGCGAGTTCGTCTTCGCGGCGGAGCTGGAGGACCTGGGGGGTGGCTTTGTCGGGAGCGACGGGCCGGGGTTCTTCACCACCGACGGGCCGACCAACACCATCGGCGCGTTCGACGCGGGGACGGTGCTCTCGTACGACACGCTCAGCGCCCTGCGCGTGTGGAACGGGTCGGACTTCTCGCAGGTGGCGACGTCGCAGCTCGCCCAGGACTACGGCGGGAACACGATCCTCACGCCCATGGCCGACGCCCTCACCCCCGGGTTCGACTTCACCTACGGGGGTGGCGACTTCGATGAGCACCCGGACTACAGCCTGGTGAACCCCGCCGCGGGGATCTACCTCTGGGAGATCCAGTTCAGCGCCACCGCCCCGACGGGCGAGCCGCTGGACACGACGGGGAGCCTGTACGTGGTCTTCAACTACGACGTGGACGACTCGATCCACGACGAGGCGATCGAGTGGGTGGAGAAGAACCTGCCCGCGCCGAGCGGCCTGGCGCTGCTCGGACTGGGTGGGGCGTTCGCGACCCGCCGGCGCAGAGCGTGAGCGGGGAGTTCTCGGCTCGACGGAGGAGACGGGCCGAAACGGGCGGGCGCTCTCACGGGCGCCCGTCCGATATCAAAAAAAGACAGGGCGGGACCCGCGATCGCGAGCGTCCCGCCCCATCCGCTGGTGGTGATCGTTGCGGACGGACTAGATGTCCTGCTGGAATCCACGCCGGCGCGGCTGGCCCTCACGCGGGGGTTGGCGATCGCCGCGGCGCATCTCGCCCCGGCGCATGTCCCCGCCACGCATCTTGTCGTGCCCACGCCGGGGGCTGAAGAGGCGGAGGAGCGGGTCGCGGTCGCCCGCGTCCATGGCGGCGCGAGCGGCCTGGCGCTCGCTCTTGTCGAGCCTGCCGTCGGCGTTGGCGTCGAAGGCGCCGAGGATCTCGGCCTTCTTCTGCTCGCGGGCGGCGCGCCGGGCCTCGTGGGCGGCCTGGCGTTCTTCCCGGCTGAGCTGGCCGTCCTTGTCGGCGTCGAACTTGGCGTGGGCCTCGCTCTTCTTCGCCTTGATGCGGGCGTCGATCTCGATCTCAAGGAGGACGCGCTCCTCGTCGTCGATGGTCATCGAGTCGTCGAGGTCGAAGGGTGCAAGGGCCTGCGCGAGCGGCTCGGGGAGAGCGGTCAGCGGGCGGCTCTGGAGTCGGTCGAGCACCCGCTCGCGGTGCTGGGCCCGTCGCTCTCGGAGGGCCGCGCGGGCGGCGGCGCGCTCGGACTCGGAGAGTTCGCCGTCCTTGTCGGCGTCGAAGCGGGTGTGGATGCGCTCGCGGATGGCCTCGCGGCGTTCCTGTCGGTGCTGGGCGCGATCGCCCCGCTCGGCGTCGATGCCGCCCGCCTGGGGCTGGGCGAGGCAGGCGCTGGCCAGGGCGATGGTGATGGCTGAGATCTTGGTGAACATTGGGGACCTCCTCTGGGCGGACGCCCGATCGCGCCGCCGCAGGTTCAACGCGTCGGCCCGGCGGGCATTGCACGCGAGCGGTTCGAATCGTGGGTTTCGGTGCGGGGGCGTGGGCGTCTGTAGCATGCGGCGATGAGCAGAGCGACAGACCGAGTGCCGACAAGCGGCGTCAAGCGGATCGGGGTCCTGACGGGGGGGGGCGATTGCCCCGGCCTGAACGCGGTGATCCGCGCGGTGGTGAAGGACGCGATCTATCACGGGATCGAGGTGATCGGGATCGAGGACGGGTTTCTCGGGTTGATCGAGGACCGGGTGCGCCCGCTCGTCGCCGACGATGTTTCGAACATCCTGACCCAGGGGGGGACGATCCTGGGCTCGTCAAACAAGGCGAATCCGCAGGCGTACCCGGTCGGGCTCGACGCGGAGGGGAAGCCGAAGTTCAAGGACCTGACGGACGTCTGCATGACGCACATCGAGATCCACGGGCTCGAGGCGCTCGTCTGCATCGGGGGAGACGGGACGATGTCCGCGGCCAAGCCCTTCGCGGACCGGGGGGTGAACTGCATCGGCGTGCCGAAGACGATCGACAACGACCTGTGGGGGTCCGATATCACCTTCGGGTTCCAGACGGCGGTGGGGATCGCGACCGAGGCGCTCGACCGCGTGCACACGACGGCGGCGAGCCACCACCGGGTGATGGTGGTGGAGGTGATGGGGCGCAACGCGGGGTGGATCGCGCTGCACGCCGGGGTGGCGTCGGGGTCGGACGTGATCCTGATCCCCGAGATCCCGTTCGATCTGGACGTGATCTGTGAGAGCTGCATCGCGCGCTCGCAGCGTGGGAAGCGGTTCAGCATCGTCTGCTGTTCCGAGGGCGCCCGCCCGAAGGGGGGGGAGCAGATCGTCGAGCGGGTGGACCCGACCAGCCCGGACCCGATCCGGCTCGGGGGCATCGGCAAGTGGCTCTCCAACCAGATCGAGGACCGGACGGAGATCGAGTCGCGGTACGTCGTGCTCGGGCACGTGCAGCGGGGCGGGACGCCCTGCGCCGGTGACCGGGTGCTGGCGACGCAGTTCGGGCATCACGCGATGACGCTGCTGCGGATGGGGAAGCGCAACCGGCTGGTGGTGATGCAGGGCGGTGAACTGACGGACGTGGAGATCACCGCCGCGGCGGACAGGCAGCGACTCGTGCCGGTGGATCATCCGCTGATCGAAGCGGCGCGTGGAGTCTCCACCTGCTTCGGCGACGCGTGACTCTGGGTAACTTTTTCACGTCGGCGATCATTCTTTGTAAGGGGTCTATGCCCCCATTCGACGAAGTTTGGCCGACGCGGTGGGGGCGACGCGAAAATTGCGTTGTTGCGCCGACCGTTCGCAACTAGCATCCGGGTCTTCCGCGTTTCATTTTAGGAGGACATCCCGATGATTGTTTCCGCGCTGTCGAAGTGTGTGTGCCTCGTCGCGATGGTGGGCGCCCTGAGCCTGAGCGCCATCGCGCAGCCCGCGGATGACTATCCGCCGGATTATCCCTTCGGCCAGGACGGCACCCCCAGCAATCCCCACGGGTACGACGGGTACCCGGGCGATCACCCCGACAACCCCTACGCCCCCAACGGCGGGCCCGGCGGCAACGGCTGGGGCACCGGCGACGGGGGCAAGGGCGGCGACGGGGTCAACGGCGGGAACGGGGGCTCCGGCGGGCACAGCGGCCTCGAGGGGGGCAAGGGGGGCGCCGGGGGCCGTGGCGGCGACGCGAGCGGCAACTCCAACGGCGGAGATGGCGGCCCGGGCGGGTACGGCATCACCGACGGCGGACCCGGCGGCGACGGGGGCAACGGCGGCCCCGGTGGCAACGGCGGGAACGGGGGCAAGGGGGGCAACAGCGATGACCGCGGCGGCAAGGGTGGCGACGGGGGCGATGGCGTCGTTGGTGGCCATGGCGGCGACGGCGGCGACGGCGGCGCCGAAGGCGGCGACGGCGGTGACGGGGGCGATGGCTCCGGCGGCGACGGCGGCGATGGGGGCGAGGGCGGCAACGGCGAGATCGAAGGTGGCGACGGCGGCGACGGCGGCGACGGACCCGACGGCGACGGCGGCGAGGGAGGCGACGGCGGCGAGGGCCGCCCGTACGGCTACGGCGGCGATGGCGGCGACGGCGGCAACGGCGTCAACGGAGGTGACGGCGGCGACGGCGGCTGCTCCTTCCGCGACCAGGGCGGGGACGGGGGCGCCGGAGGCAACGGCACCCAGTCCTCCGGTGCGGGTGGCGAGGGATGCGACGGGGGCGATCCCGGCCCCGACGGCATCCACCTCTACATCCTCCAGGGCGTCCGAGGCTGGCGCGGCCTCTTCCGCGAGGAGGTCATCGACTCCATCGATGATCCCGGCGGCGCCGATCCTGAACTCGTCGCCTCCGGCTGGCTCGACATCCTCGGCAACGAGATCGACTGGCGCATGAACGCCCTCGTCGATCCGAGCACCAATGACGGCATCGAGGTGGTCCACGGCGTGCTCCACCCCGATCACCTCGGCGCCGAACGCGTCCGCTTCATCGTCGAGTACCAGGTCATCGGCTCGCGCCCCGTGCTCGACCTGGCGCTGGGCGGGGGCGGGCCGGGCGTGACCCTCGCCGACGCCGAGGCGATCTCCGGTGATCCGGGCTGGTACCGCGTCATGCTCACGGGCATCCGGCCGGTGCTCTCCTCCGCGTACGGCAACGGCGTGGATCAGTTCACCTACCAGAACCGCGATCTGGATGTCCGGCTCTTCCGCGTCGAAGACCTGGGCAAGAAGGGTGACCTGGACCTCGACGGCGTCGTCTCGGCGCTCGACCTCTCGGTCGTCGTCGGCAACCTCGGGCACGTCGGCCCCCTCGAGCCCGAGGAGGGCGACGCGAACATGGACGGCAGCGTCGATGTGAGCGACGCCGAGGTGGTCGTCGAGCAGCTCGAGGAGTAACCCTCGACGCCGCATCCTGTCACATGCCGGGCCCGTCCCCTTCGGGGGGCGGGCCTTTCTTGTGCGTGAAAGACGCCCGGACGGATCACGAATACTCCTGTGGCGGGCGTCCTTCCCGCCCAGGGAGAAAGCGATCATGCGATCCACCGGGGTCTCGTACCTGCTCTGGTTTCTGTGCTGTGTCGGGCTGTGCGGCGTGCACCGCTTCTACAACGGCAAGTGGGTCACCGGGCTCATCTGGCTCTTCACCGGCGGCCTCTTCCTGGTCGGGCAGATCATCGACCTGTTCCTGATCCCCGGCATGGTCGAACGCAATAACCTGAACCGCCGACTCACGCTCGCGGGCGCCTGACCTAGAACGGGGGCAGCTCGTCGTCGTCGAAGTCCACGTCGTTGCCCGAGCCGTCCCGGAACTTCTCCACCGGCCCGGTCTTCTTTCCCGGCGCGAAGGTGTACCCCCCCCCGGGGGGTGGGGGGGGCGGTGCGCTCGGAGGGGGCGGCGGCGCGGGGGCGAAGCTCGGCGGCGGGGGGGCGCCGAACGACGCGGCCTCCGATGGGGAGGCGTACCCGCCCCCGAACTCGTCCCCGGCGTGTCGCCAGTCGTAGTTCTTGAAGCGCGTCGTCTTGTCGTCCCACGAGAGCTTGACCACCCCCGTCGGGCCGTTGCGCTGCTTGGCGATGATCAGCTCGGTCAGGTTCAGCTTGTCCGCGTTGTCCGGGTCGTTGAGCCACTCCTCGTCGTCCTTGTGGTAGTACGCCTCCCGGTGGAGGAGCATCACCACGTCCGCGTCCTGCTCGATCGAGCCCGACTCGCGCAGGTCGCTCATGCGCGGGCGGTTGCGCTCGCGCTGCTCGGCGCCGCGGTTGAGCTGGGCCAGACAGACGATCGGGATCTCCAGCTCCCGGGCGAGGGCCTTGATCCCGCGGGAGATCGCGCTGACCTCCACCTGGCGGCTCTCACGACCGGCGCTGGGTGAGGTCAGCAGCTGCAGGTAGTCGATCACGAGCGCCTCGATGTGGTGCTTGCGCTTCATCCGACGCGCCCGCGCCCGCAATGCGAGGATCGAGAGCGCCGGTGTGTCGTCGATGTGCAGGGGCGCCTCGGACAGCTCCTGGCAGGCCCGCGTGACCTCCTCCAGCTCGCTCGGCGAGATGGCGCCCGTTCGGATCTTGTGCGCGTCCACCCCCGAGCGCGCACTGATCAGACGCTGCGTCAGCCCCTCCGCGGACATCTCGAGCGAGAAGTACCCGATGGGCACCCGCCGGTTGGTCGGCGGGCTCCAGGGCGTCACGCCCCCGAAGGCGGCCTGCTCGGCGATGTTCAGGCTGATCGCCGTCTTTCCCATCGATGGGCGGGCCGCGAGGATCAGCATCTCCCCCTTCTGCAGCCCGCCGAGCAGCTTGTCCAGGTCCTCGAAGCCCGTCGCGATCCCGTTGATCGCGGACCCGTCCGCCTGCTCGAGCCGCTTGATCTCCGCCTCGACCAGGTCGAAGAGGGCCTCGGACTCCCCGGTCTGCTCCTCTTCGGCGATCTCGAAGATCCGGCGCTCGGCGATGTCCACCACCCCCTTGCCCCCCTCCGGGGAGGAGTCGTCGGCGTGGTAGGCGTCGTAGAGGATCTCACCCGCGGCGTTGATCAGCTTCCGGAGGCGCGCCCGGTCCGAGACGATCCGGGCGTAGTGCGGCGCGTTCGCCGCGCTCGGCACCGCCTCGGCCAGCTGCACCAGGTACTTCGTCCCGCCGACCTGGTCGAGCACGCCCCGGGCACGGAGGGCCTCGGCGAGCTGGACGAGGTCGCCCGACTGACGCTTGTCGTAGATCTCGATCAGGGCCTGGAAGATCGCCGCGTGCCCCTCCAGGAAGAAGGCCTCCCCCGTGTTCACGAAGGGGAGGATGTCCGGGATCACCTGGGGATCGAGCAGCATCGACCCGAGGAGGGAGCGCTCGGCGTGAACCGAGGCGGGGGGCTCGCGGTCAAAGAGCTTGAGCCCCGCGTCCGCCCCGCCCGGGGGGCGACGCCGATCGGGCTTGCCCTCGAACGAGCCGGAGGCCTTCGTACTGCTTTCCATGGAAGTCACGGTGCCACCTTCGCGTCCTTGCGGGCTCGATGCCGAACGTGACAGCTTATCACGGCCCGTCCACACCCGGACCCGTCCCCGGGGCTCATACGCTTGGGCATGAGCCAGAGCGACCTTTCCGACGTCTTCGAGGTGGGCGAGGGCCTGCCCGACGAGCTGCCCGCCGACCCGATGCCCACCTTCAAGGGCTGGCTGGAGGAGGCGACGGCCCGGGCCGAGGTCCCCAACCCGAACGCGATGACGCTCGCCACGGTGGGGGAGGACGGGCGCCCGAGCGCCCGGATCGTGCTCTGCAAGGGGGTTGTGCCCGATCCGGGGTACGTGGTGTTCTACACCAACTCGCGCAGCCGCAAGGGGCGGGAGATCGAGGCCAACCCGCGCGTGGCGTTGACGTTCCACTGGGACCACGCCGGGCGTCAGGTCCGTTTGGAGGGGCGGGCCATCCGGAGCCCGGATGAGGAATCGGACGCCTACTTCGCCTCGCGTCACTGGACCAGCCGGCTGGGGGCGCACGCGAGCGAGCAGTCCGAGCCGATCGAGTCGCGTCAGGCCCTGCTTGAACGGGTCGCGGAGCGGGCGATCGATCTGGGGCTGGATCTGGGCGCCCTGCTGGAGGGTCGTGACGTGGAGATCCCCCGCCCGGCCCACTGGTTCGGGTACCGCGTCTGGGTGGATCGGGTGGAGCTGTGGTGCGGGGGGACGGGGCGGATCCACGACCGGGCGGCCTGGACGCGAGAGCTGGGCGCGGGACAGACCCCGACGACCGGGGCCTGGTCGGGCGTCCGCCTTCAGCCCTGATCGGTGGGCCGGTCTGTGCGGGTTGCGCCGGGTGGGGACTGTGCGAAGGCTCGGCGCTGACGTCCGGCGTGAGTTACGCCGGGGCCGGGCGGTCGGCGCGTCCGATGCAGGGCACACGTCCACCTTCTGCGCGGAGCCCGCCGACCGATGATCGCCCGCAAGATGCTCAAGGCCGCCGACCTGCCGGGGTTGTACGGGACCATCAACCGGAAGCTCGATCTGGTGGGGATCGAGTCACAGCCGGCGGTCGCGGCGCGGCTGGTCGAGCTGGTGCAGGACCCGGAGGCGGGGCCGGTGGATTTCGCCGAGACGGTGCGTCACGACGCCGCGATCAGCGGGCGGCTCCTGAAACTCTCCAACTCCGCGGCGTTCGCGCAGGTGAAGGAAGTCACGAGCGTGGACCGGGCGTGCATGCTGATCGGGCAGGAGCGGCTGCGATCGATGGCGCTCGGGTTTTACCTGAGCCGCAGCGCGAACGACCCGGAGCACGAGAGCCTTTCGAGGCGGATCTGGTGCGAGAGTGTGCTGCGGGGGTGCGTCGCATCGGAGCTGGCGCGTCACACCGGGGGCGTGGGGGTTCCCGAGGCGTTCCTCGTCGGGCTCCTACTCGACGCGGGGGTTCCGATGATGAACCGGATGTTCAGCGAGCGGTACGCGCCGATGGCGGACCCGGAGACGGAGCCGGAGCGCCGGTTTCAGCTGGAGTTCGATCAGCTCCCCATGACGCACGTGGACGTCGGGGTGGCGCTCTGCCAGCGTTGGAAGCTCCCCGAGATCCTGGGGAAGGCGATCGCGTGGCACCACACGCCCCCGCCCCGGAAGCCCCCGGAGACGGGTGTGCAGCGGATGCAGCGGATCGCGTACTGCGTGGGCCTGATGGGGCTGGGTGAGGGCGTGAGTGTCGAGGCGTTCGAGGTCGAGGCCCGGTCGCGGATCGGCCTGGCGCGCCACGAGCTTGACGACGTCTGCTGCCGAGCCCGGAGCGAGTACCGGCTGACGATCGACATGTTCGACTCGGTCGCCGAGCGGAGCCCCAACGTGAACGCGTTGATGGACGAGGTCCACCAGCGGCTCGTGGACGCGCACGATCAGGCGTTGATCTCCGCCGCGGCCGCCCGGAGCGAGCAGAAGGCCGTGACGCCGTTCCGCATCGGGCACGCGGATGTGGAGATCGAGCAGACGGACCGGG
>JBITAG010000007.1:0-10965 GCA_044439985.1 Phycisphaerales bacterium JB059 | reverse complement strand
GGGGCGCCCGTGAGGTGGACGCCCTGCGTGAGCACGTCGGCGGCTCGGATGACGAAAGGGGGGGCGGCGAGGGCGTACCGATCGGCGCCCTGCTCCGTGAGGCGGTGCAGGACGCCCCCGGTCACGAGCGCCTCGCAGAGTTCCCGCGCCTGTCTCGGATCCAGAGCGGTCTCCCGGGCGACCTCGCTAAGGGTCGGGGCCTTGGCGTCGTTGAACCGGCGGGCGACGAAGATCGCGACGTTGAGGATCGCCGCGGGATCGAGCAGGGAGGGGGGCTCCTCGTCGGGGGCGGCGGGTTCTTTGAGTTCGGAGAAGTGCTGGAGGGCGTAGCTGATCTGGAGCCCGAAGAGGACGATGAGCCAGGTCACGTAGACCCAGAGGAGGAAGAGGGGCAGCAGCGCCAGCGAGCCGTAGAACCTCGCGTACCCGGTGGAGAACTCGACGTACCGGGTGAAGCCCCACTTGCCCAGTTCCCAGACAATCGCGCCCATGAAAGCGCCGACGAGGGCGGTGCGGAACTCGACGCGCGCGTTGGGCACGGCGGTGTACATGATGAGCAGAAGCAGGGTGGAGATCAGCACGGTGACGCCGTACCCCGCGAGGACGAGCGAGAAGTCACCCGCCGACTCCCCCCCGAAGAGGGCGCCGATCCACTCGGTGAAGCGGTGCCCGACGGAGAAGGTCGCCATGAGCAGGATCGAGCCCAGGGTGAGCATCGTCCAATAGAGCAGCAGGCGGTTGAGCCAGCGCCGACCGCGGGCGGCGCGGTAGATCTGGTTGAAGGACCGCTCCATCTCAAGGAAGAGCGAGAGCGCGGCGTAGATGAAAACGCCGGCGGAGATGAACCCGATCCACCCCCGGTTGATCGAGCCGAGGCTGGAAGTCACGCGATCGACCAGCCCCGTGATCAGCTCATCGATGGCCTGCACACCGATCGCCTCTCGCGAGGCCTCCGGCTCGGCGCCCGCCTCGATCAAGGCGTCTTCCGGCTCGACGGTGACGAGATCGGCGGGGGCGGCGTCGTCGGCGGCGACCGAGATCCTCTCGAAGCCCGCGTACTCGAGCATGCGCGTGAAGCTCTGGCGGACCTGCTCGGGCTCGACGAAGCTGCTGGCGATGACGAGCACGATCGCCAGGACGGGGATGACGCTGAAGATGGTGCGGTAGGCCAGGGCCGCGGCCATGCGCGGGAGCTGCGAGCGGTAGAGCCCGCGGAGGCCGACACGCACGACCGAGACGGTGCGCGTCAGCTCGTCCGACTCGGGGGTGGCGGGGTTGACCGGGCTGGGCTCAGGCATCGCCCCCTCGGGGTTTCTTCGGGCGTCCGTGGGCCGCGTCCTTGATGCGGCGTCTGGAGACGGGCGTCCCCGGGAGTTCTTCCTCGGCTCTGGAGCGTCCGGGCTTGCCCCCGGAAGCGGGCTTTGTGGACTTCTTGCCCCCCCTGCGGGAGGACTTGCCCGTGGAGGTCACCTGGTCCCCCACCGCCGCCGCCCGCCGGAGGGCCTTGATCTCCGCCGCTGTCAGCTCACGCCACGCCCCCCGGGGAACGCCCTTGAGGCGGAGGGGCCCCATCCCGACCCGCTCGAGCGACTTCACGGGGAAGCCGACGGCGGCGAGCATGCGGCGAACCTGCCGGTTGCGCCCCTCGCGCAGGGTCAGTTCGAGCGTCGTCCGCTCCCGGTCGCGCTTGATCACGGTCAGTTCGACGTGCGCGGTGCGGGCGGCGCCGACCGTGCGTCCCGCCTTCCGTTCGGCGAGGTAGATCCCCCGCTCGATCTCCTTGGCCGCGTCCTGGTCGAGCTGGCCCCGGACGACGACGCGGTAGGTCTTGGGCGCCCCGAACCGGGGGTGGGTCAGGCGGTTGGCCAGCTCCCCGTCGTTCGTGAGCAGGAGGAGGCCGACGGTGTCGTAGTCGAGGCGCCCGACCGGGAAGAGGCGGGCCTTGGCGGGGTGATCGATGAGATCGAGGACGGTGCGCCGGTCGGAGCCGGGCTCGTCGGCGGCGGAGGTGAGCGTCCGGGTCGGCTTGTTGAGCATCAGGTAGAGGTGACGCTCGGGCTTCGGGAGCGGGCGTCCCTCGACGCGGATGCGATCGGTGTGCGGGTCGACCCAGGCGGGCAGCTCGGTGACGATCAGGCCGTTGACCTCGACGGCGCCCTTTCGGATGAGGTCCTCGCACGCGCGTCGTGAGGCGACGCCGGCGTCGGCCATGACCCGCTGGAGTCGCTCCCCTCGGGAGGCGTCGCGCAAATCCCGCTCGTTGAAAGGTTGTCGGTTCCGTGCGGGCATGCGGGGATGCTAGGTCGGGGGGGCGAGGGGCCGGGCGTTGGGGTAGGATGACGCGTGAGCCACGAACGCGGCAGGGAGAGCCCATGAGCGACACGAACCCGACCAACGAGCACGCGCCCCAGCCCACGGGCGAGCCCGCCTTCCAGGTGCCCGACGACGCCTTCGCGCCGCCGCGGACCGCCACGGGCGCGGGCACGGGGCTGCCTTTCGAGTTCCCCAGCGGGCAGGGCGCGATCGAGGAGGTCTTCCTGACGCCGCGCGTCATCGACCAGAGCGCCTTCACCCGCTACTCGGAGACGCTCAAGCAGCTCATCCGCGAGGCGTCGGGCTCCGGCGAGACCCTGCAGAGCAACGCGCGCAGCGCCCACGCGCTGGTCGAGGAATCGAACGCGGCGGGGATGCACCTGCGGACCAAGATCGAGGCGGGCGCCAAGCTCGTCAAGATGTTCGATGAGCGCATCGCGCGGAGCGAGCAGCTGCTCGCCGACGCGACGAAGCGCGCCGACGAGATCCGCGAGCTGGACCAGAACATCGACGCGCGGGTCGTGGAGCGGCTCGAGTCGCTCGAAGAGCGCATCGGCAACGTCTTTGACGCGTTCGAGTCCAAGGCGAACCAGACCGAGCAGCGCCTGGTGACCGCCGAGCAGACCGCCCTCCGGCACGCCCAGAAGCTCGAGGAACTCACCACCCAGCTCGAGAGCCGGATCGGGGAGATCGAAGGACGCGCCACCGAGATCATCGCCCGCGCCGAGCGCGCCAGCGCCGAGGCGGACGAGCGGGCGCAGACCCTCACCGCCGGGCTCGAGACCCGCGCGGCGGAGCTGGCCCGCACCGGTGAGCCGGTCGAGCGGCTCTGCCGGCGCACGCTCTCGGCCCTCGGGCTCGATCCCGACGGGCACGGCGAGGGGGACGAGCAGGCGGTCAACGCCCTGCTCGAGTCCTCCGGCAAGGCCCGCGAGGAGGCGACGCTGGCGATGCAGCGCCTCACCGAGATCAAGGGACAGGCCGACGAGGCCCGTCAGCTCCTGGGCAACTCGATCATCGAGGCCGCCGAGCGCATCGACTCGCTCAGCCAGCAGGCCACGCAGGCCCGCACGCAGGCGAGCGAGGGGATCGAGATGGTCCGGTCCGTGCGTCCGGAGATCGAGCAGACGGTCCGCGACTCGAAGGCCCAGCTCGACGCGCTGCGGAGCGAGCAGGGCACGATCGAGCGGTCGCTCAGCGAGACGGGGCGTCTGGCGAAGGAGACGGCGGCGGGTCTGGAGCAGCAGAAGCAGGAACTCGAGGCGCTGCTCGACGCGTCGGTGCAGCGTCTGGGCAGCCGGGTCGAGGAGGCGGGCGCGTGGCTGGGCGGGCTCATCACCCGGGCGGCGCAGACCGGGCAGGCACTCGAGCGCCTGGCCCAGAGCGTCAAGCTCCCCAGCGAGCCGACGCCGGAGCCGGAGGCCAAGCCCGCCGAGCAGGGCGAGGCGCCAAACCCGCCGACCCCGACCATCCCCTCCGCCCCGAGCTGGGCGCCCTCGAGCGACGGGTCTTCCTCCTCCACGCCTTCGGCGTGGTCCCGGCCCTGACGGCCCCACCGCTCGGGACATCGCAACGACCAAAGAAACAGCCGCGGACGAGCGATCGTCCGCGGCTGTCGTTGATGCGAGATGGCCCGTCGGCTTACGGGGAGTAGTAGCGGTCGAAGGCGGTGAGGAAGGCCAGCACGTCGCTGACGTCGAAGGCGCCGTCGGGCGCCAGGTCAGCGCGGGGGTTGTCGTTGCTGAACGCGAGGAGGAAGGCGACCGCGTCCTCGAAGGCGACGCGGGCGTCCTCGGTGAAGTCGGCGGAGACGAAGAAGACGTTGTCCTGGACGTAGGCGATGCTGGTGTTGCGCCGGATGATATCGCTCAGGCGGGTGTTGTTGATCGTGTTGATGTCACCCGGGGAGAGGTGGTTGAGGTAGAAGAAGCGGTCCCCGTCACGCAGGCGGGTGAACTGCTTGACGAGCACGGCGTGGAGCAGGGGGCCGACGCTCCCGCCCGGGACGTGCGGCTCGCAGAGGGCGCCGACCCAGAGATCGACCTGGTCCGGGGAGCTGTACACGCTCGCGAGGCGGGCCTGGATGTCCGGGTCCGGGGAGATGTCCGCGAAGGTGTTGGCGGGGGCGAGCTTCATCGCGACGCGCATCTGGTTGTAGCTGGGCAGGCCGTGGTCGCGACCGCGCTGGATGTTGAGCGCGGCCAGGTCGAGGCCGAAGCCGCCACCACCGAAGAGCAGGTTGCGCAGGTCGTCGACGATGAAGGGGTCGATCTCCTGGGCCAGCTCGCGGATCTGGCCCTGCATGATCGGCTCGATTCCGCCGGAGGAGATGATCGCGTCGGGGTTGAAGAAGGACTGGAAGAGGTCGAGGTCGCCGGCGGGGAAGGGTGAGCCGTCGGGGCTGTAGCGGGGCAGGGAGGGGTTGACCATGGTGTGCCCGAACCGGTAGCAGGCGGCGGAGAACTCGTTGGCGATGCCCGCGTTCATGGCGCCGTAGTACCCGGCGTAGGCGGGCATCATGCCCTCGCCGAGGAGGGCGGGGAGGAACTCATTGTAGGTGATCGCCTGGATCTGGGCGCCGTTGAGTTCGCGGGCGCGCTGGTAGATCTGCTCGTCGGTCCAGCCCGGGTGGGTGGCCTCGATCTCCGCCGCGAGCCGGTTGTGCTCGCGGACAAAGAGGGTGTGGAGGCAGGTCAGGCCGGGCTGTTCGTTGGCGCGGATATCGCCGGCGGCGAAGAGTTGCTCCGGGGGACGGTGGAAGGGGTCGTCCATGAAGACGCCGAGCGTGTTGAACGGGAGCAGGTCGCCCGGCCCCGTTAGCAGGCGCCCGCCGACGCCCTCGCGCAGCGCCAGCGCCGTCGCCTCGTCGGAGCCGTAGACCATCGAGGCGTCGATGTAGGAGGTGATCTCGTTGATCTGCTCACGCGGGTTGGAGGGATCGGTGCCGGTGGCGGGGTCCCAGATCGAGCGCGTGAAGGGGATGGTGGCGCCCGGGGTCATCCAGGCGTCGTCGAGGGGGATCTCGATGGAGGCGTCTTCCCCCGGCGCGCTGCTGAGCCCGATGTCATGGTCGATGAACTGGCCCCAGTTGAAGACCATGCTCGTGAGCACGCGGGCGGACCAGACGGGTGACCGTCCGTGGTGGAAGGCGTTGGAGACGGCCCGGGCGGAGGGACGGTCGGCGCCCGCCAGATCGCTCACGCCGTCGCTGTAGGCCGCGTCGGCGAAGCGGGTCAGGGGGGTGTCGGCGCCACCCCAGGAGGGGTTGTCGATGTTGTTGCCCCACCCGTTGTACGAGCGGTACTCCTGCGACAGGGCGAGCCCCGAACTCATGGCGAGCGTGAGGAGACCCGCGGCACGGATCGTCGGTTTGATGGTCATAGCGTCCCTCGTCCTTCGCTCCGCATCACCCGGCCCCGGCAAGGCGCCGATCACACATCGAACGCATCGCGATCACCGGGAGGTGTGTCTTTCCGCCGTGTCCGGAGCGAGCGCCCACGGCGGTCTTCTGAGACTAATCAGAACCCATTGGGAATCAAGGGGAAACACCCGATCACCCCCCGGATCTGGACAAATAATTGCCCTGCATATCCAGATTTGGGATGAAGGCTGGAACCGGTCAAAGAATCCGCGTTGAACGTGGGTAACTCCCGAGCACCACCAGGTCCTTGCAGTGCTTCGAGGCCTCCTCGATCGCGCCCCGCATCGCGGGGTCCTCGCGGTGTCCGGCGGCGTCGATGAAGAACGTGTACTGCCAGTTCTCCCGACCACTCGGGCGCTTGTCGATGTGCGACAGGTTGATCCCCGCCTGCTCGAGCACCTTGAGCACCTCGACGAGCGCCCCGGGCTTGTCGGAGGTGTTGAACATGATCGAGGTCTTGTCGTCCCCCGACCGCTTGGCGTGCTGCTGCGAGATGATGAAGAAGCGGGTGATGTTGTTCGGCTTGTCCTCGATCTTCGCGAAGAGCGTCTCCAGGCCGTAGATCTTCCCCGCCAGCTCGGACCCGATCGCGGCGGCGCCGGGCTCGGCGCCGATGGAGCTGGCGATCTTGTTCTCCTCGATCGCGGTCTGCACCGCCTTGCTCGAGCTGGCCGCGGGGCGCAGCTCGGCCTGGGGAAACTGCGTCGCGAGCCAGTGGCGGCACTGACTGAAGACCTCGGGCTTGGAGTGGATGCGTCGGATCTGATCGGGGGGGCAGTTGGCCAGGAGGGCGTGGTGCACCTCGAGCTGCGCCTCGCCGTAGATCGTCACGTGCCCGGCGTGCTCGAGGAAGGCGTCGTGGGTCTCGACGATGCCGCCCCCGGTGGAGTTCTCGATCGGGACTAGCCCGTAGTCCACGTGCCCGCGCCGGACCTCGGTGAACACGCCGGCGATCTGACGCAGGTCGTCGTACTCGACGCTGCTCCCGAACTGGCGGGTGGCGACGACATGGGAGTAGGAGCCGGGGGGCCCGAGGAAGCCGATGCGGAGGGGCTGCTCGAGGGCGAACGAGCCGCTCATGAGTTCCTTGTAGATCGCCTCGATCGCCCGGGAGGGCAGCGGGCCCTTGCTGCGGGCGAGGACCCGGTCGAGGACCTGGGCCTCGCGGTGGGGCGCGTAGATCGGGATGTTCTCCCCCCGTTTGAGCTTGCCCACCTCGACGACCAGGCCGGCGCGTTCGTTGAGCAGTTCCACCAGGCGGGCGTCGAGATCATCGATCCGGGCGCGCAGGGCGTCGAGGGCGGCGGACTGCTCGGGCGTCTCGCTCGGGCCCTGGTCGTTGGCGGAAGTGTCCGGGGGCGTGGTCATGGGGGCATCATTCCCGGGTGCAGGGGCTCTGTCCGAGTCCGGGGGGACGGAGGGGGTGATATCGCCCGATCGGAGGCGTGGCATCAGAACGAATCGGCCGGCGATGCTCGGCGGGCCGGAAGGCCGATAGGGAGAGGGGCGGGCCACGGGCGCAAAATGGCGGGCCGGAGAGGCCCAATCAGGGAGAGGATGTCCGTTCTGTCGTACACGCCCAGCATTCCGCTTCTGGCGCAGGTCGCCGAAGGCGTCGAGGGACTGAGCGCCGCCCAGGCGCTGGGGAGCGAGGCCCGGGTCGTGGCCCTCGCGGGCCTGATGGCCGGGCTGGTGCTCTGGCTGGTCGGGGGACGCGTGCTGCGGCTCTCCTTCGGCGTGCTGGGCACGGCGCTGGGGGCCTTCCTCGGGGTCATCCTCGTCCCCCTGACGGGGATGGACCCCATCGAGACGGGGTGGGCCTCGCTGCCCACGGTGTCTCCTGAACAACTCGGACTCGTCGCCGGGGGACTGCTCGGGCTGCTGCTCTCGGTGGCGCTGTTCCGCGCCGCGATGGCGATCGGCGCCGGGCTGGTCTTCGCGGGCGTCGGGGCCCTGGCGGGGCTGATCTTCATCGGCGCCGCGCCCGCGGAGCAGATCCCCGGCGAGGAGGGCGTGGACCAGGCGTACATGGAGACGATCGACGAGCCGGCGGAGGCCGGCGAGTCCCCCACCATTCGTGACATGGTGACGACCTCGGCCCTCGACGAGGCCCGGGCGTGGACCGAGTCGCGCGGCCAGGAGGCGATCGACGACGGGCTCGACCAGGCCGAACGCGCCGGGTTCGACATGAGCGCCGCCAGGGCGCAGCTGGCCGACGCCGCGGAGAAGTCGAGCGTCTTTCTCACCAAGACGGGGCGGGCGATCGAGCGTGAGTGGTCGGCGCTGGAGGTTCGTCAGCGTCTGCTCCTGCTCGGGTCAAGCCTCGCGGGGCTGGCGGCGGGGCTGCTCTTCGGGCTGGTGGCGCCGAACCGCTCGGCCGCGCTCATCAGCTCGATGGGCGGGTCGGCGATCGTGATCGGTTGTGGGTTGATGCTCGCCGACAGCTACGGCGCATCGAGCCACGCGGTGCTCGATCAGCCGGCGCCCACGTGGGCGATTGTCTGGGGGGTCGCCGCGGCGATCGGCCTGGTCTTCCAGGTCGGTGTCACGGGCAAACGGGGGCGGGACTCGGACGAGGGCGGGAACGACGACTGATCAGTGATCCGTCGGCGCCTCGAGGCTGGCGTGCTCGACCGGGTGGGTCGGCACGGGGCCGGCGAAGGTCGAGGCCTCGGTGGAGGCGGTCATCAGCTCCTGCCCGATCGCGATCAGGACCACCACCCCCAGGCCCGAGAGCAACGCCGCGACGCGACGCGAACGGACGCGGTCGATGACGTACCCCGCGTGGTCCCCGGTGGGCTTGTCGAGGGCGACGGTGGCAACGATCTTGAGGTAATAGAACGCCGCGATCGCGGAGTTCAGGCCGAGGATGATCACCAGGGGGAGGTGCCCGGCGCTGATGCCCGAGGTGAAGAGGCCGAACTTGCCGAGGAACCCGAGCAGCGGGGGCAGGCCGAGCAGGCTCAGGCAGGAGAGCACCATCGACCAGCCCAGGATCGGGCAGCGCGAGCAGAGCCCGCGCAGGTCGTCGAAGTTCTCCCCCTCCTCCCCGTTGGCTCGCTCGATGCTGGCGATGACCGCGAACGCGCCGAGGTTCATCACGCCGTAGCTGAGCAGGTAGAAGAGGACCGCCGCGATGCCGTTCTGCCAGAACGGGCCACCCGCTTCGCCCGGACCGGCGATGACGCCCACGAGCATGTACCCGGAGTGGGCGATCGAGGAGTAGGCGAGCACCCGCTTGACCGAGGTCTGGAGGAGGGCGAGGACGTTGCCGAGGGTCATGGTGACGGCGGCGACGACCCAGAGCATCCAGTGCAGGGCCTCGGGGAGCTGCCCCCCGTGGTGCGTCCACCCCGCCGTCCCGGCGAGGAGCAGGATCGCGATGAACCCCGCGGTCTTGGGGACAAAGGCGAGGAAGGCGGAGACGGGGGAGGCGGCGCCCTGGTAGACGTCCGCGGTGTAGAAGTGCATCGGCACGGCGGCGATCTTGAACGAAACGCCCAGCACCGAGACGAGCAGGCCCGCCATCGCGAGCGTGCTCACGCCGTCGGAGGCGAACGAATCGGCGATGCCCCGCAGGCTCGTCGTGCCCGCGGCGCCGTAGAGCAGGCTGAAGCCGTAGAGGAAGATCGCGGCGCCGAGGGCGCCGAGGAAGAAGTACTTGACCCCCGCCTCCTGGCTCCGCGTGCCGCGGGTGGAGATGACGACCATCATGTAGGTCGGCAGGCTGGTCAGCTCGAGGGCGAGGAAGAGCCAGATCAGGTCATCCGCGGAGGCGCAGAGCATCAGCCCGGTGAGGCTGAAGAGGAAGAAGGCGTAGAACTCGGCGCGCGTCGCGTACATGGCGCTGTAGATCGCCTTGCCCGCGGCGATGCGTTCCTCGAGCCGGCGGTCCACAGTCCCGATCACGACCAGCAGCAGGCCGAGCCCGACGAGCGAGATCATGAGCTTGAAGAACGGGATCCAGAGGGGGAAGAGCGAGTCCGGGTTCGCGCTCGGGCTGTTGATCGAAAGGGCCGCGGCGATGACGAGCCCGACGGCGCAGACCCAGGCGCACGTCTTGCGGATCTCCAGGCTCTTGCTCAACCCGATGACCATGACCACGCAGGTGGTCAGGAAGAGGGCGATCTCGGGCCAGAGGTAGGCGATCTTCTCGATCACGGACGCGCCTCCTCAGCGGTTTGCGCGCGGGCGTGCTCCGCCGCGGGGATGGTCTGGGCGTTCATGCCGTGTTCCATGACCCACTGCTGGGTCGCGTTCACGGGCGCCTCGATGCCCTGGATCAGGCTCTTGGGGTAGAGCCCGAAGGCAAGGCAGGCGATCGCGAGGGGGATGAGTGCGGAGATCTCCCGGGCCGAGAGGTCGGTGGGCAGGGGAGCCGAGTCGTCGTCGTGGTGGTGCGCCGGCTCACGCAGCGGGCCGAAGCAGATCCGCCCGACCATGTAGAGCAGGTAGATCGCCGCGACGATCATGCCCGTGCCGGCGATCGCGGCGTACCACGGCCCCAGCGTCCCGCCCTGCGCCCCCGGCTCGCCCGAGGCGACCCAGCCCGCGTCGGACTGGAACGTCCCGATCAGGCAGAGCAGCTCGCTCGGGAACCCGTTGAGCCCGGGCAGGCCGACCGAGGCCATCGTGAAGAAGACCATGAAGACGGACCAGACGGGCATCTTGCGAGCGAGCCCCCCCACCTGGCGCATGTCGCGGGTGTGGTAACGCTCGTACATGAACCCGATCATCAGGAAGAGGGCGCCGGTCGAGAACCCGTGGCTGAGCATGTAGAGCACCGAGCCGGTCATCCCCGACGTGTTGAGCGCCACGAGCCCGAGCACGCAGAAGCCCAGGTGGCTCACCGAGCTGTACGCGACGAGCTTCTTGATGTCGTCCTGCACCCAGCAGATCAGGCCGGCGTAGACGATGCCGATGATCGCGAGGACGGCGATCTCGGGGGCGTACTCGACGACCGCCGCGGGCGCCATCATGAGCGCGAATCGGAAGATGCCGTACGTCCCCAGCTTGAGCAGCACCCCCGCCAGGATCACCGAGCCGGCGGTGGGCGCCTCGGTGTGCGCCAGCGGGAGCCAGGTGTGCACCGGGAAGACGGGCACCTTCACCGCGAAGCCCGCGAGCATCGCCAGCAGCACCCAGAACTGCTCGCCGGCCGACATGCGCTGCGCGGCGCGCAGGAGATGGTCGATCTCAAAGGACCATTGCCCGAAGTGGGCGAAGGCCTC
>JBITAG010000006.1:0-7015 GCA_044439985.1 Phycisphaerales bacterium JB059 | reverse complement strand
CCCGACACCATCACCATCACCCCCCCCCAGGGCGGCATCGGCCTGTCAGACAGCGCCCCGCCGGTGACCTTCGACACCTACGACGACCACCGCATGGCGATGTCGCTCGCGCTCATCGCGCTGCGCCGCCCCAACGTGCGCATCAACGACCCGGGGTGCGTGGCGAAGACGTACCCGACCTACTGGCGGGATCTGGCGACGCTCTATCCCTGACCCGGCAGGATCTGAAAGTCGATCGGCTTGAACGTGCCGTTGTTCGACTTCTCCGCCGAGCACGCGGTCAGTCCCACGATCAGGTCCCGCGCGGCGCTGAACGTCACCGAATCCCCCGCCGCCGAGGTCGGCGCCCCGATCGTCAGCTCACCGGTCTCCTGATCCGAGACGACGCTCATGAAGATGTTGAGCGTCGTCGGGATCCGGTCCGCCTCGATCCCGAACGGCTCGAGATTCCGCACCAGGTTGCCGAAACACGATGGTCGGGGCGACGTGATCCCGTACAGCTTGGCAAACATCTCCGGGCTGCACGGCGTCAGCAGAAAGTCGTGCCCGCCTGACGTGTCACGCTCGATCCGCAGCATCGGGTCAGAACGATTCGAGTACAACGTGTCCCCCGCGCGAACGAAGATCCGGTTCGCGTAGTCGATCGTCCGACCGGAACTGAGCCACCGTCTCGGGTCCTCGTGATCGAAGGCCACCAGGTCCGCCACCTGCTCCCCCTCCGGGTCGATCACCCGCAACACCTCCCCGCGCCGCAGCACAAACCCCGCCCCCGTCCGGGGCGAAAGCCGCACCACCCCGGCCCGCGGGTCCGCGTCCGAGGCCGCCCCGTCCAGGATCAGGGCCGGACGCTCACTCGTCACGATGTCGCTCATCACGCTTCTCCTCGTTCAGTGGCTGGCGCCCCGTTCACCCGCGCGGCCCCGAACGCGCGCATCGGGCAGCGCCCCGCGCTGTGGAAGGGCGCCCGCCAGGACGCCCCCACCTCGCGCCCCGCGTACTGCCGCGCCTCGCTCGACGTCCCGTGATCCGCCAACGCCTCGAACTTCTCCCCCTGCAACTCCTCGTCCCGATCACGGATCGTCTCTTTCATCCGGTCGAACAGACCGTCCTCACGCAGCCGCTCAAACTGCTGATGCAGGTTGAACACCAGCACCGGGAAGGGGAACCGCCGCGCCCGACGCGACGCCCCCGGGTGCATCCCCACCACAAAGAACGCCTTGCCCCCGATGCTGTACGAGAAATCCGGGCTCCCCGGGTCGTCGCTCACCGACGGGTCCCACCCGAACGTCTCCGCGTCGAGGCGGTGCATCTGCTCCAGCTGCGACCACAGCGACCGCTCGAACGCCTCCTCGTCCGCCATCACGGGACCGTCGAAAACCGCCAGATACGTCGCGTACCGGTCGTTGATCGCGTCCGCCTCCTGCGAGAACCACTGCAGGTCCTGGGCGCACAACCGCGCCGCCGGGTTCGACCCCAGCTTCGGGTACACCCCCACCCGGTACCCATCCGTGTTGATCGCGGACTTCGCCCCGACGCACGGATAGTCGGCATGGCTCACGAAGGCCCGCAGCGCCGCGTGCACCGCCGCCACCGTCGGGCTCGATTCCGCGATCCGCCCCTCCGAGGCCCCGTCACGCTCCGGAACCAGCAGGCCATCCTCCCCCGGGCGGTACACCGCCGAGGTCGGGAGTACGCGCCGTTCTGTTTCGGTCTTGCTCATCGTCTTGATCCTCACGCATCCACCAACCACCGGATGCAGGAGGATCATGCCCACGCCCCGTGACACGGCCGTGAGTTCACCATGAGTTCGCATTCATCTTTCGCCCGCCCCCCCTCGCGCCACTCACCCCCGCCTGAACCCCAGCACCAGCCCCGCCGTCACCGACGCCGCGCTGGGCAGTTCTCCCCCGATGAACGCGCTGAGGCTCTTGAACTGCGCGCTGAACCACGATCCAAACGAGTCGTAGTGGTCCGCCACGCGCCCCCAGTGCACCTCGATGATCCCCGCGTACTGCAGCCCGAAGAGCAGCAACAGCACGAAACCCGCCGCCACGACGCTCAGCTTGATGAACGTCCGCACCGCGTACGCGACCGCGAACCCCACGAAAAAGCTGAACCCCAGCCGGAAGATCGTCGGCGACCATTCGTTCATCCAGTCCTCGCCGCCCGCGTCCTCCGCCGGCGCGGGCGCCGACCCGTCGCTCGCCCCGAAGCTGTTGACCAGCCCCGAGCTGTCCCCGGCGCTCACGCCAGGCGACGCCTCCGCGCCGCCGCCCATCACCCCCAGCGCCACGCCCCCGATCATCAGCACCACCGAGACGAGCAGCAGCCCCTTGAGCCACAGCGGTGTCCCGCGCGACTCGCCCCCGACCTCACGATCCACCGAATCGCTCATCGCTCGCCTTCCTCCAGATCCTTGAACACGCACTCGGGCGCCAGCCCCCGCACCACCTCACGCCACCCCTTCGGCCCGATCATCCCCTTGAGCGTGCTCGAGGACACCTGCGCCAGCTCCCGAGGCGGCATCAGGAACACCGTCGTCAACTCCGGATTCAGATCCGAGTTGATGTACCGCATCCCCCGCTCGTACTGGTAGTCCGCCTCGTCCCGGATCCCACGCACCACGAACCGAGCCCCCTGCCCCTGCGCATAGTGCGCCAGGAACTCGTTCTCGATCGACGCCACCTCGACGTTCTCGTGCCCGGCACAGATCTCCTTCAGCCAGCCCAGCCGCTGCCTGAGCGGGTACGAGTACCGCTTCTCCGGGTTCTCCGCCACCGCCACCACCAGCCGCTCGAACAACCGAGCCCCCTGCTCGATCATCCACACGTGCCCGTTCGTCGGCGGATCAAAGCTCCCGGCGTAGACGGCGGTCTCACTCATGCCGCGGATCATAACCGCCCCGGGCGCCCCGCCCCCGACCAGCAAACCTCGTTCACCGCCCCCCCAGCCTCTCCAACGCCCGCTCCAGCTGCCGATCCCCCCCGCCCCGGAGCAGATCCCTCGCCCGACGCTCCACCACCACGTCCGGCCTCACCCCGTTCCCGTCGTACAACCGCCCATCGGGCTGGAACGACGCCATCGACGCCAGGCGGACCTCCAGCCCCGCGACCTCGTACGACCTCGAGCGGGCGCTCCCCCCGGAAGACGGCGTCCCCATCAGCGTCACGTTCGGCAGCGTCCCCAGCGCGCCCAGGAAGATGTCCGTCGCGCTGAAGCACCCCGCGTCCATCAGGACCACCACGTCCCCCCCGGACCGCGCCGTCTCCGCGGCCCCCGGCGACACCACCATGTAGTGCCAGTCGCTGAACCCCTCCCCCATCTCCCGCTCGGGCCGGAACGTCTCGACGAACGCCTCGATCGCCTCCCGCTCCGCCTCCGTCCACCCGGCCCACCTCGCCGGGTACAAACGCCGGTTTTCGAGGTACCCCGCCTCCCGCCCGGCCGCCTCGTCCGGGCCCAGCCGGTACCGCGCCGCGTTCACCACCCGCGCCGGGTCACCCGCCTCCATCAGGCACGGCATGATCGCGAGGATCGGGTCCCGCGCCCCGCCCCCGTTCCCGCGCACGTCGATGATCACCCCCCGCGCCCCCGACGCCACCTCCATAAACGCCTCGCGCATCGATCGCCGCCACGCCTCCCGGTCCATCCGAAGATCCTCCGGCGCCATCCGCTCCAGCCGGAAGTACCCCACCTCGCCGATCCGTCCGGTCTCCCGCCCCGGCCACGCCGCCGGGCGCGCCCGCCCGGGCGCCAGCCGAACCTCGATCTCCCGCGTCGAGCGCCCCTCCGCGTCGCGCACGCGCAACCGCGCTGCGCCGCTCGCCTCACGCCCCAGCGCCGCGCGGGCGTGGTTGATCAACGCCAGCTCCCGCACCGACCGCCGACGCACCAACGCCCCCGACCCCGCCGAGACGTACGCCGAGACCGCCCCCATCCACTCCTCCAGCGCGATCCCGTCGATCGCCTCGACGTACGGCCTCGCCTCGTCCAGAAACCCCGACCGGTCCGGCCGGAGCGCCACCACCCCGCCCTCGGCCACCACGAGCGCCACCGGCAACGCCCGCCCATCCAGCTCATCCCGCCACCCCTCGACCACCGCGTGACCATCACCCAACAGGCAGATCAGCCGCTGTGCGCCCACCCGCACGTCCCCCCGGCGCGCCCGCTCGCCCAGCCGCGCGACCTCCGCCTCCACCGCCGCCTCCAGATCCACCCCGCGAAGGCGCGCATACGCGTGCCGAGCCCGGACCAGCTCGACCACCTCACCCAGCACCGCGCGCACCTCCACCTCTCGGTCGTTCGCCCGCGGGTCGCGCCCCTCCTCCCGCGCCACGTTCGCCCGCCAGATCCGCTGCCGGTTTGCTCGGGTCATCGGCGCACCGTCAACCTCCAGCACCGACCCGTCCCCCCGGCGCAGCCTCAGCGCCACGCCCGCGTCCGGCGCCAGCTCAACCCCCATCGCCGCGAACACGTCCAGCAGATCCTCACCGATCCGCTTGCGCCACACGGACCCGAACGCCTCCTTCGACCCCGCGACAAGCTCCCCCGCGCTCACCCCCTCGATCGAGACCAGCTCGTACCACGTCCCCGCGTACTCCACCCGCACCCGGTCCCCCACGAACTCCACGTCCGTGAACGCCGAGACCTGCCCCCGCACCGACCGCCCCGCGATCGCGATCACCACCGCCGCCAACACCCGAATCCAGATCATCGCCGCGTCCCCTCGTGCCCCCCACGAGCCGGCCCGCCGTGCTCCAGGATCCGAGCATACCACCCCCCCCGACCCGCCCGAATCCCCCCCTATCATCCCCTCCCCGCCCCGCAAGGCGGGCCTTCAAACCCAAACCTCCACCCCCAGGAGCGAACCCCCCAATGGCCACCCCCATCACCATGACCGACGCCGGCCTCTCCGTCCCCAACAACCCCATCATCCCCTTCATCGAGGGTGACGGCACCGGCCCCGACATCTGGGCCGCCTCCGTCCGCGTCCTCGACGCCGCCGTCGCCAAGGCCTACAACGGCGAAAAGCAGATCGCCTGGCACGAGGTCCTCGCCGGCGAGAAAGCCAAGAACAAAACCGGCGAGTGGCTCCCCGAGGAAACACTCTCCGACTTCCGCAAGTACCTCGTCGGCATCAAGGGCCCCCTCACCACCCCCGTCGGCGGCGGCATCCGCTCTCTCAACGTCGCCCTCCGACAGATCCTCGACCTCTACACCTGCCTCCGACCCGTCAAGTTCTTCGACGGCACCCCCACCCCCATCAAACGCCCCGAACTCACCGACATGGTCATCTTCCGTGAGAACTCCGAGGACATCTACGCCGGCATCGAGTTCGAACAGGGAACCCCCGACAACGCCGACTTCATGGTCGTCATGAAGGAGAAGTTCCCCGACCGCTACAAGAAGATCCGCTTCCCCGAGACCACCGGCATCGGCATCAAGCCCGTCTCCAGGGACGGCACACGCCGCCTCATGAAGGCCGCCATCCAGTACGCCATCGACAACGGACGCACCTCCGTCACCATTGTCCACAAGGGCAACATCATGAAGTACACCGAGGGCGCCTTCATGGACTGGGCCTACCAGACCGCCGCCGAGGAGTTCGGCGCCAAGCCCCTCGACGGCGGGCCCTGGCACGTCATGGACCGCCCCGCCGGCAGCCCCCCCTGCACCCACCGCCCCACCAACGAGGGCCACGCCCGCGCCGACCACAACAAGATCATCATCAAGGACGTCATCGCCGACGCCTTCCTCCAGCAGATCCTCACACGACCCGCCGAGTACGACGTCGTCGCCACCATGAACCTCAACGGCGACTACATCTCCGACGCCCTCGCCGCCTGCATCGGCGGCATCGGCATCGCCCCCGGCGCCAACATCAACTACGACACCGGCCACGCCATCTTCGAGGCCACCCACGGCACCGCCCCCAAGTACGCCGGCCAGGACAAGGTCAACCCCGGCTCCGTCATCCTCTCAGGCGAGATGATGTTCCGCTACCTCGGCTGGACCGACGCCGCCGACCTCATCGTCAAGGGCGTCTCCGGCGCCATCTCCGCCAAAACCGTAACCTACGACTTCGAACGCCAGATGGAGGGCGCCACCCTCCTCAAGTGCTCGGAGTTTGGGGATGCGGTGATTGAGCACATGAGCTAAAAAATTGCATACCACGGATGGCACGCACCCCACCTTTTGGTAGGGTGTTGTTCTGGGTTCAGTCTTCACCCTTGGGCTGAGTTCGCGGGGTCCTCAATGGCGGGCATGAAAGCGTCAACCAGTTCTAGTAGTAAACCTGAGACTGGCCTGTTTTCTGTCAAGGATCTAGATGCTCAGCCCACAGAAGTAGTCATTGCAGTAGTCGGCGCACTCGGTGTCGATCACAGCAAGGTTCGCAGCATCATTGCAGATCGCCTACAGGCCTACTCCTATTCCGCAACGCATATTCGCATTAGCAAGGATGTTATCTGCGAGATCGCCTCCATCGATGACGATTCGCTCTCAAAATACGAGAGGGCAACAACTCTCATCGACAAAGGCAACGAAATTCGAAAAAGTACATCCAACGAGATCCTCGCGACTGCTACAGCTGCCAAGATATCCGAGCGACGAGAAGAAGACTCCTCCGAGCCCAAACGACTCGCTTTCGTCGTTAGCTCTCTAAAGCATCCCGAGGAAGTGGCCGAACTGCGACGGATCTATGGCAGGGGGTTCTTTCTCTTCGCAGTTCACCGCAACAAGGGAAAGCGTGTTGAACATCTCATGCAAAACGGCGGCATGACTCTCGCTCAAGCCGAGACCCTTATCAAGCGCGATGAGGACGAGGCGATTTCGCATGGGCAACACATGCGCGATACTTTCCATCTTGCTGATTTTTTCATCCACGACGAGGGGATCGAGGACAAGCTCAAATATTCCATTGAACGATGCCTGGACCTTGTGTTTGGCAAACCGAGCATCACTCCCACCTTCAATGAATTTGCAATGTACATGGCGTTTGCGTCTTCACTCAGAA
>JBITAG010000005.1:0-2993 GCA_044439985.1 Phycisphaerales bacterium JB059 | reverse complement strand
ACAGGATGCAGGAGCCTTGGCGTGAGCGAACAGACAGCCTCTCATGAGCAGCAGACCTCCCGTTCGGGGCCCGCGTACCGGTATTCGGCGGCGTTGGCCGAGTCGATCGAGACCCGCTGGCAGGCGTGGTGGGAGGCGCGGGGGGTCTTTGCGCAGCCGAACCCGGGGGATGCGGCGTTCGTGCCCTCTCGCCCCAAGTACTACGTGCTGGACATGTTCCCCTACCCCTCGGGGGCGGGGCTGCACGTGGGGCACCCGGAGGGGTACACGGCGACGGACATCGTCGCCCGGTACAAGCGCATGCAGGGGTTCAACGTCCTGCACCCGATGGGGTGGGACGCGTTCGGGCTCCCCGCCGAGCAGTACGCGATCCAGACGGGCGTGCACCCGGAGGTCACGACGCGCTCGGCGATCGACAACTTCCGGCGTCAGCTCAAGCGTTTCGGCTTCTGCTACGACTGGTCGCGGGAGTTCGGGACGATCGATGAGGACTACTACAAGTGGACGCAGTGGGTTTTCCTGCGCCTGTACCACTCCTGGTTTGACACGGCGCAGCAGAAGGCCCGCCCGATCGAGGAGTTGGTCGCGGAGTTCGAGGCGGGGAACCGGCGCGTCTGCCTGAACCCGGACGCGGCGGAATACGCCGGGGCGGGTGACCTGCCCGGGGGGACGGACGCGGGGGCGTGGGGGACGCTGGACGCGGAGACGCGGCGCGCGATCATCGACTCCTACCGCCTGGCGTACGTGGGGGAGCAGACGGTCAACTGGTGCCCGAAGCTGGGCACGGCGCTCGCGAACGAGGAGGTCATCGACGGGAAGAGCGAGCGCGGGGGGTTCCCGGTGGTGCGCACGCCCCTGCGCCAGTGGATGCTGCGCATCACGGCGTACGCGGACCGACTGCTGGAGGGGCTCGAGGGGCTCGACTGGCCCACCTCGACGAAGACGATGCAGGCGGAATGGATCGGGCGGAGCGAGGGGGCGGAGATCGATTTCCCCCTGGTGGACCGGGACGGCTCGCCCTCGGGCGAGGCGCTGCGTGTGTTCACGACGCGTCCGGACACGGCGTTCGGGGCGACGTACATGGTCGTGGCGCCGGAGCACCCGTTGGTCGAACTGGCGATCGACGAGGCGCGCGAGGGCGTGGACATCAAACGCCTGGCGAACTACGTCGATTGGGCGAAGAACCGCTCGGACGTGGAGCGCCAGGAGTCGAAGGAGAAGACGGGCGTCTTCACGGGGATCTACGCGGTGAACCCGGCGACGGAGCAGCAGATCCCCGTGTGGACGAGCGACTACGTGCTGATGGGGTACGGTACTGGGGCGATCATGGCGGTTCCGGGGCAGGACCAGCGGGACTGGGATTTCGCCAAGGCGTTCGATCTGCCGATCGTGCGCACGGTGCAGCCGCCGGAGGACTTCGAGGGGGAGGCGTACACGGGGGACGGGCCGGCGATCAACTCGGGGTTCCTCAACGGGATGGGCGTCATGGACGCCAAGCGCCGGATGATCGAGTGGCTCGAATCGAACAAGGCGGGGGCGAGGCGGGTGAACTACAAGCTGCGCGACTGGCTGTTCAGCCGCCAGCGGTACTGGGGCGAGCCCTTCCCGATCGTGTACGACGCGCGGGGGAACCACCACGCGGTGGGGGATGACAAGCTGCCGGTGGCGCTGCCGCGGATGACCGACTACCAGCCGGTGGAGTCCGACGTGCCGACGCCCCTGCTGGGGAAGGCGACCGACTGGCTGAAGACCACCGCGGGTGAGGCGGGCGTCGAGGGGCTCGACCCGGGGACGCCGGTGACGCGCGAGACGAACACGATGCCCGGCTGGGCGGGGTCGTGCTGGTACTTCCTCCGGTACTGCGATCCGAAGAACGCGGACGAGCTGGTCGGGGAGGAGGCGGAGCGGTACTGGATGGGCGGGGGCGGGGTGGACCTGTACATCGGGGGGGCGGAGCACGCGGTGCTGCACCTGCTCTACGCGCGCTTCTGGCACAAGGTGCTCTACGACCTGGGGCACGTCTCGACGCCGGAGCCGTTCCAGAAGCTGTTCCACCAGGGACTGATCACGAGCCACGCCTTCCAGCGCGAGGACAAGAGCCTCGTTCCCGTGGACGAGGTGGAGGAGACGGGCGAGGGTCGATTCGTCGAGATCGCGACGCGGGCGCCGGTGACGCAGATCACCGCGAAGATGAGCAAGTCGCTCAAGAACGTGGTGAACCCGGATGAGATCATCGAGCAGTACGGGGCGGACACGTTCCGGCTCTACGAGATGTACATGGGCCCGCTCGAGGCGTCCAAGCCCTGGAACACGAAGGACACGGTCGGCCTGCACCGCTTCCTGCAGCGGGCGTGGCGTCTGTGCGTGGACGAGGAGACGGGAGAGCTGAAGCTGGCGACCAGCCCGTCCGACGACATCGAGCGGGCGTTGCACAAGGCGATCGCGAAGGTGGGGGAGGACATCGAGCGGCTGAGCTTCAACACGGCGATCGCGGCGATGATCGAGTTCGTGAACCAGGCGACGCCGAAGCAGGACGGGTCGGAGGCGCCGGCGCCGACGCTGACCGAGAGCCAGATCGATCGCTTCGCCCGGATCCTGGCGCCCTTCGCCCCGCACATGGGGGAGGAGCTCTGGCACAAGCTGGGGCGGGTGGAGAGCGCCGGGTCGATCTCGCACGCGGCGTGGCCGGAGCACGACCCGTCGATGCTGGTGGCCGACACGATCGAGATCCCGGTCCAGATCCTGGGCAAGGTGCGGAGCAAGATCGTGATCCCCGCGGACGCGGACCAGAAGGCGATGGAAGCCGCGGCGATGGCGGACGAGCGGATCCGGGAGCTGATCGAGGGGAAGACGGTGCGGAAGGTGGTCGTGGTGCCCGGGCGGCTGGTGAACATTGTGGCGAACTGAGGGGAGGGGCAATGGGCAGGAGGCAATAGGCAATGGGGGGAGGCCCAAGGCGCGATGTAGCATTCTCCCATTGCCCATTGCCCATT
>JBITAG010000004.1:0-3655 GCA_044439985.1 Phycisphaerales bacterium JB059 | reverse complement strand
GCCTCGCCAAGCAGGCCAAGTCCCGCGGGATCTGAGCAGGCATAATCGACCAGGCAAAGGGCATCAGTACTGATGCCTATTTCCTGATTCCCGTTGCCTCATTCTACATCCGCGTCGACATCGCCCGCTGAATGTCCCGCTTCGCGTCCCGGTCCGCGATCGTCTTCCGCTTGTCGTGCGCCTGCTTCCCCCGCGCCACCCCGATGAGCAGCTTGACCATCCCGTCCTTGAAGTACAGCTTCAACGGCACGATCGTCACGCCCTTCTGATCCACCTGGCGCGCCAGCTTCTTGATCTCAGGCTTGTGCGCCAGCAACGCCCGGTTCCGCACCGCCGGGTGGTTCCCCGCCCCCGCCGGCCCGTACGCCCCGATGTTGATCCCGTGCAGCGTCAGCTTCGCCGGCTCCGCCCGCGCCGTCACGTACCCCTCCGCGATCGTGCACGCCCCGTCCCGGATCGACTTCACCTCTGACCCCTGCAGCACCACCCCCACCTCGAGCGTCTCCTCGATGAAGTACTCGTGGCGCGCACGACGATTCTCGATCGTCGGCGTCTGCTCCCCCCGCCCCTTCTTGTGCTTGCCCTTGGCCATGCGTCAGCGGTGACGATAGCCCCCGCCCCCCGGACCATCCCCCACGCCGCCCCGCAACCCCTCCCCCACCACCGCGGTAGCGGGGACATGCTCACCCTGACCACCCTCGCCGCGTTCGCCCTCTCCCCCACGTGGACCACCCACGTCGAGTGGGAGGAGGCCGGCCCCGCCCCCCGCGAGCACGCCTCCGTCTTCATCGACAAGCCCCGCAACCGCGCCAGCGTCTACGCCGGCTCCGGCTACCACCCCCAGCTCCAGCCCCTCGCCGACGCCTGGGCCTTCGACCTGACCGACCACACCTGGACCCGCCTCGAAACCCGGGGCGACGTCCCCACGCCCGGCGGCTCCAAACGCGTCGCCCAGGCCGGCGAAACCGCCTACCTCTTCGCCGGCTACGCCGAGGGTTTCCGCTGCAACAACGACCTCCACCGCGTCACCTTCACCGACGACGCCCTCGTCTTCCAGGCCATCGAACAGACCAACCCACCCCCCGCCCGCGCCCTCCACGCCCTCGCCTTCGACCCGGAGACCAACACCCTCGCCACCGCCCTCGGCGTCAGCCACGAGGGCATGCGCCCCGGCCTCTGGACCGCCACCATCGACGCCGACACCGCGACATGGACCCGCATCGAGTCCGACACCGCCCCCTCGCCCCGCTTCGGCTTCGCCTTCGCCGCCGACACCAACACCGGACAACTCCTCGTCGCCTCCGGCCAACTCGAACCCACCCGGGAAAGCCCTCTCGCGATGACCGACGAGGTCTGGTCACTCGACCTCCGCGCCGACCCACCCGCCTGGACTCAGATTCAACTCGACGCCCCCCCCGAGGGACGACGCAACCCCTGCTTCGCCTACGACGACGCCAACGACCGCCTCGCCATCTGGTGCGGCACCGCCGACCCCCGGACCAACGTCGAAGACCACGTCATCCTCGAAAGCGACGCCAAGACCAGGACCAGCACGACCCGCGACGATGACACCGGCGACACGCCCCCGCGCCGCTCCTCCGGCTTCGGCTTCGCCCACCCGCGCGACGCCTCCTTCTGGCTCGGCTTCGGCAACTCCGCCGCCGGCGCCTACCAGGACCTCGCCCGGCTCATCCTCAACGCCGACGACTAACCATCCACCACCGGATTCCGCAGCACCCCCACCCCCTCGATCTCCACCTCCACCACGTCCCCATCCTTCAAAAACACCGGCGGCGTCCGCCCCGCACCCACCCCGCTCGGCGTCCCCGTCAGGATCAACGTCCCCGCCCGCAGCGTCGTCCCCCGGCTCAGCTCCGCGATCAGTCCCGCCACCGGGAAGATCATGTCGCTGGTGCGCCCATCCTGCATCGTCTCCCCGTTCAGGCGACAACGCACCGCCAGCCCCTGCACATCCCCCACCTCCCCCGCCGGAACCACCCGCGGCCCCACCGGGCAGAACGTGTCAAAGCTCTTCCCCCGGCAGAACTGCCCCCCCGCCCCCTGCTTCTGCCACCACCGCGCCGACACATCGTTCCCGCAGCAGTAGCCGAGCACGCAGGACAACGCCTCATCCGGGCGCACGTCCTTCGCGTCCCGCCCCAGGATCACCCCCAGCTCCGCTTCATAATCCACCTGCGCCCCACCCGTCGCCTCGTCGCGGCACAGGTCCGGGATCACGATCGCCTCCCCGTCCAGACAGACCGACGCCGGGTTCTTCGTGAAATACATCGGACGCTCCGGCGCCGCCCCCCCCATCTCCTTCGCGTGCTCCGCGTAGTTCCGCCCGATCCCGATCACATGCCCGATCACCAACGGCTCATCGCCGTCGCGCTCAACCGCCACACCACGCTCAGTCCGAATCAGTTCCATTCCAATCTCCTCCCTCTCCCCCCCGGGGAGAGGGCCGGGGTGAGGGGTCTTCTGATCCTCCCCCGACCTGACGGGGAAGGTGTCGAGCCCGACAGCAGATCGGGCAAGACGGAGGGGGTCCGCCCGCGCCCAACACCTCACACCGGATCAACCCGCTCGCACGCAGGAACAACCCCCGCCCCCGCCCCGCGCGAGAGCAGTTCCCGGATCGCCGCGATCCCCGTCTCCCCCATGTCCAGCGTCAGCCCGCTGACGTACATGCTCAGGTACTGGTCCACCAGCGCCCGGTCGTTCCACTCCGTCCGATCCCCCGCGTTGAGCACCAGGAACCGGTGCGAGTCGTCCGCGTGCTCCACCGCGTGCCGGATCGACGCCGTCAGCATCCCCGCAACCTCGCGAACCGTTCCCGCGCCGAACCGCTCGTCCAGATCCCGCCGAATGACGTTCAGCCCCAGCGGCAAGGGCATCCCCGTCTCCCCCTCCCACCACACCCCGACGTCCGCGATCGCCCGCAGCCCCTGCTCCGCGAACGTCAGCTGCGCCTCGTGAATCAGCAGCCCCGCGTCCACCTCGCCACGAGCCACCGCCCCCGGGATCTCGCTGAACAGCATCTCGACATGCTCGAACCCCCCGAGCATCCGCGTCAGGGTCAGGAACGCGCTCGTCCGCACCCCGGGCACCGCCACGCGCTTCCCGCGCAGCGCCTCAACCGTGCGCACACCCGCATCCTCCCGCACAACCACCTTCGGCCCGTACCCCTCCCCGAACGACCCCCCCGAGCGCGTGATCGCGTACCGATCCGCGATGAACGGGTACGCCGCGCACGAGATCGCCGTGATGTCGTACGGGCGGGCGCCCGGCGTGTCGCCGACGACCAGCTTGTTCAGCTCCTCGACATCCCGCGCCACCGTCTCGAACCGGAACCGCCCCGTCTCGATCACCGGGCGACCAAGCGGACCGTCAACCGCCGCCCCGTCGGGCCCGCGCATCCCCGTCAGCGGCCACCACATCACCAGATCATCCGAATCCGGCGAGTGCGCCAGCCTCAACGTCACCAGTTCATCGCTCATCGATCGATCCTAGCCGCCACGCCCCCCCGCACTCCGGGCAGACCACGCACCGGTCGGGCTCCGCCTCGACCCCCTCCCGCTCGAACGCGCACCCGGGGCAGCGCCCCCGCTCCGCCCGCGCCCGGGTCAGGGGCTCGCCCATCGACTCGGAGCGC
>JBITAG010000003.1:0-7878 GCA_044439985.1 Phycisphaerales bacterium JB059 | reverse complement strand
CGGTCGAAGCACCTGTATGTCCGGGCGGGGTACCTGGCGGTCCTGATCGTCGTCCTGCTCTGGCTGCTCGTCTTCAAGACCAGCCCGGGGGATATGAGCTTCCGGGACCTGGCCGCGGCGGGGGCGACGAGCTTTACCTATATCGCCTACCTGCAGATCGGGCTCATCTGCGTGCTCGCCCCGGTCTTCATGGCGGGAGCGATCGCCCAGGAGTCGGACGCCAACACGTGGGACATCCTCCTGACCACCCCGCTGGGGCAGCTCCAGATCGTGCTGGGCAATCTGCTCGGTCGCCTGTTCTTCGTGCTCGCCCTCCTGGCGGCAAGCCTCCCCCTCTTCGCCCTGACGCAGTACTTCGGGGGCGTGCCGGGGCGTTCGATTTTCACCAGCTACCTCATCGCGGGGTGCGCGGCGTTGGTCGTGGGCACGATCGCGATCAGCCTCGCCGTCAGCCGGCTCGTCGGTCGACGGGCCGTGTTCGCGTTCTACGTCTCGGTGATCAGCTACCTCGGCGTCACCGCGGCGATCGACGCCTGGCTCACGCAGACCGGGCGCGGGGCCGGGCCGGGGGGCAGCGGTGTCACCTGGCTGACCGCGGTCAACCCCTTCCTCGCCCTGCAGGCCCTGCTGAGTCCCTCGGCCTACCCCCGCGCCGAGCCGGGGACGCACACCGGGCTCGCCGCCCTCTTCCTTGAACGCCCCATCACCGCCTACTGCCTCATCAGCGCCCTGGTAAGCGTCACCCTGATCGGGGCGAGCACGATGACCGTTCGTCTTGGCGGACTCCAGACGATCGGGCAGGGCCGGTCGGGCATCCCGTGGTACCGGCGGCTGATGGGACTGGGCGCGGTCGGCTCGGAGTACCGCCCCCCGCGGAGCGTGTGGACGAACCCGATCGCGTGGCGCGAGGCCGCGGCCCGCAACGCGACGCTAGGACGCACGATCGCGCGCTGGGCGTTCGTGGGCGTCGGGCTGCTGCTCGGGCTGGGGCTGGTGGTGCTCTACCACATCGGCTCGCTGACGAGCGGGGAGTTCCGGTTCATCCTCGCCAGCGCCACGTGGACGGAGGTGGCGGTGATCACGCTGGTGGCGATCAACATGGCCGCCACGGCGATCAGCCGCGAGCGGGAGGACGGCACGCTCGACCTGATCCTCACCACGCCGATCACCCCGGGGGCCTATCTCACGGGCAAACTCCGGGGGCTGGTCGCGTACCTGCTTCCCCTGCTTGCCGTCCCGGTGGGCACGCTTGCCGCCGCGGGCCTGTACGTCCTCTCGGGCGGGCTGGGGAACCCGGCGGGGGTGACGGTGAGCGAGATGGTGGCGGTCGGCCAGGGGGCGCCCGCGCCCGTGGAGATCCCGCTGGTGCTCCCGGAGGTGGCGCTCGCGGCGCCGCTGGTCTTCATCCCCTTCGCGGCCTTCTGCGTGATGGTCGGCCTGCACTGGTCGCTCAAGAGCAGGGGCGCAATCGCCTCGGTGATCGCGACGGTCGGGGTCGTGGGCGTGGTGGGCGGGATGATCGGCCTGTGCGCCTGGCAGTCGGCGCTCTCGATCCCGCTCTTCGGCCCGGGCGTGGGGGCGATGAGCCCCGCGACGGTGATCTACGCCGCGGTCTATCCGGCCGACGCGATGCAGGCGGCGGTGGAGGTGTCGTCGAGCGGGCTGACGCAGGCCCGCGTGGCGCTCCTGATCGGTTCGGTGATCGCCGCGCTGATCTACGCGATCATCGTCTACACGATGCACGCCGCCATGGTCCGCAACTTCGACTTCACGGTGCGCAAGCTGGCGGGGACGAAGTAACCCCCGGGCGCCGCGCTCCGGCGGGCACTACTCGCACGCCTCATCGAGCACCGCGCGGATGGTGGCCATGAACGCGTTGGGGTCCTCCGCGATCCGGTTGTTCAGAGAGACCACCGCGACCCCGGCCTCCCGATCGACCATGAGCAGGTTCATGAACCCGGGGACCATGCCCGCGATCATCAGGCGCCCCTCGGGGTCGTCCGTCCCGAACCGGCTGAACAGGAGCTCGCGCGCGTTGTCCTCCAACAGACGGTCGTCGAGCGTCGCGAGCGCGACGGCCCGGAGCTGGCCGATGGTGGCGCACAGACCGCCCGAGGCGTACCGCTGCGCGATGGGCATGTCGGGAACCCGCACCGGGTCTCCCCCCTGCATCGCGTGCCCCGCCGCCTCGTGCTCCAGGCCGAGCGCGTCGGGCGAGAGCGCGACCGGCTCTACGCCCAGCGGCTCGAGCACGAGCCGGTTCACCGCGTCCACGAAGCTCTCCCCGGTGACCGATTCGATCACCGCACCGACCAGCCAGTACCCGAGGTTGCTGTACGCGCGCGTCTCGCCCGGCTCGCCCCGGAGCGGCACGCCCGCGTGCCGGTCGAGGTATCCGCCGGCGAGGCCCCGCTCGTCGTACTCCACCCCGCGCTGCGGGGTCGGGTGCAGCTCGCGCGGAAGCCCGCTCGTCATCGCCAGCAGATGACGGATCGTGACCCGGTCCTTCCAGGGCGCCTCGAGATCGGGGCGGTAGCTGGAGACCGGGGCGTCGAGATCGAGCCTGCCCCGCTCGACGAGTTCGAGCGCCGCCAGCTGCGTGACGAGCTTGGTGAGCGAGGCGATCCGATAGCGCGTGGCCCCGTCGTTCTCGGCGTCCTCCGGATCGCCGATCCGGCCCGCGTGACGCTCCAGGATCACCCGTTGGGTGTTCGCCACCGTGACCGAGCCGTGCAGCACCCCGGAACGCTGGGCGCGCACCACGCTCGACGCGGGGCCCGCGATCGCGGGGGCGACGAGGAGGGAAAGCACAAAGACCACGCCGGCGCCGATCGCCCGCTGCATGCTGAACCGCATGAACCGATCCTCCCGAGACCCGGGATGTGTACGGAGCCTCTTACCGCGAGGGGGAGGGGTGGCGTTTCACTGTTCTCGCCGAACGCCCCGAAAAACCGGGACGCTCAGAACTGCTTGCGCATCCGCGCGCTGGGCACGTCCATCTGGCCCCGGTACTTGGCGACCGTGCGCCGGGCGATGTCGTACCCCCGCTCCTTGAGCGCCTTCGAGAGCGCCTCGTCCGAGAGCGGCTTGGACTTGTCCTCGTTGTCGAGGATCTCCTGGAGGGCGGCGCGGACGGCGTTGGCGCTGACCTCCTCGCCCGACTCGGTCGCGAGCCCGCCCGTGAAGAACCCGCGCAGCGGGACCACGCCGCGCGGCGTCTGGAGGTGCTTGTCCGCGACGGCGCGCGAGACGGTCGCCACGTGGATGCCGAGCTGCTCGGCGACCTGGGTCATCGGGAGCGGGCGGAGCGCTTCCGGACCGAAGTCGAAGAACTCACGCTGCTCGTCGATCACGACCCGGATCACGCGCAGCAGCGTGGAGCGACGCTGCTCCACCGCGTCGAGGAGCCACTGCGCATTGGAGAGGTTCTTCTTGAGGAAATCCCGGTCGCGCTTCGGGGCGGCCCGGTCCTTGGCCATCTGCGCGTATTCCCGGTTGATCCGCAGGTTCGACGCCCGGGAGTCGCTCAGGTACGCGATGTACCGGTCCTCCTCGTCGTCGTACTCCACGATCGCGTCCGGGATGATCGGCTCGGCGCCCTCGGTGGAGAGCGCCCGACCGGGCGCGAGGGAGAAGCGCCGGAGCGTCTCCACGCCGCGCTTGATCTGCTCGAGTTCCAGCCCCGTCACCTGCGCGATCTTGGGGAGCCGATTCTTGGCGAGTTCGTCGAGGCCCTTCTCCGCGATGACGCGCGCCAGGGCCAGGTCTTCCGGGTCGGCGACGCGCGCTTCGGCGGGGCGGTCCGCCTGCGCATCGATCTGCAGCAGCAGGCACTCCCGGGCGTCCCGCGCCGCCACGCCCGGGGGCTCCAGCAGCATCTGCACCGCCTCGAGCGCCATCTCCAGCGACGCGCCGTCCGGGGGCGAGGCTTCCTCCGCCCCCACCTCGGCGAGGGGAACCCGCAGGTATCCGTCGTCATCGAGCGATTCGATGATGAGGGCGCCCACCGGACGCAGCCGCTCGTCCACATCCACCAGACGCCACTGATCGAGCAGCTGCTCGCGCATCGAGGGCCCGCGGGCGCTGATGCTCGCCATCGCGTCGGTCTTCGCGTCACGCTCCCCCGTGTCTCGGGCGCGCCGGTCCGTCCCGTCCAGACGCGAGGCGTACGCCGAGTCGGACTCGAGCCCGGACTCGCTGAACGCGTTTTCCGCGGCCTCCGGGTTGGACTCCTCGAAGTCGTCCAGGCGCTCGAAGTCGTCGGCGGAGTCGCCGGTTTCGTCCTGCGGAGGGCGTTCGGGCTCATCGTCGAGCCGTTCCTCCGGCGCCTGATCCTGCAGCTCGAGCGTCGGGTTCGATTCCAGCTCCTGCTCGATGCGCTCCTCCAGCTCGGCGAGGGGCATCTGCAGGATCTCCATCGACTGGATCATCCGGGGCGCCAGCTTCATCTGCTGGCCGAGCTTCATGTGTTGGGAGGTTTCGAAACGCATCCGTGCCGCTCAGCCCTCCAGGCTCTGCCTCCCCGTGATCGCGTCCCCCAGGACCGCCTTGTTGGCGTATTCGAGCTGCCACCCCGTGGGCAGTCCCCGCGCCAGTCGGCTGACGCGGACCGAGCGTCCCTTGAGCGCGTCGGCCAGGTAGAGCGCCGTGCCGTCCCCCTCCAGGGTCGGGTTCAGGCCCAGGATGACCTCCGTGATCGGCGTGGGTTCCCCCCCGGGCGGGGCGAAGCGTTCGGGGTGATCGAGACGCTCAAGGAGACGATCGATCGTCAGCGCGTCCGGCCCGACGCCGTCGAGCGGGGCGAGGCGCCCCATCAGCACGTGGTAGAGCCCCCGGTACATCCCCGTCTGCTCGAGGGCGATCAGGTCCTTGGGCTGCTCGACGATGAGCACCCGCTGACGCTCACGGCGCGGATCGGCGCAGATCGGGCAGAGGTCCGCGTCGCAGAGGGTGAAGCAGTGCTGGCAGTGGCGAACCGTCTTCTTGACGTCCTCGATGGCCTTGGCGAGGCGCATGGCGCTCGCCTCGTCCCCCTTGAGCAGGTGGAAGGCGAGGCGCTCGGCGCTCCGACGCCCGATCCCCGGGAGGCGCCCAAGCTCGTCCATGAGGCGATCCACCGCCTCGGGATACGGGCTTCCGGCGCGGCGCGGACTGGACTCGGGTGGGGTCACAAGCAAATCATATGCCGAATCGGATTGACCATGGCCAACTCCTCCCCCCAATCCCGTCGATCGAGCTGGTCCTGGGCGCGGTTCACCCGCAACGCCATCATCATCACCGGCGTCATCACCCTCGGCGCGGTCTTCTGGGTCCAGGTCATGAGCCCCAACCTCTTCCCCAAGAACTTCGGCGTGGTCGAGAGCGGGCGACTCTACCGCGCCGGCGACCTGACCCCCGCGGCGTTCGAGAAGGTCGTGAACCGGCACGGTGTGCGCACCGTCGTGGATCTCGGCGCCCACCACCCCGGCTCCCCCGGCGAGCGACGCGAGGCCGAGACCCTCGAGCAGCTCGGCGTCGAACGCGTCAGCCTGCGCCTCTTCGGCGACGCCCGGGGCGATCCCAACCAGTACGTCCGGGCGCTGCGCGTCATGACCGACCCCGAGCGCGGGCCGGTTCTCGTGCACTGCGCCGCCGGCGCCCAGCGCACCGGGGCCGCGATCGCCTTCTACCGCATGCTCATCGAGGGGACCTCCCTCGACGACGCGATGGTCGAGGCGCAGCGCTACCGGCATGATCCCCAGGACAACCCCCACCTGCGCGCCATGCTCGAGACCTGGGCCGAGCCGATCCGTCAGAGCCTCGAGACCGGAGAGCCGATTCCCTACGACGGCCCGACTCCCGACGAGCCCTGAACGGCGATAGGCTCCACCACCCATGGCGCGCCTGCACGAACGCGGCTGGATTCAGGTGACGCTCGTGCTCCTCGCGTGCGCCGCGGTCTTCTGGCCCCTGCTCGGACAGGGGGGCCTGGCGATGACCGAGGGACACCGCGTAATCCCCGCCTGGGAGATGCTCGCCTCGGGGGACTGGCTCACCACGCGGATGTTCGGGACCGCGTACGTGCGCAAGCCCCCGGGGATCGCCTGGCTCATCGCGCTGAGTTCGATGCTCTTCGGACAGACCGAGTGGGCGGCCCGGGCGGCGCTGGCGTCGTGCGCGACGCTGATGGCCCTCGTGGCGCTCGCTTTCGGTCGGCGCTGGTTCGGGGCACGCTGGGGGATCGGGGCGGGACTCGCGCAGGCGCTCTCACCCCTCATGTGGGAGGTCGGACGCAGCGCCGAGATCGAGGCCCTCCACGCCCTGGGGGTCCAGCTGTGCGCGCTGGCCTGCATCGACCTGACGCGTTCTTCGCGCGCCCGGCAGGGGGCGTGGATGGCGGGGCTCGTCGCGATCGGGGTTTTCGTGGCGGCGCTGAGCAAGGGGCCGGCGGGCGCTCCCGTGGTGGTCGGCGCCCTCGTCGGGGGGGTGTTCGCGCGGCGCTCCATCCGGGCGCTCCGGTCGCCCTGGCTCTGGGTCGGGCTGGGCGCCGGCGCGATCGCCTCGGGGGGCATGTTCCTCCTGCTCGCCCGCGCGCTTGGGGATGAGCCGGCGGTGCGGGCGGCGCCCGCGTCGCACCTCTGGTCCGCGCCGGTCACACAGATCCTCGCCTTGGGACCGACCGGGTTCGTGTACGCCCTGCCCCTCTCGCTGGCCCTGCTGCGGCCCTGGGGGCCGGACGCCCGTCGAGAAGGGGACGCGGACGAGCGGGAGGCGGGGGTGCTGGAGTGCGCGCGCGCGCTGGCGTGGGCGTGGGTGGTGGCGATGGCGCTCTGGACGGCGATCGGGCTGAGCAACCCGCGCTACGTGATGCCGGGGGTGGTGGTGCTGGCGCCCCTGGCGGCGTACGCGCTGCGCGGGGCGTTTCGCGCCGGGGCGTTCACGGAACGACGCCGGATGATCGCGCGCTGGATGTTCCTGGGGCGACCGGCGGTCTGGGTGATCCTGCTGCTGGGGGGGGCGTGGGTGTACATCGGATCACGGGAGGCGGGGGTGCGGGCGTCGAGCGGTCGGGAGGCGGGGGGCCGGATGGGGCGGGCGCTGGTGCGCACGCTGGAGGACCTGCCGGAGCTGGACCGACGGGTGCTGATCGCCGACGACGCGATCGAGGCGCGGCCCGAGGCGTTGCAGGAGATCCGCCGGACGCTCCGCGAGGCGGGACTGGGGGAGGCGGTGGAGATTCGCTGGACGCCCTGGGGGGCGGAGGATGGCCCGCCCCCGGGGTGGGATCTGGCGTTGATCCGGGCGGATGGGGAGAGCACGGAGCTGGGAAACTTCGCGGAGTTGATCGAGCAGGGGCGGGTTGGCCTGATCGACGAGCAGCGCATCTCTAAGTATGTCTACCGCCTGTACTTGCACCGCGACGAGGCGCCGATGCCGTGAATCGGCGTATGAGCGAACCGCAAAACCTGAGGAGGGACCCCACGGTGCGGTTGTGCGGCGATTGCACCCTCGATACGGTGGTTTTGCCTGCCACCGGAGAGAGAGCGGGCGGCAGCCCGATCCCTGGAAATGGGGAAACGGGCGACATGACCAGCAGCTTGGGGACGGCGTTTGGAGAGAGGTGACGTCCCTGGGCTGCTGTGTCTTTTTGGACGTCGCGGGGTCGAAAAAAGACAGGGCTCTCGCGACGTCCGCTGGACGGTCACGAGAGCCCTTCACTCCACCCCCGCTCTCTCCTCGAGGGATGGGTTGCGTGTGGATCAGGGACAGCCGGAGCCGAAGGCCGAGAGGAAGCTGATAACGTCGGAGAAGTCGAAGACGCCGAGCGGCGGGGCGAGGTCCACCAGCGGATCGCCCGCGGAGAAGGCGGCGAGGAAGGCGAGGACGTCGGAGAAGTCG
>JBITAG010000002.1:0-11472 GCA_044439985.1 Phycisphaerales bacterium JB059 | reverse complement strand
GGCCGGACTCGGTGAGGGTGCGTTCGCTGGGGTTGCCGAGGGCGGCGGTGTCGATGGCGGTGACGGCGCCGAGGGCGGGGTCGAGGCCGGGGATGGCTTCACCCTCGCGGGCGAGGATCTCGAACTGGCCGGAGGGGTAGCGGGCGACGATGGCGTCGAAGCTCGCGTCGAGGTCGGACTCGGGGGCGAGGCGGAGGGCCATGAGGACGGCGCCGTAGTCAGAGATGCGGTGCCAGTGGGTGTGGGTGACGCGGAGATCATCCGCCAGTCCGGGGCGGGGGGTGTTGCTCTGTTCGCGCCCGGTGGGGGGCAAGGCGGGGCGGATCAGCACGCATCGATCGTGGACCAGGTGATCTTCCGAGACCTGGCCGGGGATGGTGAGGGAGCCGTTGGGCGCGAGTGCCGCGAGCGCGCGGAAGGGGCTGTCCTCGTCGATCCGGGGGTCGCCATTAAACAGGTTTTCCAAGGGGGTGAACTCGAAACCGCTCGTGAAGTCACCGACCAGGAGCCCGTTGTCGGAATCAACGGAGACGTAGGCGACGATCACGCCGGACTGGGAGAGGGCGAACCCGATCGGGCCTTCGCTGAGCGAGATCGAAGCACCGAAGCGCTGGGGGAGGACGGTGTGTCGGTCCATGAGGAGGACGGGTGGGTCACCGACGAAGGGGGGGGCGATCTGGAACACACCTTCGTCCCGTGCGTCGCGGTAGAAGAAGCCGAGGTCGGGATGCATCGCGGGATCGAAGAGGTTGGATGGGTTGTGGGGCGCGTCGTCGTTGAGGACGAGTGTTTCGTCGGCGTTCCCCCCGGCGGCGCCGTAGTCCCTGACGTACGGGTACACGAACTCCACCACGAATCCGGCGTCGTCGGGAACGCGGACGACTGAGGAGATCTGCAGTCGCGGGGTTGGTGCGGGCCCGTCGAGACCATCGAGTTCGAGGGGGGTGAGGGCGCGGGTGGGCTGTCCGACCTGGGCGATGAAGGCTGTCGAGCGGGCGAAGGTTTCGTCGGCGTTTCGGGTGTAGGCGGTGGCGAAGTGGATGGCGTTGGGGCCGGTGTGGCGGGGCATGAAGGAGACGAGGGTCTGGTCGGGGTCGAGCTGGGCGGCGTAGATCGACTCGGGGAGGATGCTGCCGTCCTCGCTGCCCGCGCGGATGGCGAAGGCGCGTTGGGGCTCGGTGTCGGCGGGGCCTTGCATGTGCACGCCGGCCCAGAGCGCGTCGGGGCCCATGGGGGCGTAGGCCCATTGGAGGCCGAGGGCGTCGTCCAGATCGAAGCTGAGGACGGTTCGCTCGTTGATGACGTCGCCGGTTTTGAGGGCAACCTCAATCGGGGGCGCGGCGTGGGCGAGTGAGATCAGCGTCAGACCGGGGAGCAGGGCGATCTTGCGGGACATGAGAGACCTCCAGCGCAGATGTGCATTCCCCGGTGCATCACACATTTTCGCATGGATGGCGGGTTGGTTCCATCCCCCCGTTTGGGGCTATCGGTGGGTGAGGGTGGCCCGGAGGGTCTCGTGGATGCGGCCGCGTCGGACGGTGAGGGGGACGGTGGCGCCGGGGGGGTGGTCGCCGAGGCGGCGGGGGAGTTCGTTGAGGTCGCGGGTGGGTTGTCCGTCGATGCTGGTGATGCGGTCGAAGGGGCGCAGGCCGGTGCTTTGGCGGGCGTCGCGGGAGACGGAGACGACGACGGGGCCGTCGCCGGAGCCGTTCTCGATCTCGACGCCGAGGGTGGCGCGGAGGTCGGCGCCGGTCTCGGGGACCATGGGGAGGGCGTCGATCCAGGCGCGGTACTCGCTTTCGATGTCGTCGAGGGATTGGCCCAGGACACGTTCGAGGGCGCGGAGGCCGGAGGGGTCTTCGTCGTAGGTTTCGGTGTAGGCGCGGTACCAGTCGCGGAGTTTGTGTTGGTCGGCGAGGTAGAGGAAGACGGTGCGGGCGTGGGCGTAGCGGGCGAGGGGGCGTTTGGAGGAGAAGCGGGCCTGGGAGTAGGCGGCGAGTTTGTCGATGCGTTCGAGGCGCCCGGCGCGGAGGAGGCGTTTGACGATGTTGGTGCGCCAGGAGGGTGCGGGGTGGAGGGCGCCGGCGGTGATGTCGTAGTCCTCGACGAGGGAGCAGAGGCCCTCCTGGATCCAGATGGGGTGTGACTGGCCGCGACGGGTCATGTCGCGCCAGTGGAGGACGTGGAAGAACTCGTGGCGGAGGGTGGCGCCGAGGTCCTGGGCGACGAGGTGCTTGTTGTCGTGGACGTAGGCGCCGCCGACGCGGGAGAAGCCCTGGCGTGCGGAGGCGCCGAGGACGCCGACGGACCACTTGATGAAGTCGGCCTCGTTGGGGAGGACGACGATGACCCAGGGGTCGTAGGGGGCGAACTCGTCGGCGAGGATGTCGCCGAAGATGTGCTGCTGCCCCCAGGTGGCGAGGGTGCGGAGTTCGTCGAGGGACTGGCGTGTGGAGGTGGGGTCGTGGGCGCTGACCAGGTCGATGCGGAGCGTGTCGTCGCGGAGGTCTTCGTATCGACCGGAGAGCCAGGTGTGGACGTTGGCGAGGTTGGCGTCGCGTCGGGCGTCGAGGATGGCGGGCCAGTGGTCGATGAGCTGGGTGTAGAGGTGTTCGTCGCGCAGGGCGTTGAGGTGGGGGTCGCGGACGAGCTGGTGGATGTCGTCGAACCCGCGTTCAACGGACATGCCGAGCAGGTCGGCGGCCTCACCGGGAAACCCCATGAGGGATCGGACGCAGGCGAGGTTGTAGTAGACGATGTGGGAGCGGGGCTCGAGGAGGCGTTGGCGTTCGAGGAGTTCGTCGGCGCGTTGGAGGTCGCCCTCGTCGATGGCCTGGACGGCGCTGCGTTCGAGCATGCGGGCCTGGACCTTGGCCTGCTTGGCGCCGGCCTCGGGCTGGGTGGGGGCGGGCTCGGGGAGGGTCCCGTGGAGGTAGGAGCGGTGGATGAGGATGGGCTCGACGTCCATCTCCCCCTCGATGGGCTGGGCGTGGGCGGCGAGGGAGATCGCGAGGAGGGCGAGGAGCGGAGCGGATCGGATGGCGAGTCGTCGGGGCATCGGGTTCTCCACGCCCCGGGGTGGGGCGGGCGCCGGGGGGCGGGCCGATCAGCCGGCGGGGTGGGGCGAGGCCTGCCCGGAGAGGAGTTGTACGAGCGCCCGGGGGTAGGCGTTGCGTTCGACCTCGAAGACCCGCGCGGCGAGGGCCTCGGGGGTGTCATCGGGTCGAACGGGGCAGCGCTCCTGCAGAATTACAGGGCCGGTGTCGTAGCGGTCGTCGCAGAAGTGGACGGTGCAGCCGGACTCGGTGCGGCCGGCCTCGAGGACGGCCCGGTGGACGTTGAGCCCGTGCATGCCCGGGCCACCGAAGTCGGGGAGGAGGGCGGGGTGGATGTTGAGGACGCGTCCACGCTGGGGGGCGGGGACGGGGAGGAGATGGAGGTAGCCGCAGAGGAGGATGAGGTCGAGCCGGTGGTGCGCGACCAGATCGAGCAGTTCGCCTTCGGGGATGCGTTCGGGGCGGACGAGGGTGGGGATGCCGGCGTCGCGGGCGATGTCGGCGGCGCGGCAGGCGCGCGAGGTGAGGACGAGGACGATCCGGGCGGGGATGGCGTCGGCCTCGATGCGTTCGAGGAGGTTCTCGATGGTGCGTCCGGAGCCGGAGGCGAAGGCGGCGAGTTTCGCGGGGCGGTCCGGGGTGAACCGCGCCGGGGCGCTCACGTGAGGGCTCCGATGGCGTCGTCGCGTTTGGACTTGATGGTGAAGAGCTTGTCCAGGCGGGCGACCTTGAGCATGGCGAGCATTTCTTCGGAGATGCCGAAGAGGACGAGTTTGCCCCTGTGCTCGGCGCAGGCGCGGTGGAGCTGAACGAGCGAGCCGATGCCGGCCGAGGAGATCATCATGACCTCGGTGAGGTCGATGGCGAGGCGGCAGTCACGGGCCTTGGCGACCTCGGAGAGTTCGGAGACGAGGATGGGTCCCTCGCGCTCGGCGATTCTTTCGCACCGGACGGTGGCGACCGCGTGGCTGGGGAACCCCTCGGCGGCGGCGTGGACCGAGTCGAGCAGGGGTTCACCCGTGGGGGGCGCGTTGTCGGGCTCGTCGTTGGAGCCGCCTTTACCGAAGAGCTTTCCGAGAGGCATCGTGTGTGTTCTCCCCACTGAACCGCTCGCAGGATAGCTAGTCCTGAGCCGCGAAGGGGGTGGGCTTTCCGGATTCGTCGAGCGCGACCATGGTGAGGGTGGCGTTGGTGACGCGGGTGGCCAGGTGATCGGGGCAGCGTTCGGCCTCGACCTCGGCCTCGATGGTGACGCTGGTTCGACCGAGGCGGACGGTGCGGGTGTAGACGTTGATGATGTCGCCGAGGTGGACGGGGGCGCGGAAATCGACGCGTTCGATGGAGGCGGTGACCCAGGTGAAGTCCCCGTGGTTGAGGGCCTCGACGAATCCGGCCTGGTCGATGTAGGAGAGGATGACGCCGCCGAAGATCGTGCCGTAGGGGTTCGTGTCGCGTGGCATGGTGACGACCCGGAGGGCCAGGCGACGCTCGTGGGGGGTGGGGGTCATGCCGGCAGCGTAGGGGCGGGGGGGCCTCTATGGTTGGGCAGCCAAGGAGGCGAAGATGGCCCAGAGTGCTCCCGAGATCGAGTCGATGTACGCCCCGCACCGGGAGGCGTTGCTGGAGGCGGCGCCGGAGACGCTGCTGATGCGTTTCCGGGACGGGATCGAGCGGCTCGACCCGCGGGTCTTCGAGATGGAGGATGAGCAGCTCGACATGGCGTTCCTGGAGGACGCGGGGGTGGGCAAGTGGCCGCTCCGGGTCGTGCTCGGGCACCTGGCGGACTCGGAGCTGGTGCAGACGTGGCGGATCCGTCGGGCGATCGTCGAGGAGAACCCGACGCCGGCGACGTGGGACGAGGGGGCGTTCGTCGATTCGGGGATCTACGGCGGGGGCGTGGCGTTGCTCGGGGGCGAGCCGATCCGCCCGCCCACGGGGGCGTTCGTCGCGGCGGTCTACACGCTGCGTCAGTGGACGGCGGCGACGCTGGCGATCGCGCCGCGCGAGGCGTGGGACCGGGCCATGCTGCACCCGGAGTTCGGGCGATTGACCGTGCGTGAGATGCTTGCGTTCGACACGTGGCACCTGGAGCACCACCTCCGGTTCGTCAACGCGAAGGTGGAGCGGATGCTCGGCCCGCGTCCGGAGCCGGAGGCGTGCGGCGGCGGCGGGGGGTGTGGCCAACCGGGGTGCGCGTGCGGATGAACCGGAGCGGCCCGGGTGCGAAAGGGGAGGGGATGAGGACGCGTGGCCTGACGCTGCCGGTGGTCGCCTCGCTCGCGGTTCTCGCGCTGGGGGCGTGCGAGACGCGCCGGGTCGTGCGCGGCTCCCCGATGCTCGGCTCTCTGCCCGGGGCGGAGGTGGGGGCGGCCATCCGCCCGACCGAGGACGGTTCGGACGACCGTCGGACGGTCGTCGTGGACGAGTCGGAGGCGAGCCTTCGCGTGGAGCACCCGGACGGGAGCGTGACGCTGGTGTCGCGCACCGGTCGTCAGCTCATGTCGCACATCTTCACGACGCTCGACCAGAACGAGGGGGAGCTGTTCGTCGATCAGGTGCTCAGCGAGATGACCAAGCGTGAGTTCGCGCAGCGGGGCGTGGACCCGATGGAGGGGTTCAGGTACCTCAAGCAGCACGAGCGGGCGATCCGGAAGCTCTTCAGCACGATCCCGATGGGGGAGTACACGCCCGGGACGTTCATGAAGCCGCAGGGGGACAACGTCTTCCGGCTGGAGGCGCCCAAGCTCCTGCACCGGACACTGGCGTGGACGTTCATGGACATGGTCTACGAGAACGGGCACTGGCGTCTGCGCTGGTTCGGCTGAGCGCGGTCAGGGCGCGCGCAGGATCAAGATCAGCTCGATCTCCTGATCGTCGCGCCGGATCTTGACGGTGATCTCGTCGCCCGGCTCGTGCTCGAGGAGCAGGGGCATCCAGGCCTGGACGTCCGGGGTGGGCGTCCCGTTCCACTCGGTGATGACGTCGCCTTCCTCGATCCCGGCGTCGGCGGCGGAGGTGGCGTCGAAGACCCGGCTCACCACGACGCCCTCGTCGGGGCGGGCGGAGGGGACGATGCCGGTGCGCACGCGCGGGCCGGTGGGCTGGGGGCGGGGGCGGTCGTCGGGCGGCTCGGGGTCTGAGAAGTCGAGGCCGTCGGGGTTGGTGGCGATGTCCATGGCGATGGCGGCCATGAGGGTGCTGATGCGGACGGCGCCGGGGACGTTGATCGTTTCGATGGTGTCGTCGGGGGTGTGGTACTCGGGGTGGTTGCCGGCGTGGAAGGTGAGGTAGGGGACTTCGACGGCGTCGAAGGAGGCGTGGTCGGAGGCGCCCCCGGCGAGGCCGGGGAGGCGTTCGACGCCAAGGCCCGACTCGGCGAGGCGACGGTCGATGAGGGGCTCGAGGCCCTTGGCCGAGCCGACGCCGAGGATGTGCATGAGGCCGTCGCGCATGCGCCCGATCATCTCGAGGTTGAGGAGGATGGTGTGGGCGGGGATGGGGGCGATGGGGCGCGTGACGTAGTGTTTCGAGCCGTCGAGACCGGACTCCTCGGCGGTGAAGGGGAGGAAGAGGACCGAGCGGGCGCGGGCGTCCTCCGGGAGGGCGGCGTACTGGTCGGAGAGGATCTGCGCGGCGAGGAGCAGGCCCGCGACGCCGGAGGCGTTGTCGTTGGCGCCGGGGTGGATCTCGCCCGCCCGGTCGGGGGCGAGAGAGGCCCAGCGTCCTTCGCCGATGTGGTCGTAGTGGGCGCTGATGACGATGTACTCGCTGGCGAGGTCGCCGCGCCCGCGCAGGACCGCGCCGAGGTTGTCGGTGGTCAGGGGGGAGCGGTCGACCTCGACGGAGAGGGTGATCTCGGAGCCGGGGAGGTCGATGAGGATCTCGCCCTCGTCGGCGAGCAGGCGGAGTTCTTCGAGCGAGCGGGTTTCCTCGCTTTGCTCGATGAGCCTCCGGGCGATCTCCGGACGGATCATCACCACCGGGACCTCGAACAGGTCGCGGGTGTCGGGGGTGTTCTGGGTGGTGTCGAGGGTGAAGGCGTTCTCGTCGTCGGCGCCCGGTGGGGTGGTGATGACGACGGCGGAGGCGCCCCGGCGCACGGCGGCGGTGATCTTGCGGGTCAGGACCGCGTGCGGGCTCCACCCCTTCTCGGCCCAGCGGCTGCGTCCGAGTTCGTCCATCGGCTCCCAGCGCAGGATGAGGGCGGCCTTGCCCTTCATGTTGGCGGCGGGGGGGTAGCCGAGGTAGCCGCGGGGGCCGGCGGCGATGGAGTAGCCGGCGAAGACGAGTGGACCGGTGAACGCGCCCGAGCCGGAGTGGCCGAGGACGGTGTAGTCCTCCCCTTCGGTCAGCTCCTGTCCGCCGACGTGGCAGGCGCTCTGGACAACCCTCATGTTGGTCCGCAGCTCCATCGGCTGGCGAAAGGCGGCGCGGGGGGTGAGAACCGCCAGTCCACGCTCCGTGAGGGTGCGGGTGGGAAAGGCCGGCTCGAGGCCGAGGGCGCGGAACCGGTCGATGATGTACCGGGCGGCCCGTTCGATCCCCTCGTCCCCCGGCTCTCGCCCGCGCATGGCGGGGTCGGCCAGCACGCTCAGGTGCTCGAAGTAGGTGGTTTCGAGGGCGTCGCTCGCCCCCGGCTGGGCGTGGGCGCCCGGCGCGGCGAGGCTCAGGCAGGTGGCGGCGAGGCGGAGCAGGGGGCGTCGATGGTTCATCGGGGCCGGGTTGTCCGTTTGGGTCGTGCGGGTCGGATGGATGAGTTTACGGGGGTTGGTTCCTACAGTGTCGTCCCGGCGGCCGGCGACGGCGGGCCGGCGAGCTTCCCTGACGCGGCTTGCCGCACGGATAGGCGCATGACAACCATCAATGCAGCCCCGACCGGGGCCCGAGGCGCGATGACTCAGACCTCCACCGATCAGACCCAGCGGGGCGCGTGGCTCGCGCCGACGGACACGTTTGTGCGCCGGCACATCGGTCCGAGCGAAGCGGAGCAGGCCCGGATGCTCGAGACGCTGGGGTACCAGACGATGGAGGCGTTCGTGCGGGACGTGATCCCGGACGAGATCCGGATGGAGGGGAGTCTGTCGGTCGGGCCGGAGCGTGGGGAGCACGAGCTGCTCGGTCAGTTCCGGGCGTTGGCGGAGAAGAACGAGGTCTGGCGGAGCTGCATCGGGATGGGGTACGTGGGGACGGTGACGCCCCCGGTGGTGCTCCGGAACGTGCTGGAGAACCCGGGGTGGTACACGCAGTACACGCCCTACCAGAGCGAGATCTCGCAGGGTCGGCTCGAGGCGCTCCTGAACTTCCAGACGATGATCGCGGACCTGACGGGCCTGCCGCTGGCGAACGCGAGCCTGCTCGACGAGGGGACGGCGTGCGCCGAGGCGATGAGCATGTGCGCGCAGATCGCGCGCAAGCAGCCCCGGGCGTTCTTCGTGGCGCAGGACTGTCACCCGCAGACGATCGAGGTCGTGAAGACGCGGGCGGAGTCGATGGGGATCGCGATCGAGGTGGGGGACCCGGCGCAGGCGGACGGGGGCGCGTACTGCGGGATCCTCGTGCAGTACCCGACGACGGACGGTCGGGTCGAGCGGTACGAGACGCTGACGCGTCGGGCGCACGAGGCGGGGGCGTTGGTCGTGGCGTCGGCGGACCTGCTGGCGTTGACGCTGCTGCGGGCGCCGGGGGAGTGGGGGGCGGACATCTGCGTGGGCTGCGCCCAGCGGTTCGGGGTGCCGATGGGGCTGGGGGGCCCGCACGCGGCGTTCATGGCGACGCACGAGAAGCACGCGCGGAAAATGCCCGGTCGGATCGTGGGGGTGTCGCGCGACGCGAGCGGGAAGCCGGCCCTGCGCCTGGCGATCCAGACGCGTGAGCAGCACATCAAGCGCGACCGGGCGACGAGCAACATCTGCACGGCGCAGGTGCTGCTGGCGATCATGGCGAGCATGTACGGGGTCTACCACGGGCCGGAGGGCCTGCGGGACATCGCGCGACGCGTGCGGGCGTACACGCGGGCGCTGGCGTGGGGCGTGGAGCGTCTGGGGCACGAGGTGCTCACCAAAGAACCGTTCGACACGATCCGGGTGCGGCTCGATGGCGCCAAGGGGGGGGCGGCGGACGCGGCGCGGGTGCGTGAGCTGGCCGAGGCGCGCCGGATCAACCTGCGCTACTACGAGGACGGGACCGTGGGGGTTACCCTGGACGAGACGGCCAACCCGGAGCTGCTGAGGGATCTGTGCGCCTGCTTCGGGTGCGGGGGCGAGGTCGAGATCGATCCGGAGGAGATGCTCGCGCAGACGCCCGGGGCGTACCCCGAGGGGCTCGCGCGGACGAGCCCCTTCATGACGCACCCGGTCTTCGGCTCCTACCACTCCGAGACGGCGATGCTCCGGTACATGACGGAGCTGCAGTCGCGCGACCTGAGCCTGGCGCACGCGATGATCCCGCTCGGCTCGTGCACGATGAAGCTCAACGCGACGAGCGAGATGATCCCGGTGACGTGGCCGGAGATTGCGCACCTGCACCCGTTCGCGCCGCGCGAGCAGTGGAGGGGGTACGCGGAGATGTTCGCGGATCTGGAGGCGTGGCTCGCGGACATCACGGGGTACGACGCGGTGAGCCTGATGCCCAACGCGGGCTCGCAGGGCGAGTACGCGGGGCTGATGGTGATCCGGGCGTACCACCGGTCGCGCGGGGAGGGGCATCGGGATGTCTGTCTGATCCCCGAGTCGGCGCACGGGACGAACCCGGCCAGCGCGATCATCGCGGGGATGCGGGTGGTGGGGGTGAAGACGCGCAACGGGCGCATCGACTTCGAGGACCTGAAGGCGAAGGCCGAGCAGCACCGCGAGAACCTCTCGGCGATCATGGTCACCTACCCGTCCACCGCGGGGATCTTCGACCCGAACATCCGCGAGATCTGCGAGGTCGTGCACGAGCACGGGGGGCAGGTCTATCTGGACGGGGCGAACATGAACGCGCAGTGCGGGCTCTGCCGCCCGGGGGACTACGGCGCGGACGTGAGCCATCTGAACCTGCACAAGACCTTCTGCATCCCGCACGGGGGGGGCGGGCCGGGGATGGGGCCGATCGGGGTCAGGGCGCACCTGGCGGCGTTCCTCCCGACGCACCCGGTCGTTCGCCCGGAGACCGCCGGGGCGCAGGCGATCGGGCCGATCTCGGCGGCGGCGTACGGGAGCCCCTCGATCCTCCCGATCTCGTACCTCTACATAGCCCTGATGGGGTCGGCGGGGCTGCGTCGGGCGAGCGAGGTGGCGCTGCTGAGCGCGAACTACATGGCCGAGCGTCTCTCCGGGGCGTACGACCTGCTCTGCGTGAACGACCGGGGGCGTGTGGCGCACGAGTTCATCCTGGACTGCCGCGGGTTTGAGAAGAGCGCGGACATCCGGATCGACGACATCGCCAAGCGGCTGATGGACTACGGGTTCCACGCGCCGACGATGAGCTGGCCGGTGCCCGGGACGCTGATGGTCGAGCCGACCGAGTCGGAGCCGCTGAGCGAGCTGGAGCGGTTCTGCGGGGCGATGCTGGAGATCCGCGAGGAGATCCGGGCGATCGAGGAGGGGCGGATCGACCGGGAGGACAACCCGCTCAAGAACGCGCCGCACACGATCGAGATGGTCAGCGCCGACGAGTGGACGCACCCGTACTCGAGGCAGGTCGCGGCGTTCCCGACGCCGAACCTGCGTCGGCGCAAGTGCTGGCCGAGCGTCGCGCGGGTGGACAACCCGTACGGGGACCGGAACCTGGCGTGCACGTGCGCGAGCGTGAGTGAGGTCAGCGAGGGGTAGAGGCGGGCGTCAGTCGTCGATGAGCCCGGCCTCGGCGAGGATCCGGATCGCCGGGGCGAGCTGCGCCTCGTACGCCCTCCAGCGGGCGGAGCTGGACTTGTAGATGGGCCGGCGGACCTGCGCGTGGCTGAGGGTGCGGACGAAGCGTCCGGAGCGGTGGAACTCGAGGCAGGCGGGGTCGTAGTCGAGGGCGAGGAATTCGCAGAGCGCGCGGGTCTGCCCCTCGGGGTCCTCGACGAGCCGCTCGTAGACCATCTCATGGATCGGCAGGTCGAGGGCGGACTGCCAGTAGCGCATGACCCTGGTGTGCTCCACGAGGGCGTGGGCGCACAGCTCCAGGTCGGCGGTGTAGCGGTGGACGTCCCCGAAGTCCTGGAAGTGGCAGGAGAGGACGACGTCGCGCGGGTCGCGTCGGCACCAGACGGCGCGGGCGCCGGGGAGGGCGCGGCTGGCCAGGCCGAGGTGGATCGCGTTGCCGGGCATCTTGTCGACGATGCGCTCGGGGTCGTCCCCGGCGCGGGCGTGCAGGGCGTCGATGTAGCTCCTGCCCACCTCGTTGACACCGGCCCGGTCGAGGGTGTCGACGGGGTGGGCGCGGGCGAGGT
>JBITAG010000001.1:0-5166 GCA_044439985.1 Phycisphaerales bacterium JB059 | reverse complement strand
GCGTGCTCGTGCCCGACGGGGAAGGACTCGGGCCAGTGGGGCTCGGTGTGGATCGCCTGGACGACGGGGTTGGCCAGGAGTCGGTTGGCGATCTCGACGGCCTGCTCCCGGGTCACGCCCGCCAGGTCGTAGCGCCATCCGGTGGTGACGCGGGCGTCGACGCCCACCAGCTCGCGGATCGCGCTCTGCACGGTCTGGGCGGTGGGGTCCATCACGCCCGGGAGGGGGTGGACCTCGACGAGCACGCGCCCCGGTTCGACGGCGGCCATGCCGGGCGCGGCCCGCTCGGTGACCGGATCCTCGAGCAGGCGTGAGCGGATGGTCTCGGCGTCCCAGTCGCCCATCGCGGACTCGATGAGGTAGACGCGGGTGGAGCCGGCGGCGGAGACCTCGAAGCCGAGGGCTCGGGCGTCGTGGATGAGGCTCGTCGCGCGGGGGTCGCCCACACCCGGGGCGGGGCGGACCTCCACGCGGATGACGCGCAGGGCGTCGTCGGAGGTCGTCTCGTCGGCCCTGACGTCCGTGCTCGCGCTGGTCATGGGACGATGGTAGCCGAGCCGGGGCGGGGGCTATGCTCGACACGATGACCGACACGAAGCCCACCGCGTCCAAGCCGCCCCACGTCGAGCTGTTCACCGACGGCGCCTGCTCGGGAAACCCCGGGCCAGGGGGCTGGGGGTACCTGCTGCGTCACCCGGTGTCGGGGAGCGTGCGTGAGCGTTCGGGCGCCGAGCGGGACACGACGAACAACCGGATGGAGCTGATGGCGGTGATCGAGGGGCTCTCGGCGTTGGAGCGACCGTCGGTGGTGGACCTGACGAGCGACTCGCAGTACGTGCTCAAGGGCCTCGAGAGCTGGATGGCGGGGTGGAAGAAGCGGGGATGGAAGACCGCGGACAAGAAGCCGGTCAAGAACCGGGACCTGTGGGAGCGGCTGGACAAGTTGATGCAGGACCATGACATCCGGTTCCACTGGATCCGCGGGCACAAGGGGCACCCGGAGAACGAGCGGTGCGACGAGCTGGCGGTGCAGGCACGGGAGGCGTTGGTCGCCGGGGCGCGTTCGTAGGGCGTGCGGGGCGTCGGGTTGTCCGGGTTGTGCGGGCTGGGACGGATGCGTGGGCAGAGCGGAGGGAGCGGGCGGGTTCCGACGGATCGGCGCGTCTGGGCCTTGATCCGGGTGAGGGTCGGCCCGATGAGCGATTGGGCGCCGCCCGTCCGCCATGCGGTGGAGCGTGGGCGTCCCGAGAGCCAGGAGCCCACCCGTGGACATCGACGCGATCCTGCAGGCCGCCTACGACGCCGACGCCTCTGACATCCACCTGGTCGCGGGACAGCCGCCGATGATGCGGGTGCACCAGGTGATGACCTCGCTGGACATGCCGGTGCTGAGCCCGGAGCAGACGCGGGCGATGTTCGAGTCGATGGTGGTGGACGAGGTCAAGGAGATGTTCAGCGTCAACAAGGACGCGGACTTCTCGTACATGGTGGAGGGCCTGGCCCGGTACCGCGTCAACGCGCACCTGCAGCAGGGGACGGTCGGGCTGGCGATGAGAATGATCAAGACCAAGGTGCCGCCGCTGGCGGACCTGGGTCTTCCCGAGGTGATCGCGCGCCTGACGTACCTGCCCCGCGGGCTGGTCCTCGTGACGGGGGACACGGGCTCGGGCAAGTCGACGACGCTGGCGGCGATGATCCAGGCGATGAACGAGCGGTACCGCAAGCACATCATCACGCTCGAGGACCCGGTGGAGTACCTCTTCGAGTCGGACCAGTGCATCATCGAGCAGCGCGAGCTGGGGCGCGACATGCCCGCGTTCGCGTCCGGGCTCAAGCACGCGCTGCGTCAGGATCCGGACATCATCCTGGTGGGCGAAATGCGTGACCTCGAGACGTCCTCGCTGGCGATCTCCGCGGCGGAGACGGGGCACCTCGTGCTCTCGACGCTCCACACGGTCAACGCGTCGCAGACGGTCTCTCGTATCATCGATATGTACCCGGGCGGTCAGCAGAACCAGATCCGCTCGATGCTCTCCTCCACGCTGCAGGCGGTGATCAGCCAGACGCTCTTCACCCGGAGCGATCGCCCGGGCATGGTTCCGGCGGTGGAGACGCTGCTCTGCACGCCCGCGGTGCGGAACCTCGTCCGCGAGAACAAGATCTACGAGATCCCGAACGTCATCGAGACGAACCGGGCGATCGGGATGTGCTCGCTGGACTCTTCGATCGCGGAGCTGTACTTCAACGGATTGATCTCGAAAGAAGACGCGATCGCGCAGGCGGTCCACCCGGACAAGCTCGAGAAGCAGCTGGTCGCCTAAGACCGGAGAGGACGGACACGCATGGGCGCGTACAAGTACCAGATCCGCACCGCGGACGGTCGGGTCCAGTCGGGAGTGATGGCGGCCGAGAGCGCGCAGACCGCCTCCGCGATCCTGCGCAACCAGGGCGCACATGTGATCTCGGTGCAGTCCGACCGGCAGGGTCCGAGCGCCGCCGAGGGCCTGAGCAAAGCGCTCTCGAGCCTGAACGAGCGGAAGCCGACGCAGAAGAACGTCCTGGACTTCACGACGCAGCTCGCGGTCATGATCCGCGCGGGTATCAACCTGCGCGCCGCGCTCGAGGGGATCGCGGACCAGACGGACCACAAGGCGTTCAAGAAGGTTATCATCCGGCTGAAGGAGGACGTCGAGAGCGGCAAGCAGTTCTCCGACGCCCTGGCCGCTCACCCGAAGCTGTTCGGCTCGCTCTACATCAACATGGTCCGAGCCTCGGAGATGTCCGGCTCGTTCTCCGAGATGCTCGACCGGATCGCCGGGTACATCGCGCAGCAGCTCGAGACGCGGAAGATGGTGATCGGCGCCTCGATCTACCCGGGCATTATCGGCGGGCTCGCGGTGGGGGTGACGGTCTTCCTGCTGACGTTCGTGCTCCCCAAGTTCTACTCGGTCTTCGAGGGCAAGGAGGACGTCCTGCCCTGGGCGACCAACTTCCTGATGGGCCTGAGCCAGTTCATGATCGCCCAGTGGCCCTTCCTGCTCGGCGGGCTGGCGGTCGTCGCCGGCCTCGGCTTCGCGGGGCTCAAGACGGAGCTTGGCTCGTTCTGGCTCGACAAGACGAAGCTCAGCATGCCCGTGATGCGCGGCATGTTCCGGGCGTTGTTCATCTCGCGTTCGCTGCAGACCATGGGCCAGCTCATCAACGCGGGCGTGCCCATGCTCGACACGCTGACGATTACCGGCGATATCTCGGGGAACCAGCTGTACACGACGATGTGGCGCAAGGTCCACGACTCGGTGAAGCAGGGCAAGAAGATCGCCGCGCCGCTGCAGGAGACCACGCTCCTGCCCAAGGCGGTGAGCCAGATGATCGCCGCGGGCGAGGAGTCGGGCAAGCTGGGCGAGGTGCTCGACGAAATCTCGACGTACTACGCCAAGACGCTGCGTGACCAGATCAAGGCGGTTACCGGAATGATCGAGCCCATCATGATCATCATCATGGGTTCAGTCGTTGGTTTTATCGCGATGGCGATCATCCTCCCGATCTTCAAGATGAGCCAGATCGTGCAGTAACCGATGCTTTCGGGGATGGACCGCCCCGCGCGGGCGGTCCGCCCGGAGGAAGCTCGATGCCGCACGCGAAACGCCCGAGAACTCGAAGTGTCCGGGGCTCCGGCTTCACCCTGATCGAGGCGGCCCTCGCCACGGTGATCGTGGGTGTGGGTGTCCTCGCCATGGTGGACGCCCAGCAGGCCTTCATCAAGACGAACACCTGGTCTTCCCACGCCGCGAGCGGGACCTTCCTGGCCAATGAGATCCGAGAGCTGACGCGGAACCTGCCCAAGCACGACCCCGTCGTCGGGCTCTCGCTCGAAGATGACGGGTCGGGGGGGACGGCGCTCTCGGGGTGGGGGCCGAACGCGGCGGAGTTCGGCGTCGAGGACTTCGACGACCTGGACGACTTCGACGGGATCACGTTCTCGTACGTGGGGACCGCGGGGTTCGAGGACGGGGACCTGCCCGGCCCGATCAACGCGTTCCGCGAGGTCGTGCCCCAGATCGATCCCGGGGGGAGCATCGTCACCGAGGGCGGGGTCGAGGTCCCGATGTTCGGCTGGCGCCAGACCGTGATCGTGGACAAGGTCGATCCCTTCGACACTTCGATCATCCTCGACGACGACTACGTCGAGCCTCCCTCGGGGGACTTCAAGGGACGAGATGTGGACGATTTCCCCCTCCGGGTGACGGTGGTGGTGACGTATCAGCGAGCCGGCGCGGTCGAGCCCGAAGAGGTCGCCCGCGTGACGTGGATCAGGCCGTGACCGAGGGGATCCCAGGAGCACCAGCGATGAGCAGCAGGAAATCGACAGGCAGGAGCCGGATCCGTGCGCTGTTCGCCTCGCGCCGGGGCGTGGCGTCGGTGCTGGCCATGATGTTCCTCATCATCTTCGGTTCCCTTGTGGCGGCGATGGGCGTCGCGAGCACGGGCAACGTGCGGACCGCCGCGACGCACCTGCGCGTCATGCGGGCGATGAGCGCCGCCGAAACCGGGCTGGCCATCGGGGAGGCCAGGCTCAACGAGGCGGCGGGCCGCTTCATCGTCGCCGAGAGCGACATCGACGCCGTGATGACCACCGCCCTCTGGGACGGTGACGCGGGCGCCATCGGCGACCACGACGTCATGCCCCCCCCGAGCGGGTACAGCGAAGGGGGCCCGCCCTCGGGCGTCATGGAGGCCCTCATCAGCCACCACATGGCCGACGAGAACATCGTCACCGGGGGCGAGTTCATCGACGAGCCCGTCTCCGCCTCGGCGCCCGCGGACGCGGACACCGGCGTCTACCGCTCCACCAACTGGGTCTACACCCCCGCGATCGCCCTGGAAGACCCCGCGATCGAGGGCGCCCTCCCCCCCGCCTACCAGATCCGCTACGCCCCGCTCGCCGACGGCGAGCACATCCGCATCATCGTCGACGGGATCGTCTTCGATGACATGCGCTCCGGGCAGCCGATCCGGCGCACCATCTCCCGCGACTACCGCCTCGTCAAGACCGTGGACCAGGCGATCATCAGCCCCAGCCGCATCATGATCGGCAAGAACGTGCTCGTCGAGGGCAACCTGGGCGCCCGGTACACGGACGTGCAGTACAACAACGGCGACCCGCTG